>JBGAGR010000007.1:0-75381 GCA_044226645.1 Aggregatilineales bacterium
AAAATAATAGAACCATCGCTTATGTGGCAAAGCAAGAGGGCAAAACTAATATTTTTATTGTAGCGGTGGACAGTTTAACTACTTTTCCGGTAACGGATAGTGATTCCTATAATTTGGCTCCAAGCTGGTCAGCAGATGGTTCCAAAATTGCCTTTGAATCAAATCAAGATGGTAATTGGGAAATATTTAGCGCAAATTACGATGGGACAGATTTGCAAAATGTAACCCGTAATGACGCTGAAGACCGCTACCCTCATTGGTCTCCCATTGACTCACAGATAGCTTTTCTCTCAAAACGGGATGGAAGGCAAGCTATTTTTCTCTCTAATGAAGATGGAAGCGATTTGTCCAAAATAAGTCCTGATGATGTAGATAACTATATTCCAACCTGGTCGCCAGATGGTAGCTATATTGCGTTCGCATCCGATGAAAATGAATCGCGGGAATTAATGTTATTCGATACTCATCAGGAAAACACGATTCATTTCTCGGACATCAATTATGTTAGTGTATTATCTTGGTCGCCGGACAGCCAAAAACTGGTGATACAGACAGATTATAAAGGTATTTATTCATTTGATGTGCTAAACGGAAATAGTGTAAATCTAGCCCCGGCTCAGGCGAATGGATTTGAGCCTCAGTGGTCTCCGATTGGAGATAATATTCTGTATTGGACGACTCATTTAGGTCATGCTGAAATTTACTCAGTTAGCCCAGATGGTAAAACAACTATCAAGCTCACAGGGACTTCAATAGATGGATTTGGCGGCGTTTGGTCGCCAGATGGAGATACCATTGCATTTGCATCGAACCGCGAAGGTACCGAAGATTTATATATCATGGATTCGATGGGTAAGAATATTCAAAAAGTTGCCAGCAACATCCTTGATTTCTCGTATGCCTGGCAGCCATGCCAATCACCATGATGACCTAAGGCTTGTTCTCTAATATTGATAATATACCCAATGATAGTCTTTTTAAAGCCTTTCTAATTTCGGTGTGTCGTCTTGCAAGAAAGGGAAACGAAAAATCAAGGGCTATCGTATCGGTCAGCCTGACGATCTTCAAGCGTTGACCCTATACCATACCCCTTGATTTGTTTGTGCATTATAGCGCGACGGGCAGTGCTTCCAATCCACGCACCGTCATACCGGGTCGCCAGCGCAGGGCAGACGGAGCCGATTGCAGATGCAGCGAGGGCAAACGCTGTACCAGTGTGCGGATGGCGATTTGGCCTTCCAGCCGAGCCAGCGGCGCACCGACGCAGTAGTGAATCCCGTTGCCAAAGCCCAGATGCTTGATATTCTCGCGGGTGATGTCGAGTTCATCGCCATGCTCAAACTGGCTTTCATCCCGGTTGGCCGATGCAATCACTGCCAATAGGAGATCACCTTTGTGCATCGTTACACCGTGCATCGTCACATCATGGGTGACATAGCGTTCGGTGGCTTGTTCTACCGGGCTGACATAGCGCACCAGTTCCTCAATCGCGTTTTTGGTAAGTTCCGGTTTACGGCGCAGCAGTTCCATCTGATCGGGATTTTCCAGCAGCGCCAGTGTCCCGCTGCCAATCAGGTTAACCGTTGTTTCGTGTCCCGCTATCAGCAGGATAAAGACCATTGAGAGCAGTTCATCATCGCTCAGGTGATCGCCACTTTCCTCGGCCTGAACCAGCGCGGTAATCATATCATCCTGTGGATGAAGCCTGCGTTCTTTGCAAATCCGCCGGATCAGGCGCAGCATTTGCATCATAGCGGGAATGCCCCAGATCAGCGTGATGAAATAACTGCCCGAACTGACCTTGAACATGCGCTTTGACCATTTGCTGAAGTTGGGTCGGTCAGCCTCTTCGATTCCCAGTATCTCGGAAATAATCGTCAAGGGAATCGGCAGTGCATAATCCTTGATGATGTCCATCTGTCCCCGCTGCTCGGCTGCATCCAACAGTTCATTGGATAAGGTCTCGACTCGCGCCCGCATCTTCTCGATATTGTGCGGTGTAAAGGCTTTGTGAACCAGATTGCGCAGTCTGGCGTGGTCGTCGCCGTCCAGTCCAAGCAGATTGCGCTCCAATACCCTGATGACCGAGGGTACCCAGGGCATTCGTGCAAGCTGTTCGGGTGTTTTGGCGCTGCGGTAATTCTTTACGAAGGTGGTGTCGTCTTTGAGGATCGACAGCACATCGTCATAACGTGTGACCAACCAGGCTGTCTGCTTATCGGGCAGTACAATCTGATGGATAGGCGCTTCAGCGCGCAGCCGCGCATAGAAGGGATAGGGATTGGCCTTGAATTCTCCGCTTGCGATGTTGACGATGGGTAAGTTTCTCATGATTAGACCTCCAAAGGTGGGCTTATTAGCTCATGCTCCATGTTTAATTAGACTGGTCTAAATATTATGTTGTTATGTGCCGATTGTCAATAAGCAAATTGATGAAATGTATTTTAGGGTGATTGTGAGAAAGGATGATTGGTTTGAAAACTCGAACTGACAGAATTTTTGTTCTGTGATATGCTGTTCATTCAGTCAAAGTAGCATTGTGTTACGGGCGGGAGAAGTGGGAAGTAAAAGTGGCTTTATGGCAATCCTGGCGGCGGCAGTTTGAATGATGGTGTTTGCCATAAAAAGCTTTTTCACAAGGGAGGAAATAACCTGTGCTTCGTCAATCTCGCCAGAACTGCCATTATCTGGAATGGCGAATCGCCATAAAGTGTGACGCTTCTCTACGCTGCAATTTTCTTGGAAGCTTGGCGGTTTGTTGAATTTCGGTTTGCAGCAAAGTTTGCAGCGGCACACCCCACCTCCGCCGCTGCAACATCACACGGGAGAAAATCACCCTCTTTTCTGAATTTCGCCGCAATTACAAGTCAGTTTTAGATGGTAGTCTTTGACTGTTTTTACTAACAACTAAAAACTAATCGCTAAACGCTCACACCATACACATCCACATAATACCCGTCCGGCTCGGCTTCTGTGCCCAACACCTTCGCGATGTCATCCGTCACCGACATGACCAGCGTTCGATAGCCTTCACGGTGTGTCCAGTCACGCAGGGCAGTGAGCAGTTGAGAGGTCAGAGGCTTGGGCGACCACACCGACAAATCGGCATTACGGGGCGCATATAACTGCTGTTGACAACAGACCAGTGCTTCCTGTCCAGAGGCCGAAAAACGCAGTCGATGAACACGCCGCTCACGGATTTCCGGTATCGCGTTCCAGGTGCGAGGCCAGAGCGTTTCCCACTGTTGTCGGGCGCTTCCTAAGCGTCCGACGGACATGAACCAATCCGCTATTTGGGTCGGGTTCGCGCTGGGATGTTCCACTGACTTATAGAATCCCTGCCCGGATTTCGCTGGAATCGTGTAGCGTTTGATACGCGCGAGCGGGGTCATATTGTGTCGCGTATAAAGTGCTTCCGCTGCGGTGTCACTCGCCACACAGGTCGCGGTCAGGCGCTGGCATTGTAATGTCCGTGTCTGTTCCAGTAGATACTCAAGGAGGGCATCATCTAATCCTTCTGTGATAAACGCGCCGTGAACGACTAACTGTCCCACATGGAGATGTTCGCCAAAGGGTTCCGGTTCGACACCGTGAAAGACTTCGGCATAGGCTTGTACCGCGCCATCGACTTCCACGACCACAGGTATTCCCGCGCCGCGTAGTAGATGGCTCAGGTGAATCGCCCCTGTCTCAACGCTCATCCAGGGGCCACCGTGTAACCAGCGCTCGTAAATGGTCAGGGCATCGTAGGGTAAGTCTTCTACTCGTCCCTGAGCGTCCAGACGCTGCCATGCTGTGATACGCGAACGGAATAAGGCGCTGATGGCCTGTGTATCGTCTAATGCTGCTTCGCGAATGTGAGTTGTCATAGGGGGAAAATTTCTCGATCATCGGCTGTAAATACCATCCATTCTACCAGCTTTTGATGGAGACGAGGGAATGGCGTATAGTAGACACTATTCTCTACATTTGTATGATGGAGGTACATCTTGGCAAAATTAAATATTGATCTCGACGCGACCGTTGATTTCCTCGTCGGGCTGCTCAACACGCCCAGCCCAACAGGTTATTATGTTGAAGCGATTGCTTATGTTGAAAAAGCCTTTCAGGAACTCAAAATCCCCGGCCTTACGCTTTCACGCACGAAGAAAGGGGCGCTGCTGGCTCATTGGAAAGGTGATGCCCACGATGCGCCGCGCGGCATTACCGCCCATGTTGATACACTCGGCCTGATGGTCAAGGAGATCAAAGGCAGTGGACGCTTAAAGGCCACTACGTTGGGTGGATATGCCTGGAATGCTGTTGAATACGAAGGCGTGACGGTGCGCACCTTCGATGACCAGCGTTATCGGGGAACCGTGCTGCTCTCTAACCCCAGCACCCACGTAAATGCCGATCTGCAAACCATCCAGCGTAAAGCTGATAATATGGAAATCCGGTTGGATGCCCAGACGCACAGTGCTGCTGATACGCACGCTCTCGGCATCGAAGTGGGCGATTTTATTTTCCTCGACCCGCGCGTCGAAGTGACCGAAACGGGTTTTATCCGTTCGCGTCATCTGGATGACAAGGCCGGAGTTGCGGCTATCTATGGTGCATTAGCCGCTCTTAAGAAAGCCAAACAACGCCCTGCACAGGATACGACTTTCATCATCGCCAATTATGAGGAAGTCGGTCACGGTGGTTCTGCTGATTGGCCGCAGGATTTAGCCGAACTGCTTACCATTGATATGGGTGCATTGGGCGATGGGCAAAATTCGGACGAGTTTTCCGTCAGTATATGTGCCAAGGACAGCACTGGCCCGTATCATTTTCTGATGACGAACAAGATGCGTCGCTTGGCGATGCAGAATGACATCCCCTACAAAATAGATATTTATCCGTTTTATGGCTCGGACGGTTCAGCCTACTGGCGTGCGGGCGGCTCGGCGCGGGTAGCCCTTGTCGGCCCCGGCATTGACGCTTCACATGGTTACGAACGTACCTACAAGGACAGCATCAAACATTCCGCCCATCTCATCGCCCGTTATATGCTCGATGATAGCAAGGATTAGCGTTCAACAGCTTTTGTTCTGGCCTTGCTCGAATCGGTAAACGAGAAAAAGATAGCCAAGCCGAATTGTAGAGCGAGGCTCAACCAGACATTGATGAAGATTAACACAAACGCCGCGCCGTACAGGATTGGGCCGTAGCGGTAGCTGTCCGTGATGGCTTGTGGCAGACGCGGGTCAATTGTGCGATCCAGCAGACGATGGTTGTACGAAGCGTGTCGCCAAAGTAACCCAAAGCAAATCGCAATCAAAAAATTCACCCCAGTGTAAACAATGGTGGCAATTTGCTGATTGACCGGGTCAAGGATGTAATCCGCTAGCAGGGCGGTAGAGAAATTCACGGCGCAGATGACCATCAACAGCAGGGAATTGAGGAATAAAAAGGTGTTGTCCGTTCGCCGGATGTATTTGAACATATTGTGGTGGTTGACCCACATGACCGCGATCACCAGAAAGCTCAGGATATAAGCCAGATACGAAGGCCATTGTTCCAACAATAGCTCTGCCAACGCGCCACCTTCAACATGCGGTACACGAATTTCTAAAATGAGCAGGGTAATCGCGATGGCGAAAACGCCATCACTAAAGGCTTCGGTACGCCCTGTTTCCTTCTCTTCGCCTAGCTGCTGGATAGGATTTTCGATCATGACTTCCCTCACGTTAATTTTGTTGAATCTATAACGTAAAGGGAACCTGTTCGCACTGGAAAAAAGAGTAGGTTCGAGAAGAGTGGGTAACGCAGTGGAGAAAAACATTCCCCCACTGCGTTGCTGTCGTCTGATTTAGTGGCTAATGTGCCCAGGCGCAGGGGCGGTTTCTTGCCTCGGTCAGAATTGCGGTCATTTCCCCTTCAACCTGATTCAAATTTTGATCGATGCTATTACAAATACCCTCAAAGCCCTCTGGAGGTATTGGGTCGCATTGCAGGTTATCCCACACATTCATCAGCTTTATACGTTTGATTACTCTGGTTGTTAACATAGTGTCGAGTTGGTTACACGTACAATTGCCCAATTGGATCATTCCACAACCCGGACCTGTACCGCCACCGCCACCGCCACCCGGTTCAGGATCAGAGGTAGTATCTGTTGGTTCGCCGGGTGGTGCTACGGTTGCAACATCCGCCAGTACGATAGATGCTTGATTCGATGACCCGAAGAGTAATCCCACCATAAGTAGGATGCCAAGTGCCATCAGGTAAAACCGAGAACGATGCATACTGTGTCTCCTGAAAATATGAATGAATGCGTTTTCGTGACAACACGGAAACGTCTTGAGTGTATTGACTGAACGTGACAGACACGCGACAGAATGGTGACGACAAGGGCAGACCATTTGCTGTCGATTTTCAGTAGAGGGACTTTGCACAGAATGCTATACTCCGTGTAAATTTCAATTCGTGATGGAATAGAATTACTATGGCTTTTTCTGGCTTACTTGCAATCGATATTGGCAACACAAATATCCATTTCGGCCTTTGGAACGGTGATTCGTGGCAGTTATCCTGGCGGGCGCGGACGATCACAGACAAAATGCCGGATGAGTACGCGGTGCTGCTGCGTAATTTCTTGAGTAGTGCTGAACTGGAATATAAGGTGATTACCGGTGTCATTATTTGCAGTGTTGTGCCACCTCTGACCAGTGCCTTCGTCGAGTTGGTGCAGCGCTATATCGGTATGGAACCACTCGTGGTGACGAACCGAACCAACACAGGGGTACTGCTGGATGTTGAGCAACCGGAGCAGGTAGGCCCGGATCGTATTGTGAATGTGGCTGCTGTGAAAGCCCTTTACGGCGGACCAGCTATTGTGATTGATTTCGGTACAGCGACCACCTTTGATGTCGTTTCAGAGGAGGGAGCTTATCTGGGCGGAGCAATTTCGCCGGGGATTGCCGTCGCTCATGATGCCCTCGTCAGCCGTACTGCACGCTTACACAAGGTTGATCTTGTCCCGCCGCCCAACCCGATTGGCAAGAATACCATCCACGCTATGCAGTCAGGGATATTCTGGGGCTATGTTGCCTTGGTAGAAGGGGTAGTCGCGCGTATCACAGCAGAGATGAAAGCCGAAAAAGTCAAAATCATCGCTACTGGGGGATTAGCCCCATTATTTAATGAACATACCAGCGTGATTGATATGATTGCGCCGGAACTCACCCTGGATGGTCTGCGCATTATTTATGAGATGAATAAAAAATCTTAGCGCATTAGCTATAATCTATGCATTGATTAAGCAATTGTGAGGTATGAACGTGGTTGCAATACCAACCCCTGAACCCAGCCCAATTTACAGGGATGAACATGGGCGGCTGCGCATTGTGAATTCCAGCGTTTTATTCGATCTGGTCATTTACTCGTTTCTGAATGGTGATACACCGGAGACAATTATTGACCAGTATCCGTCGTTACTCCTAAGCAACGTCTATGCGGCACTGGCATATTATTTGGGTCATCGTTCGGAGATTGACGCATATCTCCGTGAACAGGAGGCAGAAGCGGAAAAGGGTCGGCATGAGGATGAGCTACGATACCCCGTCAGAGTAACGCGCGATATTTTACTTACACGACTAGACGCTAAAAATAAGCAACAGGAGAACATATCCCTATAAGCCGAGTTGTTTGGCAAAATCCTCAAAGGTTGGCGCGATGACTTTCCACCGCTGCTGATTCTTTAAAGAGATTGTACATACAACCTTTGGCTCATCCAGACTCTCCCGGTAATCCAATGCAATGGCTTCTTCGTACCGATTTCCAGCGATAAGAACGGCCCGCTCGATAACTAGCAGGGATGTATCAGTCGCCAAATCGGGAACATTGGATGAAGTAATACCATAAATATCTCCGCGAGAATATGTGTGTCTGTTGGGCACTCCCATCGATCTGTTTCAATCAGCTCAACAAGCTTTTCTGGTAATTGAAGTCCATTGACCAACATAGATGTATTCTCTAAGAAATTATATTTTCGCCTGGGTTGAATTGTCGAAGCGCTGGACAAAGCCTGATTTTAGCGTGACCTCGGTATACTGGTTGTTCATGTAAGTGCCGATAATTGTGCGCCAGAAATGTTGTGCGTTGAGGTTATTTTTGAGTTCAAACACTTCCCATTTACCGGGGAAACGGTCAAATAACATCAACGCAGCCTGCCTGCCGATGCTTTTGCGCTGGAAGCTGCCCATTACAAAGAACTCGACCATCTCTCTAATGATTTCGCCAGGGATCATCGGGCTGGGTACATTCACATCAATGATAGCAAAACCCGCTATCTGACTGTTGGCCTCGATGAGAAAGACCTGCCGACCTTTTTTCTCCCAACAGCCATCCAGATCGGTTTCCTCAAAACGTCCGCCACCCGTAACATGCCATTCCATAAAGCGGCTGAATTCATACATGTAGAATTGATAGAGATTGCGCAGTAAGGTGTCATGTTCATGCATAGTGGCGCTGACGAGTTCAACATTCATTGCTTTTTTCCACCCGTGCCCACGCTGCATCGAACCATTCGTCAATCAGGTAATGCGCGTAACCGATGCGCCGCAGATTCTCAATGCAATCTTCGCGAGAGACTCCCTGCTGCGCCCAGAAGGGGACACGCTTCACCATTGTTTCCACCCGTTCACGCGGGGTGATGATCCATGTGTCGTGTGGAATGGTGCCGAATGACAGCACTTTTAAGTCATTGCCGATTGAGGCACGGCTCTTGCGGTAGGGCGCGATAATCACCACCTCACGCGCGCCGTACTGTGGGGAACACAGGATGTCGCGGACAAAACGGGCTGTGCCGCCCAGATCAATCAGATCTTCCACAACGCCTACTGTATGCCCGTTCACATTGATGGAAAGCGGTTGCACAATTTCGGGATGTTCCAACGGCTTTCCCGGCCCAATGTAGCACTTTACACCGAATGTGCCGAACTCAATCGGCGGCATGTCTGCTGTAGCGCAGTGGGTGATGTAATCCTGTAACAAAACTCCCGGAAGCAGCGCACCCATCGTAATCATAATCATCTTGGTCATTTGATGGGATGTTCCAGCGTTGGACTGCTGGTATTCAAAGACGCGCTTTGCCAGCCACGATACCATCATATGTTCAGCTTCATCAGTGACGTACAGAAATTTCAGCGGATCATTGGGCAGGTCGATGCCGATGGGATTCAGCCAGTACGATAGGTCATGTGGAGAAGGGGGATTATCCATACAAAATAACCTGAAAAATATTTGAAACAAAAACGCCCTGTGGTGTTCAGGGCATTGTGCATACTGCTCCGCAGCCTGGATTCGAACCAGGAACCCATCGGTTAACAGCCGATTGCTCTGCCGTTGAGCTACTGCGGAATGTGGCAGAAATGGTAGCAAAGCGCTGGCAGGCTGTCAAGGCAGTTCTTTAAGCAGTTCTGGAAAATAGGTGACTGAAATACCATCAGGATTCATGCTCTGTAGATTTCGCCATCAGGTTATGAGAATCATACCTGATAAACTGGCGGGAACAGGATAATGTTACATTGTGTTACGATTATTCCTGAGAAAAGTCGGGTGATGAAAGTTCGCGATGTCCAAGTTGGTCTACCTTTGCGGGACAGGTAAAACGCGGTAACATGGGCGCTGTCCTGCTCCTATATGCCGTTTATTGAGTTTGAAAGCATCGTGCTATGCAACCTGTGACTGTTCGCAAAGCTGATACCGCCGCCGACTTCAAGGCATTTACTGAATTTCCCTGGACATTGTACAAGGATGATCCGTATTGGGTTCCGCCGCTGCTTTCTATGCGGCATGATTTGCTCAACAAAAAGAAGAACCCAAGCTGGGAATACATGGAAGGGGATTATTTTGCTGCATGGCGAGGGGATAAAATTGTCGGTACGATTACCGCTTTTATCAACCACCGCCACAATGAATGCTGGAACGAACATATCGGCTGGTTCGGCACATTTGATGTGTACGACGATCAGGAGGCGGCAACCGCGCTTCTCAACACAGCTACCGAATGGGTGAAGGCCAAAGGCTTTGATGCTATACGCGGCCCGCAGAGTTTCACCACACATGAGGAATGCGGTCTGTTGGTCGATGGCTTTGCCCGTCCGGTACTGCTCATGCCTTATAACCCCCCTTACTACCAGAAATTGGTGGAAAACGCGGGTTTCACCAAGTCGATGGATGTGTTCAGTTTTCACCTGAGCCGCGAGGGCGCATTGGAACACGCGACAGGAGATCGACTGGAACGCCTCACCAAAGGCGTGATGAAGCGCAATAAAATCACGGTTCGCCAGATTGACCGCAAACGCCTGAAAGAAGAATTCGTGCTGTTCAAGGAAATCTATAATTCGGCCTGGGATAAGAATTGGGGCTTTGTACCCATGACACCCAGAGAACTGGATGCGATGGTCAATAGCCTCGGTCAATTCTTTGAACCGGATTTCGCTTTTTTTGCCTATGTTGAAGACCAACCAGCCGGATTTATCATGGCTGTCCCCGATTTTAATCAGGTTTTGGAGAAGGCCGGGGCACGTCCCGGTATCCCAGAAATTTTCACACTGCTCAAAGCGCTGTGGTATTGGAAAATCAGACCGATCATGTCCTGGGCGCGTATACCGCTGATGGGTGTGAAAGAGGATTTCCGCAATAAAGGGGTGGATGCGGTACTGTATTACCACTGCTTGCGTGCCTTGATGGATAATCCGCAGTTTGACCATTCCGATTCGGGCTGGATTCTGGAAGCGAATGACAATATGGTCAGTATCGCCAAGAGTTTTGGCTGTGAGATTTATAAAACCCATCGCTTTTACGAGAAAAAATTGATTGCAAGCAGCACTTAAGCGCGGCGCTAAAGGGTTAATATTGCCCCGACTAATGTCCCGCTGTAACGGAAGAGCGTTTTGACTACACTAAAAGAAGCACAACTGCGTGGATGGACGGGAGTTTCTAGCACACATGGCAAAAATCCTCATTGTGGACGACGAACACTTGATTATTGATATGCTGACCGCTTTTCTGGGGTTGATGGGGCATCAATCAATAGGGGCACTTTCCGGACGGCAGACCTGGGATAAGCTGGCTTATGAAGAGCCGGACATTATCCTGCTGGACATCATGCTGCCGGATGATAACGGGATCGAAATTTGCCGTAAACTGCGCCAAAATGAGGCGACCCGCGCTATCCCCGTTATCATGATATCAGCCTATGCGCCGCCTATGACCAAGCAGGCGTTGGAAGCGGGCGCGAATGGCTACCTCGCCAAACCCATTAAGCTGGATGCGCTCAAATCCGCCCTAGCGCAGGCTGGCATCAAGTAACCTCGCATCTTTTCCCTGCCCGACAAATTCTTCGCTCATCGGGCAGGTGATTTCCTCACCTTAATTTTCGTAGTCCAGCATAGGCGCAGGTAAATTCTACTTCTCTACCTGATTGACCACATCCTGTGCGGCTTGCTCGGCGGTGCGCTGACCGGAAATAACGGCTGCTAGTGCGCTCTGCATGGCTTGCAGCACCACGCTGTTATCTTCCAGCGCAATCGGGATACGTGCGTTCAGCAACAGGGTGTTGGTGAACTGACCATAATCTGAGTTACTCCACTGCTGCATGGTGGCGCGGCGTGAAGGCAGCACATTAATGGCTTCTGTGTAAGCGGTCTGCCGGTTAACATCGAGCATCCACTCCAGAAAGCGCAGGGCGGCGGCCTGTCGTTCACTATCTTTGGTTACGACTACCCACATCCAGCCGTTGACAATGGTGGTGGGGTCGCCTGCCGCTAAGGGCAGCGGCGCGGCGGATAAATCCTGTCCACGACGCAGCAAATCCAGATATTCATTGGATGTAACCAGTGCCGCATTAATCTGTCCGTCGATCAAAGCCGCCTGATAATCGTCCGGGCTGACATAATTCAGTACTGAGGCATCAAAAATACCTTTGGCAAGCGCATCCTGATAAAAGGTATAGACGGTTTGCAGGGCATTGATGTCCAGTTTCGCCGCATTAATCTGGGTTAGTGTACCGCCCGCTGAAAGGTATTGAAGCAGCAGCATATTATTCGAATCACTGGCGATACCTGCTGGAAAGATAAATTTCTGGTTTTCACTCAATACGCTGGCAAAGCGGGCAAAAGAACCGCCGAGAAGCACCGGACGATAAGCGATGTGCTCGATATCCAGCACATAGGGCAGACCGTATAACTGGCGATTCACTAAACCGAGTTCAAGCGCCGCCGGATATAAATCCGTGCGGATGGTGGACAGCACCGTTCCGCTGACAGGCTGGATGAGTTTGTCCTTAACTGCTTCCAGTAAATCATCCCGCCGCATGAGCGTTAAATCGGGCAAGGCATCCGGCGCGACCTGATAAGCCGCGCGCAGCGTGTCCATGATGCCGCCCACATCATTTGGTTTTTTCAGACGGATTTCGACGCGCACATCGGGCTGCGTCAGTTCGTAACCATCTACCTGATCGGTCAGGAGCAAGGCCGCATCATCATTGCTGATAGGGGCAAGTGGTTCAGGCCACCAGACCGATAAGATGAGCGGCCCTTCGGGCGTGACTTCTGGAGTCTCAGACGGTGTTGGGGCGATTGATGTAACCGTCGGAACCGTTGTCAGAGTCACAATCGTTTGAGTGGTGGGAGCTGCACTGCCGCCTATACCACCGCAGGCCGTCAAGCACAAAAGAGCGAAACAAGCCAGCGCGGCTGTACGTCCGCCTGCCTGAAAAGTTACACGCATGAATCAAGGCTCCTGCTCAAATGCCGCCGCATTATACACTACGTTTCAGAGCTATGAACCTCATTAGAGGTAGAGGTATCGGCTTCTCCGGTAAGGGGGACTGGTCGCTTGATGAAGCGTATCTTGAGGACGCGCATTCCCTCCATTTCATCCACCGACATATCGTAGTTGCCAAAAGGAACCCTGTCACCAATAACGGGGATACGGTTGAGTTTTTCCGCTACATAGCCGCCGATGGTGGTCGATTCCGGTTCACCGCCGGGGTCGCCAAAGCGTTCAATAGCATCGTTCAGGCTCACTAACCCGTCAGCAACTGTTTCATCGCCTTCGGTAGAAATCAATTCACCATCACCCTCATCAAATTCATCCTGAACTTCGCCGACCAACTGCTCGATAATATCTTCCATCGTGGCGACACCCGCCATACCGCCGTATTCGTCGATGACAATTGCGAGGTGGGTTTTGGTTTTCTGCATTTGTTCCAGCAGATTATCGACCCCCACGGTGCCAGGGATAAAAAGCGGCTTGCGCAGGACAGTTTTCAGGTTAGAAGGAGCATCACGATTGGCAAGCAGGGCAGGCTGCCGCACGATCAGATCGAGCAGGTCTTTAGTTAGCAAGACACCGATGACATTATCAATGGAATCCTGGTATACCGGGTAACGTGAGTGATGGCTGGACGCGACCAGATCAAACATCTCCCCGATAGACATGTCCATTGCTATAGCCTCGACCTCTACGCGCGGCTGCATGATTTCTTCCACACGGATGTCGCTGAAATCGAACACGCGCCGCAGGAGTGTCTCTTCGCTTTCCTGAAGAATTCCCGCTTGCCGGCTGGAATGCACCAGCATCTCAATTTCTTCTGCCGAGTGAACACGGTGTTCTCCCGCTGCGGGTTCAAAGCCCAACATGCGGACGATGCGGTTGCCTACACTGTTCATCAGGTAAATGACCGGACGAAAAATGCGTAGGAACCATGTTACAGGACGCGACACCAGCAGCGCGGTTTCCTCCGGGCGCTGCAAAGCGATGGATTTTGGCACTAATTCACCAAGGACAATATGGACGAGTGTCACAAAGGAAAATCCAATTACGACGGATACGGTGTGACTGATAGCGTCGATGCTTTCTGCGGGAAGTAATGTGTGGAGCAGGGGTTCTAATAGGGCTGCTACCGCGGGTTCG
This sequence comes from Aggregatilineales bacterium, assembly GCA_044226645.1. Taxonomy (GTDB): domain Bacteria; phylum Chloroflexota; class Anaerolineae; order Aggregatilineales; family Phototrophicaceae; genus CFX2. The sequence continues at coordinate 13,948 of JBGAGR010000007.1, forward strand.
CCAATCCAACCAAGCGCGAGGCTTGCCAGCGTAATTCCCAACTGAGTGGCAGCGATATAACTGTCCAGATGTTCAAGAGCGGCCTGAGTAAACTTAGCCGCCGAACTGCCTTCCGACACCAATTGCGCGATGCGTGTCCGCCGCGCCCCGACCAGAGCGAATTCCGCTGCCACGAAAAAGCCGTTCATAAATACCAATAGGAACACAGCCAGCAAACCTAGAAATGCATTCATTCTTTTTGAAGCTTCACCTCAAGACATAAGCCAATTTGTGCCACTACTATAACACGGCTTTGCGAGGACATGTGGATGCAATCGCCCTCAGGGTTATAATATCACTCAACCAATTTTTGAAAATTTCTCTTATGCAAGGAGTATTACGTTTATGGCTGACTATCATATCCCCGAAATTACCCAGCCTGCTCCCGCTGCTGCGAATGAAGCCATCCTGATTGCCAGCGGCGATTTACGCCTCTCCGCTAACCAGAAATGCTGGCCTGCTCAGGAGAATATGGAAAAAAGCATTGTTGCAGCATTTGCCCGTGAAGGTATTACCGTCAAGCGTGGACACCCCTACGACGCGGAGCAAAAACACGGCTTTATCTGGAATCAGCGTATGGGCATGAATGTCTTTAAAAATATTCACCCGGAAGCGCGTCTGATCGTGGCGGAAGCCGTCTGGCAGTACAGCCATCATGTGCTGGCTGGACTGCGCAATCATCGTGGGCCGATTCTGACGGTTGCCAATTGGAGCGGCGAATGGCCGGGCTTGGTTGGCCTGCTCAACCTGAATGGCTCGCTGACCAAAATGGGTGTCAAATACAGTTCAATCTGGAGTCTCGATTTCACCGACGACTTTTTCCTGAACGGCATTCGCCAGTGGATTCGAACTGGGTCAATCGTTCACGATACATCGCATGTGCGCGACCTGAACCCAACCCTCCTGCCGCAAAAGGAAAATGTGCTTGGTTGGGCGCTGGCGGAACAACTACGTCGGGAGAAAGCCATCCTGGGTGTGTTTGATGAAGGCTGTATGGGCATGTACAACGCTATCATTGACGACGAGCTGATGAACCCACTTGGCATTTATAAAGAGCGTCTCAGCCAATCCGCATTGGTCGCCGGAATGGGGCAGGTCAGCGACGACGAAGCCCACAAAGTTCGTCAATGGCTGGAAGCCCATGGCTTGAAATTCAATATCGGCACCGACGAAGAAACTGAACTGACCGATAACCAGATACATCAGCAGTGCAAAATGTATATCGCCGCCGTTCGTATCGCCAACGATTTCGGCTGTAATGCCATCGGCATCCAGTACCAGCAGGGTTTAAAAGATATGGTTCCGGCCTCTGATCTGGTGGAAGGGCTGCTCAATAATGTCGAACGTCCCCCGGTATACCATGCTCAAACAGGCAAGGAACTGTATGCTGGGAAGCCGCTGCCGCATTTTAACGAAGTGGATGAAGGCGCGGCGGTTGATGCGCTCATTACCAATCGCGTTTGGACAGCGATGGGCCTCGACCCCGCCACAACCCTCCATGACTTGCGTTGGGGCGAACATTATCAGGGCAATGGTGTTGATGATTTTGTCTGGGTATTCCTGATTTCCGGCGCGGCTCCCGCTTCGCATTTCATCGATGGTTATGCAGGCGCGGTCAGTGAGCGGCAGACTCCCATGTATTTCCGCCTGGGTGGTGGGACGCTCAAGGGTATCAGCAAGCCCGGTGAAATCGTGTGGAGTCGTGTGTTCGTCATGGGCGGTAAGCTGCACTGCGATATAGGCCGCGCGACGGTGGTCGAACTCCCGCGCCAGGAAACCGAACGCCGCTGGCAGCAGACATCGCCGCAGTGGCCGATTATGCACGCTGTCACGCATGGAGTCAGCCGTGACCAGATGATGGCGCGTCACAAGGCTAACCATCTCAATGTCGCCTATGCCACTGATGCCGCCACTGCTGATAAGGCTCTAGCTGCCAAAGCCGCGATGATGGCTGAACTGGGTATCGAAGTGCATCTCTGTGGCGATGTATAGTTCCTTTATGCGAATGTAGCGTTAAAGGAAACCTATCTACTATGGAATCTTCACTTCGTGAACTGCTTGACGAGTTAGCCGCATCCGGGGCTGAAAATGACCAGCGGGAACAGGATCGCAGCAAGAAAATGCTGAATCTCGAACCTGATACCGCGCACCTCATCAGCATCCTCATTCGCAGCCGCCAGCCAAAACATCTGCTGGAAATTGGCACGTCTAATGGTTACAGCACCATCTGGTTGGCGTGGTCAGCAAAACCGGGCGCACAGATCATCAGCATCGAACGTAACCCGGATAAACAGGCATTGGCAGACGCTAACCTTCAACGCGCCGGTCTACGTCACCGCGTTGATTTGCGCCTCGGTGATGCAACAGAAGTGGTTGCATCGCTGCCGGGTTCATTCGATTTTGTATTTTTCGATGCAGACCGAATCAGTGCGCCCGATCAACTGAAACTGCTGCTGCCAAAATTACTGCCGGGTGCATTGGTGCTGGCAGATAACGTACTTTCTCATCCTGATGAGATTGCGGGGTATCTGGCGGCAGTTGAAGCGCAGCCGGATTTTGATCACATGACTCTATCTGTTGGCAAGGGGTTGAGCGTCGCCTATAAGACCTGATTCCGTATTTCAGACAGCCTATTTTCCTGATGAATGATGAAGAACTGGAGATAAACTTCCTATGCTCACGACAAAATTGCTCCATCCTGAAGTGTTAGAAGCGCTTGGCTCGGCGGGTCATGGCAGCAAAGTGCTGATTGCTGATGGCAATTACCCTTTCAGCACTCGCGCCTATACGGGCGCACGACGGGTTTTTCTGAATTTCACTCCCGGCAAGCTCAATGTCATTGATGTGCTGGAAGTGCTGGCTGAGGCGATCCCGATTGAAGCCGCAGATGTCATGACCCCGGATGATGGTTCCGAGCCGCCTATTTTTGCCGAGTTTCGCCGCCTCCTGCCGGGGATTGACCTGAATAAGAACAAACGCTTCCCATTTTATGATCTGGCGCGCGATACCGACTGCGCGTTGGTCATCGCGACGGGTGAACAGCGCGTCTACGCCAACATTTTATTGACGATTGGGGTTGTCCCGCCCAATAAATAAATTTTGCTGTAGGGTGGGGAAGCCCTCACCCTTTTCAATGTTCTAAGAAGTTGAACCTCTTACGAGGTCGACGTTTGCCAGGGTGGTGGTTGTGAGGTCGCTGATTGCGGCGTAATCACCGCTTTTTATCCATTCATTGCGGATGAGTTTACTGCCTAATCCGACACAGGTCGCGCCTGCATCGAACCAACTGCGCAGATTGTCTACATCCGGGCTGACACCCCCGGTAGGCATGATGCGTGTCCAGGGACGTGGGCCAAGCACCGCTTTAATGAACGCCTGACCATTCAGCGCGTCCGCCGGGAACAGTTTGACGAATTCCACGCCCATTTCTTCTGCTTCGCCGATTTCGGTCACACTGCCGCAGCCGGGGATGTAAGCGATTTTGCGTCGGTTACAGAGACGCGCGATTTCCGGGTTGAAGTTCGGCCCGACGATGAAATTTGCCCCGTGTGCGATGAACAGAGCAGCCGTCGGCGCGTCTTCAATCGACCCCACGCCGATTACTAAATCGGGATGAGCTTTCACTGCCTCCTGTGCAATCTCGCTGAAGACCTGTATAGCGAAATCGCCCCTGTTGGTAAATTCCAGCACTGTACAGCCGCCCTTGACCAACGCCGCCGTGACCTGCTTCGCCACGCTGATGTCACTATGATAAAAGAGCGGCAGAATTCCACTATGAATCAGTGAGTTATAAACCGTCAGACGGTCAAAGCGTGCCATTGTTTATGTCTCCAAAAATTGCTGCTGGATGAACTGCCGGATTGCGTCCCGGGCTTCTTGCAAATGTGCCTGTTTGTTGACCGATTTCGCCGTAATCGTTTTCAACTGGCTGTTGGATATGAGCCGCGCAGTGATTTCGCTATAGGCATAAGGATGCGTCGGATCATTGTGATTCGCCAGAATCAACGTCGGCATAGTGATATTTTCCCACGCATTTCGATCATGATTTGGCGCATCATTCGGCATTCGCTGTAATTTAATTACCGTTTCTTCCGCGCGGGGATGAGTAAATTGTCCCACAAAAGAGGCTGCCGTATCTGGCGCTTCCATCTGAATGCGCTGATATTCCGACGACTGCTGAAATAATGTTAATCCCTGTTTTGCGCCATGCTGCTCAATCAGCCTGCCGATTTTGCTGTAAGTTGTCAAATTATCGGGATTGGGTTGATCGAGCCACGCTATCCGCGAGAGGATTAACCCCTTCACTCGTTCGGGATAGCGCAGCGCCAGATTTAAGCTCATCCCTGCACCCATCGAAATCCCACCGATGATTGCATTTTGCAGTCCCAAATAATCCATCAGCGCGATGACATCATCAGCAAAGGTGTCGAAGCTGATTTTATCGACATTGCCGAGTGGACGTGTTTCGCCGTGTCCCCGGCAGTCCATCGAGATGAAACGGACTCCCGCTAATTCCCTTGATGGGTCATATACTTCTTCTGTCTGGTGGCAATCCCCGCCTAAGCCGTGTTGGAAAATGAATGGTACTCCCGAACCCACGTCGAGGTAGTGAAATTGCAGTCCGTCTCGCATGAAGAAGGGCATCGCTCAGGATTCATCCGAATCAAGAATGCCGCGCAAAAATGCTACTGATGCATCAACCTGTTCTTCGCTCAGACCATGCAAAATCAGTGCCCCGTCATATCCTGCTGTTTTGAGCAGCGAAATATAATAGGGATAATCCAGCATTCCCGTACCTGCCGCCTCATGCCCCGCCTCGCCATCATGACTCAGGTCTTTGGCGTGTGCGAGGATAATATCATTTCCCACCAGTTCGAAAGCCTCATCCAGTATTTCTCTCATCCGCGGCAATTCGCCCTGATGAAACAGATTCGCGCCGTCCATAATCACCTTCAGCCGAGGCGACTGCATTTCATCTAGCAAATGTCGCGCCTGCCGCGCTGAATCGACCACATTCGAGACTTCCGGCTCAATACCTAGCAGTACATCCTGCTCGTCGGCTATTGTTAGCGCCGTTTCCATCGAATCCACCAGATCGCGCCACGCTTCCGGTGAGGCATTTTCTGAATGTCCGCGCCACATGTTATCCGGGTCGCGTGTTCCGGTGCAGAGCGTAATCAAGCGCGTGCCCATCGCGTGACTGACTCCTGCCAGTACCTTGAGCCGCTGCAAACCGATTTCACGCTGCTGCAAATCAGGGTGAATCATATTGAAAGTGCCTGATACCGCTTGCATGGTGATGCCATGCCGACGTAGCTCGCGACGTATTTCCTTTGCCAGCAGGAGATCGATGCTGTCTGGCATAGATGGCAAACCGACACACTGCATATTGAATTGAACCGCGTGCAGCCCATGTTCAATCACCCCATCCAGCACTTGTGGCAGTGTGGGACGCGCGAATGTTTTGGCAAAAATCCCGATATGCATTAAACGCCTCCGGTCACGTCGGCCAACCGTACCCATTCCCCTGTTTCAACCGAACGGGCAACCGCCACCATCGCGCGTACTGCTGCTAATCCGTCCTCAACTGTTCCGCCAATCTGCGGCTTACCCTGCAAAATCGTATCGGCAAAGCCTTCGATTTGCAGCTTGTAGGTGTAGGCATCTGCGCCCAACGGCCTGTGATAGACTCCATCTTTGGTCGAAAAGCACTCGACCTCGCTCGATTTGTGGAACCAGGGTAGAAAAGTTCTTCCTTTGACACTGCCGTGTTCGCCGTAAACCTGAAAGCCCTCTTCCCAATCGCCACGCACACTGATCGTCAGGTCCAGATGTCCGAGCGAACCGTCCGCAAATTCGACAGCGATAAACCAGCAGTATGCGCCGAAGCGTTCCAATAGCCGCGCCTGTACCCGCATAATCTCACCCGCCAGAAAACGCGCCGTATCCACCAGATGGCTGCCATGTGTGAGCATGTAGTAACGCCGCTTATCCGCTTTGGGGTCGCCCTGTGGTCGCAGCACATTCTGACTGCTCACCATCGGCGGTTGTAAATTGTCCGTCATCGCATAACGATAGGTTGAGTCGCAGTACCACGCCTTCAGCCCCATCAACTGCCCGATTTCCTCACGGACGAAGCGCTGCGCATAAGCGATTCCGGGGTCATAACGCTTATTATTGCCCATCTGGAAGGTCAGACCGCTTTGCTGTACGGCGGTTTGCAGCGTGATACATTCTTCCAGACTGACACCGAGCGGCTTTTCCACCAGCACATGTTTCCCGGCTTGGATCGCCTTGAGCGCCAGCGGTACATGAAACTGATCTGCCACCGCGATTATCACCGCTTCGATCTGTGGATCGGCCAGCATGGCATCGTAATCGGTATAGATAGTTTCTGGATGGTGCATCGCCGATATGTTGGCTAATAAATCCGCCGCGCGGTCACAGATAGCATAGAGTTCGGCATTACGCGCTTTGCGGCAGGCATCAAAATGTGCGGCCTGCGCGATTGGCCCCGCGCCTAGCACCCCGATTCGCAGCAGGCGTTCTTCTTTCTTCATGCTGTTGAACTGCTCGCTGTGCCTTCCCGCGCCAGCGCCGCCGCGCCGACCAACCCCGCGTTATCTTCCAGCATCGCCGGAACAATACGTAGTCCATCCACAAAAGCTTTCACGCCGTACTGCTTGACCACAGCACGGATTTGTTCGAAGAAGTCTTCGCCCAGGTTGCTCACGCCGCCGCCAATCACGACAATTTCCGGGCTGAAAGTCAGCACCAGATTATTTACACCGATACCGATCAGCCGCGCGGTTTGCTGGATGACATCTTTCGCCAGTGCGTCACCTTGTTGGGCGGCATCGTTAATCATCTTGCCATCGATTTTATCCAGATCATCTTTGACCCACTCGCGGATAATGGATGCGTCGCCTTTTTCGAGCCGCAGCCGCAGCCGCTTAATCATGCCGGGACCAGCCGCCAGATGTTCCCATTCCTGCGGTTCGCCGTCCACAATCAAATGACCGTGACCGACTTCGCCCGCCATGCCTTTGCGTCCGGTCAGCAGCTTGCCATCATTGATAATCCCGCCGCCAATTCCTGTGCTGATGGTCAGAAAGACGACATGACGGCATCCTTTTGCTGCGCCGTGATGTAATTCCGCCAGTGCCGCCATATTCGCGTCATTTCCCGTATGAACGGGTACGCCAAAAGATTCTTTCAATATCTGGCTGACGGGAATATCGCGCCATCCGGGGAGGTTGGCTGCTTCGAACAGGAAGCCTGTATCCGGATCAACGGGTCCCGGTACACAAATGCCGATGCCCGCGACAGCCTCACGCTTGGCTGGATAGACGGATCGGATTAAGTCCTTGATGCGCCCCATCACAGGTTCAAAGCCCTCGTGAGCCAGTGTAAGAATTTTATTGTGGCTGATCAGATTCAGGTTTTCATCGAATAAGGCGGCACGTATATTGGTTCCGCCTACGTCTACGCTGATGTATTGCTTCATGGTGGTCTCAGATAATGATGATAATTAGGGAATGAGTTCAAACTGACTGCAATGAACTGGACGATAAATTGAAAAAACAGCCGTGTTAAAGCTGCAAATCTGCCTTATATTGAGCCTTTCGCCAATCGCCATAATCGAGGTATCAGTAAAATCAAACTGTGTCTGCGGATATGCTGCCATAATCTCGCCCATACGCAGGCGGTCTGCCAAAGTAATCGGCTCGACCTGAAAACCTGCCGTTTGCAGCGCGTTATACAACTTCACGGCGGCTGAATAATACCCCCGTGCGGACAAAATTTGAAAGACTTTTGGCATGACTGGAATAGGTAAAACTTCAGTCGTTTGGAGTTGAGCAGCCACTTGTCTTGCAGCTTGATGATTGGCATCAGTGCTGATGGTCAGGGCGAGTAAAAAACTGGTATCAATCAATACAGGCACGGTAGAGTCATCCGTTCATACTCGAAAGATCAGTTTCCTGAATTTCATCAAGCAGACCGATTAGACCCACCAGGGGGTCTTTTTCGGGTGTTCTATCCTCAATACTTGGGGCAGTAGGAATTGCCTTATATTGTTGCAGTATGTCTGCCAACAGGACATTGATTGAACGCTGCTGACTTTGCGCCAAAGTGCATAGTTTTTCGACTAATTCATCTGAAAGTTCTAATGAGGCCATCGCAATTTTCTCCTGTCTCTATTGTAGCATATCGTGCCCTAGCGGAAGGCTCGTGCGGTTTCATCCAGCCGCGCGAATAATGCTGGCGTGAGGTCAAAGTGAAATACCTCTGCAATGACCTGTGTCCATCCATGCAGAAAATAGACCCAGCCATCTTCGACGATTAGATGGCATTCTGCCGCCTGTCGCTGCGCTTGTTTGAGAAAATCCAATTCACCGCGATAATTGAACTCCCAAACGATGCCGTTTCGCGGAAAAATCGCACTGTCGCTTATCGGTGAACTTGGCAGGTCTTTGCCCATCCCCGTCCCATTAATGACTACCGAGCCATGCGGCAGTTCAGCCATGCGGCGATCATTGTCCAGTGGGTCGTGATTCAGCACATATTCAAAGCTGATGTCCGTTTTCAGTTGGGTGTGGATGTTTTGCGCGTAATCAAGTCGTTCCGCATGGATGTCTATAAGCGTAAAACGGCGTGGACGATCTGCATCGTCTGGCAAATTTGCTAAAAATACCGTTGTAGCAACTGCCGCCCCACCGCTGCCGAAGCACAGCACTTCCGCTTGCGTGTTCCCAAAATGTCCCTTTGGAACAAACGACTGCCATGTTTTCCCTGATGAAATCGGGTCTTTCGCATAGCCTTCTAACAATCCATCTTTTTTGGCGATACACGAGATTTCTTTACACAGGAGTGCATAAATATCGAGTCTATCAAATAAATCATGTGAGGCGTGCAACAGATCAACCTTATGCGTTGTTACTAATGCACCGCATACGAGCGGATCACGCTTGATATGCTGGACAACCAATCGGGAAATTTCGGACGGTGGACGAATAATGAGGTCTATTCCGACAATGTGGGCATTGATGCCAAGCACTTTCATCCACTCCGGGAATACCTTCATAATAGACGATTTCCCGGTGGTCACACCAACAAAATAAAATGTCGGAAACTTGCAAGGCTCAAGGGGAAGTTGGCTCATTTAAGCCCAAGCAAGCCAGTACGCTACGTTTTGTCCGATCAGGTCAGTGATCGTTTCTTGAGCAATGCCTTCATCCCGCAGGCGTGGCACGATTAATCTGGGCAGCGCCAGCAACCCCCACTCACCGCCCATCTGTGCCCACATTCCCGGCAGTGCCGCATCCAGACCGAGTGCGATGTGCTTGCCCATCCCGCTTTCGATCATCATTTTGATCAGAGGCCAGGCGTTTTTCTCAGGGTCATACTTCCGCCGCAGGAAGGTGTCGTAACCGAGCAGTACACCCGCCTGCGCCAATTCGCGGTGCAGACCGCTGTCCGGGCGTTTGTCCATGTGACAGAAATACAGCCGATTGGTGGGAATGTGTCTATCGGTAAAGAACGGCAGCAGCGCTTCGACATTCTGACCCTGCTCGGTGTGGAACAGCAGACCCGCCCCGGTGACTCGTGCAGCCTCGGCGGCAGCTTCCATCAACACCCGGAACTGACCGTCGATCAATCCTTCATAACCAACCTTAATCGCTGTCGCAGGAATTGTCGCGGCAGTTTCCAACATTCCGCCCTTCAGTTCTTCGACAAACTGCTCCATTGCTTGGGTTTCGGAAGCTTGCCACAGCCAATTTTTCAGTGGGTAATATTTACGCAGGTGAAAGCCTGTCACAGCGGTGATACGCACCCCCGTCGCTTCCGAGAGTTTGACCAACATCCGCGCGTCACGTCCACAGCCCCCCGGTTGACAGTCTACCAGCAGAGTCCCACCTGCCTGATGAAAGTCATCCAATTCCAGCATAATCGGGTCATAATCATTCAATTCTGGACAATCCGGGTCTACTCCCGGCGGTGGTTGAATCCAGGCGTGCGCGTGGGCATCCGCCAGCTTTACATCCTCAACAGGCATCAATCCAGTAACAGTTTGAAGGTTCATTCAGCATCCGCAATCATCTCGTAAATCGGCATGAGATGATGATAACAGGCTTCAAAAATTGGGCAAACCTTTTTATAAATGCGCTAGAGGGTGATCCAAATTCACTATCGCACGACCAGCGCCAGAATATCCGGGTCGCCAGCCACCGCTACCGAAAGATGGGCATACAGTGGTGATGAATTTTCGGCATTCGGACTGCCATAGACATTGCGTCCCTGATGTTCGAAGCGGTTGGCTAAATTTTCCAATACCGGTTGCGAGATTCCTTCGCTCATCAATCACGTTGTCCACTTGGGATTCGGAACCAGCGTCGGTTTGCCGTAGCGCTCGACCAGAATTTGTGCAAAACCCTTTTCGGCAATTGCCGCGTAATCGTAACCAGCATCCGCTGGGTAACAGGCTAGAAAGACGAATTTCTCGCTGCCGATGTTGATGGTTCGATGTCCCCAGTAAGGTGGAACATACGACGCTGCACCCGGTATCATCCGCTGCTCACTGACTTCCCCCGCTGGCGTTTGCAGCAGCAGACAGCCTTCCCCAATCAGTCCGAAGTACAATTCAGCACGATCACCCTTCGCATGGTAATGCCCTTTGGTGAAATAATATTCATTGCCCACTTTGCCGGGGTAAATAATCGTCGTGGAATAGCGAAGCTGCCCGTCTACCATCGGGTTTTCTGTTGCTTCATGTACTTCATAGATCAAGGGATTCTTCTGCATCAAATCCGCTTCAGCATCGGCATCGCTGTACAATCCCCTCAAATCAGAGAGATACCTTTTCTGAATCATCACGGCATCAGGAATCGTTCCGTCGTTCAGATTCACCATTTTGGTGAACGGGGGCATGTAGGCAGGCATAATGTTTATTCAACGTCCTCGTTGTTGTAACCCTGCCGTTTGCGCCAGAATTCTAACATGGTTTCCAGATCAAAAAGCAGTTGGCGGATTTCCATCGTCCGCTCCATCAGTTCATCGTATTCATAGGGCTTCATCCAGCCCTCGTCCTGAATGATCGTAAGCTGCAACCGCAGACCGCCGCAGGCTGCCTTCGCCAGATTAATCATCTCCTGACTGTAACGATCCCCCCGCGTACCGAATGCCGCCGCGATCTTCGCCCCAATCGTCACAGCCGAATTGCGGATTTCCGTCACACTACGATTTTCGAGCGAGGCTTTGTGCTGGGTCACGAAATAAACCAGTCGCGCTAGTTCGCGCGCTTTCTGCCATACGGTTAAATCACGGAAATCTTCCAACCTGGTCATGGGGAATAACCTGCTTATTATTTTCTGATCGGTACAAATGACGATCAAAATGTTTTGAAAAAGAAAGTATAACGTCGAGGATGAACTTCTGACAAACAACTGCTGATAACGACCTGCTGGTATAATCTCCTGACCACGGTTGCTCAGGGCCGCCGTGGTTTTGATAGTCCTATGGAGCAATAGCATGGCGAATGGGCAAAATCGTAAGGATATTCGTGCAGGTCTGGAAGTATCCATCGTGCTGAAGCAGGATCAGCGAACGGGAAAATTGACACACGGCATCGTCAAAGATATTTTGACGAAATCGGCGTTTCATCCTCATGGCATCAAAGTCCGTCTCACGGATGGTCAGGTTGGACGAGTCCAGCATATAGAGGAATAGCCCACTAGATTCCATATGATTTCGACGAACCGCGCTGGAAATTCCGAAATTCGCCTTGCTGAGTTGATCGCTTCGCTTTCCATTGCTACCGATATGGCGATGGGGCAGCCGTTGGAATTCGCGCTCTGTTCCTGCGTGTTGGCAGTCCGTCTCGGAGATGCGCTTGGCTGGGATGAATCTGCTTTACGCGCTGCCTACTATCAGTCCCTTTTGCGTTACATCGGCTGCAATGCCGGGACATACTCCCTCGCCGCGCTCTTTGGGGATGAAATTGCCCTGCGTACCGATTACGCAGCCGTTGACCCCGGACGTGATGCCGAAGTTCTCAATATGGTCTTTCGCTTCATCCGGCAGGCTAATGCAGGGATGCCGCCTCTCCAGTTCATCCGCTCCACCCTTCAGGGGATGCTGAGTGCCCGTGATATTTCTAAAGAAAATTTTGCTGGACACTGCGAAGTCGCTGAACGCCTCGCGCAGCGGCTTGGATTCGAACAGGACATATGCCGTGCACTCGGACAATTATACGAGCGCTGGGATGGAAAGGGCTTGCCCAATGGTTTGAAAGGAGATCAAGTCGCGCCTGCTGTTTTGCTGGTGACTCTGGCGCAGGACGCGATTACCTTTTTCCGACTCGAGGGTGTGGATGCAGCCGTCTCGATGGTGCGAAGGCGTTCTGGTGCTGCTTATGAACCTCGCATGGTGGAAGTCTTTTGCCAGAGAGCATCAACACTTCTGGCAGATTTGGGTAGCGATGTCTCATGGAATGCCGTCCTTTCGCTCGAACCCGGTTTGCGTAGTGTCCTCACTGATAGCCAGTTGGACACTGCTTGTGAAGCCATCGCCGATTTTGCTGATATTAAATCGCCGTATTTTCTAGGGCATTCACGCCATGTGGCTGATCTGGCAGCTGAGGCGGGTCGCAGGGCAGCGCTGCCAGAAAGCGATGTTACCATGCTGCATCGTGCCGGGTATCTGCATGATGTTGGCAAAGTCGGTATCTCGACAGGTGTATGGGATAAACCCGCCGCGCTCTCTGACCGCGAATGGGAGCAGGTACGGATGCATCCCTATTACACCGAGCGTGTGTTTTCTCGTCCAGCAGGGTTGGCGAAATTGGGTTATCTGGCGAGTCTGCATCACGAACGCATGGATGGCTCCGGTTATCATCGCGGCATGTCGGGGGCGCAGCTTTCACCTTCTGCACGTATACTCGGTGCGGCGAATGCCTATTGCGCTCTCATCGAAGAACGCCCTCATCGTCCCACCTGCTCGGCGGAGGAAGCCGTCAATGCTCTGAAAAATGAAGTTCGCGCCGGACATCTGGACAGTGATGCCGTCAGCGCCGTGTTAGCCGCGGCAGGGCATACCGTCCGTCCGACCCGCCGCGAGTTTGTATCGGGCTTGAGCGAACGTGAAATCGAAGTTCTGCGTCTGGTCGCACGGGGTCAATCCATGCGCGAAATCGCCGCCGCACTCACTGTATCTCCTAAAACCGTCGATAACCATATCCAGCACATTTATGCCAAAATCGGTGTGTCAACCCGTTCCGGCGCGACCCTCTTCGCCATGGAAAACAATCTGTTGACCGACTGACCAAAATAGGGAAATCTCCCTATGCAGCTCTGCGCCAAAAATCCTACTCTGTAGACATCATCAATTCACACAATTCTGGAGGTTACGATGTCAGCAGAAGCGAATAAGGCCGCCGTTCGTCAATGGGTTGAAGCAGGTTGGAATCGTGGCGATTTTTCAAATATCGACAGCATTTACGCCGTCGATTACACCTACAATGATCCCTCTGCGCCTCCATTGCCCAAAGGCCCACAGTCTATCATCAGTGTCGTCTCTACCTATCGCGCTGCATTCCCTGATGTCCGTATGACCATCGAAGATATGATTTCGGAGGGCGACAAAGTGGTCTGGCGCTGGACAGTCACTGGAACGCACAACGGCCCACTCATGGGTATTTCCGCCAGCGGCAAACCAGTTCGCCTGAGTGGCATTGTCATCAGCCGCTTCATTAATGGCAAATGGTCGGAAGATTGGAGCAATTGGGACACCCTCGGCATGTTACAGCAGGTGGGTGCTGTTCCTGTCCCGAACTAATACCTATTATGATTTGACAGGCGTGACTCATGGTCACGCCTTTTGTTTTGTCCGGCGCTTGCCATATCGCCTATTTTCCAGCCATAATCGCTCTTCAAAAAAGGACACTTTATGGCGATTCACGAAATCAGGCTTGAACTCAATGACATCCGCGATTTATTTCGCCCATCAACAGCGAACGATCCCTTTTTGCCTAACTATCGGGCACTCCCCGGTATTGAACAGATTGCCCTCTACATGAAGGGCGGCAATCGTCGCGATCAGGTAAAAGTCACTATTACCTTGACGCAAAAACCAGATGCATCCGACGATGGCCAGGAACGCCTGCGCGATGCTTTGGCGCGTTACTGCGATGCGCGTACCGAGGAAAATATGGCGGAGATGCACTTCCGCCGTCAAAAGGGTTGGCGTGATTTTCAGCGCGGATTGACGATTGCCATCATCTTTTTAGCGCTTGCTGCGGCGATCTCGACCCAGAGTTTCTTGCCTAAATCAGTGGGCGATTTCCTCTCGACCACCTTCACCATATTTGGCTCGGTTGCGCTCTGGCATCCCGCCGAGTCGCTGTTGTTCGATTGGTATCCTTATCTCCATCAGGCCAGAATCTATCGAACCCTCAAGAGCTTGCCCTTCGATATACAATTGAAGTCTTAAAAGCAGACATTTTTTATAGACCATGACACTTATTGACCTTCGCACCCTGTTTGCTATCGTTTTAACTCTGACGCTTGCCTCATTCGGCCTGGGGCGCGATTTACCCTTCGATACCGGCGCAATACTACCGTTTATTGTCAGTCTCGCTCTCTTTTTCGGCTATGTCTATCTGTTCCGCACCCTCGTGAGACTACCGTTTGCTATTGTCATCACCATTCGCCGGACTCGTTACGCTCGTCAGCATTACGGCCTCGATAACCGTGAAAGCTTACGGGATGGCTTCGCGCGTGGTTTTCTCGATAACCGCCGCTGGACAGTCGGGCCATTATCGCTCATAGACCGCTTAGCAGTTTTCGCAATTACTGTGCTGGCGACCACGCCTTTTCTCGGTGACTTACTGGTCAAACTCGGCGGCATCGTGGGAATCGGCCTGCTGCTGATACTCTATCTCTTTCGCGGCACATTCAGCTTTTTGGTGGACGACAACATCCGCGATGCAAACGTCTCATCGCTGCCTTTTCTGAAAACCCGTGATTAGTGTAACTTCTTGCCGACTTGGGAGACAACACAGCAGTTATTTGATGAAACACTAGGATAAATACCGATGTTGTCTCCCACCATCATGATTATTGACGATGACAAGCCAATTCGGAATTTGCTCGAAATCGTTCTTCAACGTGCGGGTTACATGACTCTCATCGCCAGTGATGGCCTCGAAGGGATGTCTATGATTCTGGAACATCATCCCAGTCTCATCATTACCGATGATGACATGCCGCTTATGCGTGGGCGCGATCTATGCTGCAATCTCAAGAACGACCCTGATTTGCGCGCAATCCCAGTAGTAATCCACAGCACGCACATCAAGAGTCAGTTCGTAAAACGTGAAGAATACGCCTGTGCCGATGCTCTGCTTCCCAAGCCCAGTATCCCGCGCGAAATCATCGATACTGTGCGCAGTCTGGTTGGCGTTTCGGTTGATTGACGAATTTCAAAGAATTAGGCAGCCTTCGCATCCCTGAGCGGGGGCGCGGATGCTTCGGCGTTTCCCAGCTTCGCCACCCGTTCCAGAATCGTCGTGAGCAGCTGCGTATCCTCAATCAGATGATCTTCTACGACGCGCCCCCAGCGAATCCGTGCTACCTGTACGCCTTGATTCTGGTACAGCGTCCCATCCAGCAGCCTATCGCTAATCCTGAATTGCGTGACCACGACTGCATTCCAGGGCAGGCCGCTCACGAAGATGTTCCGCGCTTCGATGTGCAATCCGGGGAATATCCGGTGAACCCGTTCAAACCACTGTCTGACCGTTTCGCGTGTGTGAAATTGTCCGGCGATAGCATGATCGCCCGGAAATGAAAACTCGATCTCTGGCGAAAACTGCCTGAGCAGCTTCTCAAACCGTCCCTGACTGATGTCCTCAAATCCTTCTCGAATCTTCCGCTTGAAAATCCACTGGTACATAATCTGTCCCTATAACTAAACTGATATATAAAAATTGGTATAGGTCGGCAAAATTTTTAGGCGATAGTCCTACCTCTCATTATCCTTCACCTGTGTTTCCACCGTTGCAATTGCTTCTTCCAACCACCGCATATATGTATCCTCATACATCTCGCCAAAACGTCGCGTTAATTCCCACAGAATCGCGTTGTCCATTAATTCCGGTTGTTCGCTCAAAAAACGCCCGATTTCCTGCGGCGTTTCTTCCTGATACGTGATTTTCTGCCGCTTATGCAAATCTAGTTGCAACCGCAGTTGGGTCAGCAGTGCATTTTTCCCGGCAGGCAGTCCGAAAAACAGCTTCAGCAGCAGCGCATCTTTTTTCGTCTCGCGCTCCATAATCGGCGTGTCCAGCCACACTTGCAAATCAACCCGTCCATTTTCGGTAATCGTATAAACACGTCGATCAGGCCGACCTTCCTGCGGTTCGATATGTGATGTCACCAGCCCGTCCGCTTCCATGCTTTTCAGCGTGGTATAAATCTGGCTGAGTTTCGCGTGCCAGAAATTGCTGGTCGAGGCATTCATCCACGCTTCAATATCATAGCCGGACATGGGACGATAGCTCAGAAAGCCAAGTAGGGCATACTTCAGCATATAGTGACCTTGATATATAAAAAATTCTATATGTAAATGAGGGTAAGAGGGTTTTATGTAATTGTCAAGCAATTGAAGGACACCATCTATATCGCTCCCTTATTTTTCCATCCCCCTCTTGCTCAGAAATTTCCTGACATTTGACACCCCCTAATCAGGGGGCTGTGATTAATAGATCATCGTATAATAACCCTTAAACATGCTTAACAAAATAGGTTCCAATTTGAATTGTTTGCAGGGGATACAATGCTCAGGATACGGTTTTTCATCCCGCTTTGTATGGTATTTCTGGCTTTTTCCATAGGGCGGCATTCAGTTCTGGCGGTGGGTGATGCTTGGCCCATGTATGGACATGATTCCGCGCATACGGCTCGCAGCGCCTCCAACGGACCGAATACCGCCAATCTGAAATGGAGTTATACTGCCGATGGGGTTATTTCTGACCCGGTGGTGGCTTCCGACGGCACAATCTACTTTACGGTATGGCGTACCTACAATGATACTTCCATAGTCGCGCTCAACTCCAATGGCAGCTTGAAATGGCAGCAGCCCAGCAGTGGTACAGAATACCGCTACCCGACTATTGGAACCAATGGGAATGTGTACGTCGTTTCGGTGACTTCACCAGGTGGGGCTGGTTTTCTAGTGGCCTTAGATCCTGCGCATGGGACTCAACTCTGGGATTTTGATATTGGCGACAGTTCCGTTATTGGGACGGATTACAGCCATCCCACTTTATCAGCGGACGGCACCATCTATCTTGCCAGCGCGCTGGGAAAAGCCGGCTATGGGACGGTTTTCGCGGTCAATCCCGATGGAAGCCAGAAATGGGCTTGGGATACCAATCAGATTTCGTGCGGCACACCCAATCTTATCTACTGCTCCATAGAAAGCTCCCCGGCGCTGGCTCCCAATGGCAACATTATGTTTAAATCCTATAGTATGGGCATCATCACCCTCAACAGTTCAACCGGGGCGTTTGTCTGGAATATCGACCCAGATATGGGCGACCCATTCGACCAGACCTTCTCTATTGGCGCGGATAATGTCGCTTTTACCACAGAAGGATACGGACGGTATAACTTCCTGGCTGTCAATCCCAATGGAACCGTCAAATGGACGCAGGTGTTGGACAACTGGAACGATTATGCCATGAGTGCGCTTTCTGCCGATGGAACGGCGCTTTTTCGCGGCGATAATGGCGGCATATTCTATTCACTCGATACGGCTGACGGCACGGTTCGCTGGCAGTTCGCCTCCGGTATTGAGGGTACAAATTTCAGCGGCGCTCCTGTATTGTCTGCTAATGGGATACTTTATTTCACCATCTCATCGTCAACCGGGACACCAGCCGGTTCACACGGCTACTTATATGCTTTACGTGCCGATAGTGGTGAAGTGGTTTGGCAGTATGAGGTCGGCTTCACAGGCGCAAACCTTGCGATGGGGGCAGACGGTACGCTCTATGTGCCGGGGGATCGCCCTGACCAGCTAGGGACAGGCAATATTGAAATGCTCTATGCCTTCCAGTGCGCGGATGGTACCTGTGCGATTCCGCCTCATGACACAGTGCATACAGTGACGAACTTAAATGATAGTGGCGCTGGCTCTTTACGGCAGGCTGTCGCGGATTCGTTCTACGGTGATACCATTCAATTCCAGCCGGGCTTAACCGGGACGATTATGCTAGCGAGTTCCATCGTACTTGATGTCCGCGTAACCATTAATGGCCCCACTACAGGTACGATAACGCTGGATGGTGGCGATTCCCATCCCGTTTTGACGGTTTCTCCAGGACGCGGTCTCAATATCAACCACCTGACTATTGCCAATGGCAAGCCGGGACTAATTGGTGGGGGCATTGTCAACATAAATAACATGGTTTTCACCAGCAATGACAACCCTTCTGGCAACGGAGGGGCGATAAATGTTGGGGACGCAGTCATTTCGATTGACCACTCCACCTTTACCAACAACAAGGGTTATTACGGCGGCGGAATCTACAACAGCGGCATCGCGACCATTTCGTCCAGCACCTTCACCAGCAATCAGGCGACAACTTTCGATGGTGGAGCGATCTTTAATTCGTATTCTATTTCCATTGACAGCAGCACTTTCACCGGCAACAGCAGCAGTTTTGGCGGCGCTTTGAGCAACAACGGCTCGATGCAGATCAGCAACAGCACCTTCACCGGCAATTCAGGCACATTTGGTGGTGCCTTGATGAACAGCGGCGCTGTGACCATTGTGAACAGCACAATCGCCCAGAATTATGGCACGGTTGGTGCAGGGCTGTATGATTCCGGGTCAGGCGTTACGCTCAAGAATACCATTCTGGCGAATAATGGCAGCGCGAACTGTGATAGAACTGTCGCGAATGGTGGCGGAAATTTGCAGTATCCGGGTACAGATTGTGGTGCAGCGATTCCAGTTGGGAATCCGCTCTTAGCTGCTCTCGCGAATAATGGCGGTTCCACTCAGACAATGGCGCTGCAAACCGGCAGTCCAGCGATAGATGCTGGCGATGACACTATCTGCGCAGCCTCCCCTGTCAATAATCTTGACCAGCGCGGGATAATTCGCCCTGTTAATGGTGATGGGATCGGCAGCGCCCAATGTGATATAGGCTCATTTGAGGCCGGTGGTACTTTGCCTGTGCAGCCAACTTTATCTCCGCCTAATGCTGCTCCACTGCGTAATTACTACACCACCGCTACACCCGTACTAACGTGGAATCGGGTGTCCTGGGCGACAGGCTATGAAATTCAAGTGGATACCGATAACATGTTCACCGCGCCTTATGCCTTCCACAACGATACTCTTCCACCCAATCAGTTTAACGTGCCGACATCATCCTTGAGCGAAGGGACATACTATTGGCATGTTCGTGCCAAAAAGCCTGACGGCACATGGGGCGCGTGGAGCGCGACTGAGAGCTTTTTGGTCGATATACCATAGACGAGGGATTGGGACATCATCCGTCCTGAGGTCTACTGACCAGCAGCGGAATAGAAAGGGGTGAGCCACTGGCTCACCCCTCCAACTCCTGTTTATTTCTCGATTTCTTTTGGTGCGGTACTGCCGTTACCATGTGTGCCAATCTTCGACAGTTCGCCGCGCAGGACGATGCCTAGCAGTGCATCGACAATCCCATTGCCACCCTGTGCGCCGCCACCATTGACTGCGATGTCAGGGATAATACGAACCTGTTGGTCGCCGACAATCTGCATCAACTGCACTGCCGTAAAGCCCTGTTGACCCATCGCTTCAGCACCCGATCGATAAGCCGATGCTTTGGCTTCACCGATAGCCCGAACGGCTTCGGCCTCGCCCTGTGCTTTCAAACGTATGGCTTCGGCCTCGCCCTGTGCTTCTTTGATACGTGACTGCGCTTGCAATTCGGCAATGTTCACGCCCTGCTCGGATTTTACCATCTCCTGCTGAATTTCAGCCTGAGCCGTCGCGCGTACCAATTCCTGACGTTGTGCCTGTGCTTCTTTCTGCACTTGGTAGGTTTTATTCTGTTCTTCCGCGATCTTACGATCCGTCAGCGTTTGCATGAGTGCTGGCGGCGGCACAATCTTGCCAATCAGCGTATCAATCGCTTCCACATCATAGGCGCGGATCGCCTTGCCGACGTGAACCGTCGCTTCGGACTGTCGTTCGCTTCGAGCATTCAGGAAGTCCAGCACCGTGTAAGCCTGCGCTGCGTTGCGGAAGTAGTTGCTGACAATCGGTTGCAGCACATGGTCGACCATATTTTGCACCGAGCCAATGCGCGAAATTACTTTCGGTGCTTCCAATGCGCCGACATGTATAATCTGCGCTACATCCAGATCAAACGTGAAACCGTCCTTCGAGTTGACCGTGATCGAATTCAATAGTTGGTCGTAGCTGTGTGCCTCAGTACGGGGTGACCAGTTCAGTACGATATTGGTCGTTGGAACCAGTTCAACTTTCATCACGCGCGTGTTGATCGGATGCTTGCCGGGGTAGAGCGGTGTCACCCATACGCCCTTATGCCCCATATTAACCAAATCCCCATGCTTGAATTCCGTACCGCTCACATCAATATGAGCCTTGCCGACATACGAAATCACCACGCCGACGTACCCAATCGGAATTTCCGTCATTGGAACCTGTTCGACTCTGGCGAACCAGGGATTCAGATTCCACGAACCAGACAGCAGCACCTGTTCCTGTAAACCACGCCGTCCGCCAGCTTCCAGAAAAGCCTGAGCATTCTGGAAATTGTCGTGCGATGGGATATACAACCCGGCGATTTCGCCTTCATCAATCGGCGCACCGTCCGAGGTCGTCACAATGCCGACCATATCGGGATCAATCTGGTACACCAGCAAATCGTCTGGTTCCATACCCTGCTGTGTTGCGTTCTGCCGTGTGATAACGGTGAAAAGTGCAGTGTTAATACGATATGCACCAGCGGTCAAAATCCCTAGTTGGCGACCTTTTTCGCCGCCGTTTTGAAGAAACTTGCGCGCATCCTGAAAATTGTCACAATCGACTACTTTACCCAGCAGGCGCTCCTGCGGAATGGACGTACCATCTGCTGCCACGACCAGCCCGATTTCGCCCTGCGGCACAACGGTTACAGGTACTTTACGGATGTTATACACCCAGGGGAATTTCCACAGGTGTATGCCTGGTGCAAGTGTTTCCGCCTGATACCCGGCTTCACCATTCAGCGCGATTAATCGATCTGGTGGCAGCGACTTGGGCGAAAATCGTTTGACGATGATACCCACCTGTCGCTCGCTGATGATAACCAGCCCAAAGATTGAAAAAACCCCTATCACAATCAAGACCACGATAACAAGAGGGATTAGCAGTTCCATGTTCCCATTCCTCATTTATTGCCTCGCAGTTCAAATACACGAGGCATTCTCAACTCTAGAATGTGCAGCTACCCACATTGTATGCACTTTTCATAACAATGTGGGTTCGTCTTCTGCAACATTTCCGTTTCTCATTATCGGACTGGTCACGAATCGCAAGCCCCCCAGAAATTGGGGGGCAAGCAGGATCAAAATATATCTTGGATGCAAAATGAATCAGATTACAGCGACATTATTTTGTGAAGATAGATTAGGTGAACACGGGTGGTGGTACAGGTGGTATTCCGGGCGGCATGGCTGTAAACTCCTTTAAATTACCAATTAATTTCCTTAAAAACTATTATAAGTATTTTTGTATCTTTTTGCAACAATGTTGGTATGGGAATTATAGCCTATCCACCCGCTGTACTAGCAACTCATGCCTCGTTACTTGCTTCGTCCGGGTTGTCTGATTCATCAAAATCGTTTTCTGGATACCCCACCATATCCATCCCAGTTTTAACTCTTACATGAGTACATTGTTGTGGATCATATGAACTCGTGCACCGTAGCGTAACCTTTGCTCAGGAAGGCAATCCCCAAGCTTTCAACATTCATCAATCACCACATTACTCGTTATAATATAGATATCGTTCAATCTGGTTGTCTGGTAAGCTCCATTTTAACGATTTCTACATGAACGATCTAAATTAATGGTCAGGATAATACGGGCTTTGTTTTCGGGTAATGGTTGAAAATCAATAGCAGATGATGGTTGACCATGCAAGAACGATTTCTGGATCGACAGATGCTCTATGGCGGACGGTTGCAGCGGTTTGTAAGGGAACTCTTAACGAATAGTGGTGTTTTCTGGATGTTTGATGTTGTACGCCAAAGCAGTATAAATGGCTTAGGAGCAGTTGTCGCATCCCTGCCGCATTGGGTACTGTTTGGAGCAAGTATCACTCAGGCATGGATTATTAGTCTTGATCCACAAAAGCGCCGCTGGTGGCATTATTTTATTGCGCCCACTCTTTACACGGTGATTGATGTTGTGCTGGAAGGTCCGAATGCGTTTTTGAGCGAACCCTACCATATTCTGTTTTGGATTTGGGTAGCCGCAATGACAACGACTTATTTACTTCAGGATTATGCGACATCCTTCGCAACACTTATGAAATCTCTCTTGCTGGTGTTGCTATTACCCATCAGTTATATGCTGGCCGAGTGGAATACGGCAAGTTTGTCACTCATCGACTATTGGTTGGGTGATTCGGCTCACTTGTTCATATTGCTGGGGACAATAGTGCTGGGACTTTTACTGGGTATTACGACCATTATGCGCGAGCGTTTCGAGCATCTGTTATATGATCTTGCAGGTCATTTTGAGCAAATTGCCTCCTGGTCTTTTGACACGGGACTTATGCAGCGCGCCTACAGCAATGATGCTGCACTTGCCTTACAGCGCAAAGAGCGCACACTCCTCTTCATGGATATTCGCGGCTTCACTCCCTGGTCAGAATCGCATCCGCCACAGGAAGTTGTCGAATTGGTTAATCAGTTCTACAGCACAGTCGAACCGATCATTAAGGCACATAATGGATTCAAAATCCAGATGACAGGTGACGAGATCATGACGCGCTTTTACTCAGCCGATGATGCACTTTTGGCAGCACAGGACTTGCAACTGGCGGTTGCCAAAACGCTCGCAGCATACGGATTAAGTGCGGGGATTGGGTTACATACTGGTGAGGTTATCGAAGGTCTGGTGGGAGGCGAACATACGCGGCAGTATGGCATCTTTGGCGATACAGTAAATACTGCTGCTCGGCTGCAAGGGCAAGCAAAGGCAGGGGAAATTGTTATCAGTCAGGTGACATGGGAGAAGTTGCTGACCTACAAATCTTTGGGTACATATTTCGATAAAAAAGAACTGACATTGAAGGGAAAAACAGAATCTATGCCTGTTATTGTTCTCTCGCTACCTGTGATAGCCGAGGTATAAATGGCTCAAAGGCATCTTTACCAAAAATATTGATGACTTCTTCATATCACCGCTTACCCGCAGTGTCGTTACGCTTCTGCAACCCCGCTTTGATACGGCGGACGAAGCAGAGATCATGGAAATAGTTCGGGCTGAACAGAATTTTTGCCTGCCATCTTGATCGCCGTAATATCTCTCCACTTGACCCACTCTGAATTATAGGGGGCAGACTTGATTCAATCAGGTCTGCCTCTTTTTGTGGAAAAATCATTTTCTAAGGGAGATTGTGCATTATGAAATGGGCTTTAACTGTCATCGGCGTTTTACTGGCGCTATCGGGTGCGGTTTGGTTCTTACAGGGTATCGGTGTTTTACCCGGCAGCTTCATGAGCAGTGATTCCAAGTGGGCTGTCATCGGCTTCGTTACTGTCGTCATCGGCGCAGGGCTGATTGTCTACAATAACCGTCGCATGGCGCAGGGTTAAGAAAACACTACGGATGGGAATCGATAAGTCCTGAATGTGTTCCTCAGCACCCAGGACTTTCTGCTCAGCACTTTAGGTGTTCAGTAGTTCTTTGACTTTCGATGCCGCGTCTTTCAGGCTGACCGTCACTTCCGTTCCATCACCCAGTCGTTTTAGCTTAACCACACCCTGCGCCACTTCCTCTGGGCCGAGGATTGCCACCATCGGGATAGATTTTTTGTTGGCGTAGTCGAACTGTTTGCCCAGATTCTTGTCTTGAAGATATAACTCAGTTCTCACACCCGCCGCGCGTAAATCGGCTGCCAGTCGCGCCGATTGGCTGCGAGTTTCATCACTGAAGACCGAGACGAGCACCTCGACTACTGTCCCGACAATATTCGGCGGGTACAAATTGAGGATGTCCATCAGATCGATGATTCGCTCAATGCCCAGCGAAGTCCCTGTCGTCGGAAGGCTGTCTTTACGGAACATCCCAATCAAGCCATCGTATCGTCCTCCCCCCGTGACACTGCCCAGGTTTGGCTCGGTGATGATCGTTTCAAAAACGGGTCCTGTATAGTAACCGAGACCGCGCACCGTTGTGAAATCGAACATATAGCAGTCGGGCGTAACACGCGCATCGTCCAGGTGCATAGCCAGTTCACGCAGTTCGTTGATCCCTTCTACCGCCAGCGGTATATTTCCCATAACCTCTTCCAGAAAGTCGAGGTTTTCAACCCCCGGACGCTGCGCCTGAATCAGTTCAATCATACGGTTGACGCTGTCCGCAGCGAGATTGCGCTCCAATAGTTCTTTCTCTACCCCTTCGGCACCGATTTTGTCAAATTTATCCACTGTACGGTAAAGATCGCCCAACTGCTCTTTTGGCACGCCCGAATATTCACCCATGCCTGTCAGTATTTTGCGATTGTTGATTTTGACCTTGAACTGAGGGAAATTGAGCCGGGTGAGTACAGCAACTACCAGACTGATGATTTCCGCATCAGCAGCGATGCTTTTCACACCTACAATATCCGCATCACACTGATAAAACTCGCGGTAACGTCCGCGCTGTGGGCGCTCGGCACGCCAGACGGGCGAAAGCTGGTAGCGCTTGAACGGCAGTTTGATCTCGTTTTCGTACTGCGCCACCACTCGTGCGAGTGGAACGGTCAGGTCGTAGCGCATGGCGACTTCTTCCTTGCCGTTGGGGTGCTGTGCGTTGTAAATAAGCTTTTCAGCTTCCTCGCCAAACTTGCCGTAGAGCGTTTCCTTCAGCTCCAATACCGGGGTTTGCAGCGGTTCGAAGCCATAAATATGAAACATCTCTCGCACGATGCCGAAAACATAATCGCGCTTGAGCATATCGACGGGTAAAAAGTCACGCATTCCTTTGGGCAAACGGGGGGCAATTTTGACAGGGGACATAATGATTTCCTTATCCTATCCTATACACAGCAGGCAAAGACACAGTCCTTGGAAATAAAAAAGCGCAGACCAACGCCTGCGCTTTTGCGATTCTCATCTCAGCAGTCGGTCAATCGTTATTCACTTGAAAATGATGATGATTTTGCTGCTTCACAATTAATTTCCTGAGTTTAGCTTGCCGATAGTGTAGATGAAAATAACAGGTTTTGCAACCGTCTCGCGTTAAACTAAACCCCCGCAGCGGCTTCCTTTGCCTGTCGTGCTGCTTCGCGAATCTGGTCATGATGCCCGACTTCATGTTTCAGACCAAACAGGAACGAGGTCACGGCATTCATTGGCCCGAATTTTTCCAGAAATCGTTCGGATGTATCACGGTAGACATCCAGATGCGGCTTGTCTGGCCAGGTATCCAGATAAGCCAGACGGATGCGACGGCTTTCTTCCAAACGCTGCACACACTCGGCTTTGGTCGTTACGGTGTGCCAGTTGGTTTCATAACGCGGACGTGGCTCGCGCGGATAGGGGATGCCTCGCGCCAAAATTGAACTGAAAGCTGCGCCTTCTTCACTGCTGGCGGTAGCGTGGACAATCACATGCGCCACGCTCCAGCCGATTTCCTCTTCGCCCGCTACAGCATGAGGGTCATTGGCTAGCGGGTCATGAGGAAGGTAGGCAACCTGAGCATTATTCAAATCCTTGATGATGTCCAGGATAGTATCAATTGAAGCGTTGGTGGCGGCTTTCAAATCCGCAGGGGTAAAGTTTTGGGCAAATTCCAGCCACTTCACGTCGTTTTTATCAACAGGGGAAAAGTCAATCAACACAATGAACTCCATCAGCAAAAGTAAGTTTTACACACATTTTATCTGAAGTCACTTTGTGCGTGATTCTTACCGAAGATCGTAAATAATTTCACGATGTCTGCCTGCGATTGCTTTGGCCTTTTAAGCGGCGAGTGGTAAACTACGGCAAACGTCTGTAATTAAACCAAGATTTGATTTTCCTGATGAGGATATTTTTATGCTCTCACCCGTCGAACAAATGCTTTTTATCCTGCTCAGTCTATTGGCGGTTGGTGCGACCTATGCCGGTTTCCGCGAGGTCTATCTCATCATCAACCGGGGCGAAGGTCAGCTCTACCTCGATAACCTGCCTGCCCGTGCGTGGCGTGCCTTGCGTCTGTATATTTCCCAGCAAACGACTCTCAAAACACGCCGGGTATCGAGCCTCTTTCACCTCGGCATCGTCTGGGGCTTCACCTTTTATTTTCTGGTGAATGTCCTGGATGGCCTGCGCGGTTTTATCCCGAATTTTGATAAAACGCTGCAAAGTACGGGCATTCTTTTCGATGTCTACAATCTGATTGGTGATCTCCTGAGTGTGGCTGTGCTGGTTGGGATGAGCTATTTTCTCCTGCGACGATTCGTACTGCCCAACAAAACCGAATTACAATATCACGAAAATGTTCTGCTCCACCCTGACGTGAAGGCCGGAGCCATCAAACGCGACTCAATCATTGTCGGCGGATTTATGCTGTTGCACGTCGGGGCGCGTTTTCTGGGCGAATCGGTGCGCATGGCCTCAGTCGGTGGGGACATTTTCTCCCCGTTCGCGACGATTGTTTCACCGCTTTGGGCAGGCGCAACGCCGGACGGGCTTCTCGCGTTGGATCACATTTTCTGGTGGTTAGCGCTGGGCGCGATTTTGCTGTTTACACCTCATTTCCCCTACACGAAGCATATACACCTGTTTATGGCTCCGCTGAATTTCCTCACCAAGCCCAAGCGCACTTCGCTCGGTGAGATGGATAAGCTCGATCTGGAAAATACGGACATCGAGCAGTTCGGCGTGAATCGACTGGAACAGCTTCCCAAAACCAATATTTTGGACGGCTTTGCCTGTATTATGTGCAACCGCTGTCAGGATGTCTGTCCGGCCTATACCACAGGCAAGGAACTGTCCCCGTCAGCGCTGGAAGTGAATAAGCGCTATCTGATGCGTGATAACATGACCGGGCTGGCGAACGGGATGGAAGGACCATCGCTCATCGGCATGGCAATCAGCGCGTCGGCAGTTTGGGCGTGTACCTCCTGTGGCGCATGTGTCGATATTTGCCCGGTTGGGAATGAACCGATGCTGGACATTCTCAACATCCGGCGCGATGCGGTACTCATGCAGTCGGAATTCCCGAACGAACTGCAAGGCGCGTTCAAGGGCATGGAACGACAGGGCAACCCCTGGCAGGCTCCGCGTGAAGATCGGTTCAAGTGGGCGAAGGGGCTGGAAATCCCTGTCCCAACGGTTGATGAAAATCCCGATTTCGACATCCTGTACTGGACAGGCTGCGCCGTGAATTATGACCCACGCGCACAACTGACGGCGCGGGCACTGGTGAAAGTCCTGAACAAAGCTGGCGTGAATTTCGCTGTGCTGGGTGAGATGGAAAACTGCACGGGCGATGTGGCACGGCGGGCGGGTAAGGAAGACCTGTACTACGAGCTGGCAACGGGTAATGTCGAGCTGTTGAACGAAGTGAAACCGAAACGCATCGTTGTGACTTGCCCTCACTGCTTCCATAACATCGGGAAGGAATATTCTCAGTTCGGTGGGAATTACGAAGTTGTTCACCACACTGAATTGATTGAAGAACTGATCGGCGCGGGGAAACTCCCAAAGAGTGCCAGCGCCAGCAAAATGAGCAACGTGACCTTCCACGACCCGTGTTATCTGGGTCGGCATAACGATGTAGTCGAAGCGCCTCGCGCGGTTCTGGGAACCGTGACCAATAACCTGATCGAAATGCCCCGTACCAAGAAAAACTCCTTCTGCTGTGGGGCAGGCGGAGCGCAGTTCTGGAAGGAAGAAGAACACGGCACGAAAGCGGTCAACGTCGAGCGCTACGAAGAAGCTAAATCGACTGGCGCGGAAGTGCTGGCAGTGGGCTGTCCATTCTGCGCCCAGATGTTTGAGACGGCGAAGTCCAACGTGGGCGAGGGGCCGGTCATCAAGGACATCGCGGAACTGGTGGCAGAACAAATCTAGTAAGTGCTGAGTCTAGCGCAATCCATTTCTGCGCTGTCCGCAATCCGTTGTGCGGAGTTGAGGGAAAACGATTGCGATTGCCGCGATTGCGGAAAAGATAGTGCATTGCAGTGTGTATCAGCGGCGGCGGCAAAAATGTTCGCCGCCGCTGACTTCGCTGCGGAACTAACGAATAATCTGCCCAAAAGCGATGTCGTGGTCATCTAAATCCTGCACACCAAATTCGCGGACACCCCAGGGCGTGTTGTAAAGCGTGTAATCAATAATCGCGCCGCTGGCCTGAAATTCGGCGTAGAGGGCATCGACATTCTCGACCCAGAAGTAGATATTCCACATCTTCTCGACGATTTTCCAGTGCGGAACCAGTGTTTTCGAGGCAGCGGCCTGCGCGAGCATGACGGCGAAACCATCGCGCCGGATGATGGCAAAACTGGTCGGGTTATTATAAAGCTGCTGGTCAGTGAAGCCGAGTTTGTCGCGGAAGTAAGCCGCTGATTGGATGATGTCCTTGACTAACAAAATCGGCGCACTGCCTGTGATTTTTGCTTCTGACATGTGGTTGTTATTGGCTCCCATACTCTCGCGTGAAATGGTGGAAATGGTGCTTAAACGGTGAGGGGAACTTTCCCCGTAAATATCAATGACAGTGATTGACAGCCATTTTAGGTTTTTGCGGTCAGGTCTTTGTCTTCCATTTCCCAGGCATGATCCAGGGTGTGAAAGGCGGTATGCCGGATCAGATAGCGGAGCGGCCAGGTTCGCGCCATTTTGCCCTCAGCATGGAACGCCCGAATGGCATTGCAATAGGCATCGCGGTGGGCGTTCACGATCTCGTCGGTCAGGTTCGCAACATCAATGGTGGGCAAACCCAGCTTCGGTGCCCAATCCTCCATCTCCACTGCCAATGTATGCCGGACGATGCGGTCACGATCACGTCCACCACCGCGCGGCCCCTTGAGCATCTCAGCCGAGACACGGAAACGCACATAGTCGAAAAACTTCCAGCAGGCCTGCATCAGCGTCAGTTGACGTTCCAATTCTGCGCTCGATAAGGCTCGCTTATCGATGCTTGAGAAGGCGAACGAGATGCCCCAGAAGTCGGTTGAACCTACGCCCGGATATTCCTCAACCATATCAATCGTAGTGATCGCTGCAAATTCCGCATCCATTCCAGCTAGCTTCGCTACCGGGGCATAGCGTGGAAGATAGGCTTGCAACCGTTCAAGCGCGGCCTCACGAGTCTTCGCACCCCGTTCCAGACCGGGCCAATCCGGCGCTACTGCCGCTACCTTTTTGCCTTTCGGCCCGATTTCTAGCATCACCCGCAGTTGATTAGCCATATCTGCTTACTCGTTTCCAGTCGCGAGTCAACGCATTAAAATCTCCAATAACTGAATTTGCAGGATAGCACAAAAGTTCGCATTTGTCAAACGTAATGAAAATGTCAGATTTGGAGACTATTACAGTAGAATGAAGCATATCAGAAAGGAGACACCATGAGCGAAAATTTGATGCCCCCGGCGATTGACACCAGCAGCAGCGGGAAAATCGAAACCGCTACCTTTGCCCTCGGCTGATTCTGGGGACCTGACTCCCAGTTTGGGAGTACACCCGGAGTAGTTCGCACCCGCGTGGGCTACGCAGGCGGCGAGAAATCGAATCCAACGTATCACAGTTTAGGCGACCACAGCGAAACGATTCAACTGGACTTCGACCCAGCAGTGATTTCGTATGCTGAACTTCTGGACATCTTCTGGCAAGGACATAACCCGACGCGCCAAGCCAGCCGCCAGTATCGCTCGGCCATTTTCGTCCACAACGAGCAGCAGGCTGCCATTGCCCATGAATCCAGCGAACGCGAAGCGCTGAAACGCGGCGCATCCATCGCAACACGCATTGAACCCTACACCGATTTCTGGATGGCAGAGGATTATCACCAGAAGTTTTCGCTTCAGCATCATCGCGATTTCCTCTCACATTACCGCCTGATCTATCCCTCCTTCGCAGATTTTGTCGATTCAACGGCTGTCGCGCGGCTGAATGGGTATCTGGGTGGCAGTGGTACGCTGGAAGCCTTCAAAGCTGAAGTGGACAGCTATGGGTTGCCATCTATCGCCAAAGCCGAACTGCGCGAAATCGTTAATGACTTCCTGCGCTCACCGGAATAATTTCGCCGCTATCACTACGCGCCGCTAACGCTTTCCCTCTCCTCTCAAAATTGATGCTACAGTAAGCATAACCACAGGAGGAGAGGCCATGAAATCTCGCTTATTGCTAGCCCTGTTTTTCGTCCTATACAGTGGTATGTATATGAGCCAAAGTCCTATCGAGGCGCAATCAACCAGCAATCCCTTACCTCCGATCTGGATGGATTGGAGCAATGACGGTACTAAATTAGTAACCGTAAATTCACAGGGTCTCACTGTTTATGATAGTAATTGGATACCAACTAATTTCCGAGCGTTTCCCTCAGATATAAACTACGAAGTTTCCCCACCGCACTTTAGTCCCGATGGTACAAAAATTTTGGTTAATAAAGAGATTTGGGATGCTTCTACTCTTCAAACGCTTCTGACCATTAGTGCCGATGTTTGGATATATTCGCCCCAATGGAGTCGTGACCGCACATCCATTGCGTTTCGCAATTGGAGTAGTAGATCAACGAGTATCTACAGTGCCGAAGATGGTACTTTAATGCGGCAATTCTCATCCGGTAGTTGGCAAACAGGGTACGAATATGGGCCCACTTGGAGTCCAAATAACCTCTATTTTGCTACAACAGGTGGTCGCAGCACTGTAGTGATGTTGGATGCCGTTACCGGGGCAGATATTGCTCGTTATCCTCTGGTTGATAAGGATATAGGTCGCTTGGTATGGAGTCCAGACAATACCCGTTTGGCGCTAATAGCATCTAGTCGTGTTCCGGTAGGGACTTCAGGAAGTTACCCGCAGGAAGGTGGCTCAAATCAGGCTGTACTGTATTCAGTAGTTGTTCTCAACGTCAGTGATGGTCAGGTCATTACGACAATCACTAACCTCCGCGATGTCATCCGTGAAGTAGCCTGGAGTCCAGATGGCACTCAAATAGCAGGGTATGATACCTTTCGCAGATTGTATATCTGGGATGCGAATAGTGGCATTCTGTTAGACAATTATTTGACTCCACCTTATCTAACGAATTTCCTGAAATACAGTGCTTATGGTGGGCGACTTGTAGTAGGTTTTGAAATAGGCCGGACATTAGAAAAGCGTAATGACAATCCTCTCATTCCGACATCATTATTCATACAGCCTGTTTTTGGAGAATCCGTTCAATTTGTCGTACCTGCCGCTTCGCCCGATAGGCTTCTAGACATTCTGGCGCAGTGCGTTACTGATCAAGAAACGCGGACTATTGGTAATGGATTCATTGCTACTGGTCAATATAAAACATTTGCGGAGTGGATAAGTCAACTTCCGAGCAGCATCATGCCGACCGCCTGTGCTGCGGATTTGCAATTGATAACTCAAGCACTTATTGCGGATTTCTCCCTAACTGATACGGCTACTTCTAACCAACACTGATAGATACGACTAATTTGATTTTCCAGGATTATAAAATTCGAACTGTTGCGAAGGTGGCTGTTTTATCTGGTCTATCCCGTAAAGCATTGCACCCTCATCCCGTCTATATTAAGATCAAGCATCTCAATATGTGCGGGGACATCGGATAGGGTGTTCTCGCTCTTTAGCGGAGTAAATCATGGCGAAAGCATACGATGTTGTTGTGCTGGGCGCGGGGCCGGGGGGATATGTCGCGGCGATCCGGGCTGCCCAGTTGGGTCTGAAAACCGCGATTGTCGAAAAGCAGTATTGGGGCGGGGTATGCCTCAATGTCGGCTGTATCCCGTCGAAGGCGCTGCTGCGGAATGCGGAACTGGCGCACATTTTCCAGAAAGAAGCCAAGACCTTTGGCATTAAGGTCGAAGGATCAGTCACTTTCGATTATGCCGAAGCCTTCAAGCGCAGCCGCCGCGTGGCTGACGGACGGGTGAAGGGTGTCGGATTCCTGATGCGCAAGAACAAGATCGACCAGTATGAGGGCTGGGCAACGTTTACCGATCCGCACACGCTGGCGGTCAAGCTGAACGCAGGTGGCGATGAAACGCTGACCTTCAAGAACTGCATCATCGCGGCAGGGGCGACTACACGGCTGATTCCCGGCTCGAAATTGAGCGAACGGGTGGTCACTTACGAAGAGCAGATTATGGAAGATCATCTGCCGAAGAGCATCATCATCGCCGGTTCGGGCGCGATTGGCGTGGAATTCGCCTATGTGATGCATAACTACGGCGTGGATGTGACCATTGTCGAGTTCCTTGACCGCATGGTTCCGCTGGAAGATGAAGAAATCTCCATCGAACTGCGCAAACAGTACGAACGCAGCGGCATCAAGGTCATGACCTCCACCAAGGTCGAAAAGATTGAGGACACGGGAAAAAATGTCCGCGTGACTGTGACCGGAGAAGATGGTAAGCAGCAGGTTTTGGAAGCCGATAAGGTCTTGCAGGCGATTGGCTTCAAGCCGCGTACCGAAGGCTATGGACTGGAAAAAACGGGTGTCAAGCTGACCGAACGCGGCGCGATTGACATCAACGGCAAGCTGCAAACTAACATCCCGCATATCTATGCCATCGGCGACGTGACCATGAAGCTGGCGCTGGCACATGTGGCGGAAGCGATGGGCGTGATCGCGGCGGAAAATATCGCAGGTGTGGCGAGCATTGAATTGGAATACGATATGATGCCGCGCTCGACTTACTGCCAGCCGCAAATCGCCAGTTTTGGCTACACGGAAAAGCAGGCTATCGAGAAGGGCTATGAAATCAACGTCGCCAAGTTCCCGTTCCAGGCCAATGGCAAGGCACACGGTTTAGGCGATACGGTTGGCTTCGTCAAGCTGATTAGCGATAAGAAGTATGGCGAGATGCTCGGTGCGCATATGATCGGCCCGGAAGTGACCGAACTACTGCCGGAACTGACCCTGGCGCGTTTTGCCGAACTTACGCCCAATGAAATCGCCCGGAATGTCCATTCGCATCCGTCGCTGAGTGAAGCGCTCAAGGAAGCGGCACACGGCCTCGAAGGGCATATGATTAACATGTAGTCCGCAGCATCAATTAGAGAAAGGTATTAAGTTTACTCTTGGGTATTACTTAGTACCTTTTTCGATTTATGAGGAGTCAACAGTGACTATAAAAGCACCAAGCGAGAAACATCTTGAAGATTGGATTTATGATAATCCCCAAAAAGTATGTGCGGTTATTGACGAACCAAATGAACATTGGGATGGAAATATATATTATATTCGACAGATTGTTGGCAGACAGATCGAATTGCCATCGGGAAAATGTGATTTACTTGTGCTTGCAACAGGAGAAGAAGATTTAAGTTTATGTGCTGTTGAAATAAAACGTGACTCTATTGATAGCCGTGCCATTGCTCAATGCCTACGATATATGCGTGATTTGAAAGAAGTCCTCTATTGGATGACGGTACCTCTTGATGAGACTGTTGAAAGATTACCATCTTATTCTAAGCGGGGTATTTTCGATTATCTTCATGGATACGGACCGGAAATAACAGGGATGTTAATTGGGCATGGCATAGAAGATGAAAACCTTTTAATTGCTTGTAAAGCCGCATCTATTAAGGTGCTAAGTTATGATTATCGGAATAAGAGCTACACTTTTGAGTCGATAAGTCCCGCCTATAACCCCGACGATGTCGATATATATCATAATTTAGCTAAAGGTGTCATTGGTGATGCTATACGCGAAGTGGTTAAAAATCGAGTTCAGCAAGACCGTCGCCACAGGGAATCTACAAAGAATCCACCTTTTTAGATTTCGATTATCTATGTCAATGAAGGTGAGTAGCATTGGGATGCGTCAGTTGTGTTTCCTCTATCATAGCCGAAGCGTGCTACAATAATCTTTATCCATCGGGAAAGCGAAGGGAAGACGGATGGAAGCGCGACAGTTGCTCTACACCGTTGAGGAATTCGAGCAGATTGCCGATCAGCCGGAAAATCGGGATCGGCTGCTGGAATTGATTGACGGGGAAATGGCGGAAAAAGTGCCCAACGAACAACACGGCATGATTGTCATCCTGATTGCCCGATTCATCCTGAATTTTATCCTCGCCAACAACATCAAAGGCCGTGTCGTGACCGAGGTGCGGTATCGGATTCCCAGTGACAACCGCAACGCCCGACTCCCGGATGTGTCCTATCGTGCGGGTTCGCAACCGCTGGTCACAAAAGGTAGTGTGCCGCAGATGCCGGATTTAGCCGTTGAGGTCAAATCACCAGATGATTCGCTCAAGGATATGCGTGCTAAAGTGCGCTACTATCTGGCGAACGGCACAAAACTGGTCTGGTTGGTGGAACCGCAAAAACGCTTCATCGAAGTCTATACGCCCGACGATGAGCAAATCCTGTTTGAAGGCGATATGCTGGACGGCGGTGAAGTGCTGCCCGGTTTTCAGATGCCCGTCAGCGCCGTGTTCGAGGATACCGCTGCTGAATAGTGATTTAATAGTTGCAGAAGATGAAATCAGGATCGAGTTGGCAGTAACGCCAGCGTGGCGCGTATCCTCGCCAGGGGGTCGAAAGCTGTGAATTGTTCGGGATACGGCTGGCACGCAGTCCAATGAACCGGATCGAAGTTTGCAACGGGAAATCCCCATCGTTGCCGAAATACAGGTAATCGTAAGCGAAGCCCAGTCCAACCGGGTCAGGCGTATAGATCACGGAATGTGGCGTTCCAAACAGCGCCGTGATCGCTCCCACTTCGACAGCATCCTTCGCGTAATAATAATCCAGCACCAGCCGCGTCAGATTTTGCGTAGCCGGGTCGCCATATAAGGTAATGTAATGCGGCAGGCGCAATTCGGCGTGAAAGAGCCTGTAATTTTCATCACGCTCCATTCCATACCCCAGGTTTTCAATAATCTGTGAGGCTTCTTCGACGTTGGTCATCCCCGGCACAATCC
This sequence comes from Aggregatilineales bacterium, assembly GCA_044226645.1. GTDB lineage: Bacteria > Chloroflexota > Anaerolineae > Aggregatilineales > Phototrophicaceae > CFX2. The sequence goes on from JBGAGR010000007.1 coordinate 49,362, forward strand.
CATACCAGCAGGGCTGTGGTTGGTTCTCGCAGCCCAGTGTAAATCCTACTAGCGCGGGGTTAGGAGGTTGGGTTGACCCTAGAACACGGGCAGCGACGGTGAGCAGCGCGGCGATTAATAACAGAACCAGCATGAATTTTCGGAGCAAGTAAGTCATTTTCTAAAATGGTCTATATCTGATCTAAAATATTACAGGACGGAAAACCATATTTTTGGACATAGACTCCGTAAGGTAACATGCCATGCCATGTGTAAGCGGTGTCGGGTTCTTTACGAAGAACAGGGTAAAAGAATCCCAGACTAAAGGCTTGAACATGACCCTCTGGCATCAGGCTTTGGCAGTAATTAGAACCCGGTGCGGAGCGATAAGTGGGGCTGACATTGAACTGTTCATGGTCATAATTCAGTCCCGATAAATTAAGATTGTCAGGGTCACCCAGAGCATTCACAAAATCACCGATTGTTACCCTGTCACAATAATCCACCGATAGATCTGCAATCACATCGGGCTGTTCCGATAGGATTCCGAATTCAATCTGGACACAGGGAAAATTTTCATTGCGGTAGTTTGCGCTGGAAAATTCAGTGTTCAGGAGCGTTTTTTCGCTGAACACAAATTGCAGGTTGGCTAGAATCGCAGCGCCCTCATCAAGGGTAGTTACGCCGGGTATGATGCCGTACCAGCAGGGATCGGGTTTGTCTGCGCAGCCTTCGGTGAAGCCTGCCAGCGCGGGATTAGGTGCCTGAATGCTGCCTATCGCACTGGCGGCTGTAGACAGCACCGTGAGTGCCGCGATGACCAGAATACTGAGTTTGGAGATCAAGCGAAGCAGCATAGGTAAGAAATATTTTTGATAATGCTATCTGCCTATCATACGGTGTTTGTCGCAGTTTTAGATAAATGACTGGGCAACCTGCACACTATGATAGAAAGCGCACGCGCGGCCAGGGCGGCAATTAAAAACAGGCTAACAAGCGGAAGGGTGAGACGTTTGAACAGGTGCAGCATCATGAGCATACCGGGTAAGTCGGGACGACCTGACAGTAACGCCCCCGTGAGAGAAAGCCATGCCAGGGGAAGCGTTGTATAGGAGTGTCCGGGGAGAGCAGCCGCATATAATGCAGCGGGCTGAATGGGTCAGGCCAGCCATTCACATCCAGCGAAGTCCCGTTGTAGACCAGCTTATTGGGCGGCAGCGACACGAACTTCCCCTGACTGCCCCAAAAGGCGGCGATGTCGCCCACCCGGACGGCCACCGCTGGACAGGGCACAATCTGCCCCTGATTCACTACATCATTGACGAAATCCAGTATCAAGCGGCAGTAGGGCGAAGGTTCCGGCAGGTTAAAAATGAGGGTGTAATCGCGTGAAAAAATACTCCGAGCCATATCCGGTTCACCCGCCGCCGCCAGTTTTTCAAGCACATCCTCAACCCCTGTCGCTCCCGGTATGATGCCATACCAGCAGGCTTGTGCCGCATCCTGACAGCCTTCATGGAAGCCCACCAGCGCCGGATTCATCGGCTGTAGGGTTCCCATCGTCCGCGCTGCAAGCGACATCATCGCCAGACCGAGCGAAAAGACACACAGGCATTTCAGGTAAATATGCAGCACAGACAAATCCTCAGCGACAGGACGGATAATTATGCACGAACTGACAGTAACGCTCCTTCAGCACATATCCGTGCCAGGGATAGTGGGGATATTGAGCATCGGGAGCCAGCAGCGTGATGTAGGTAACATGGTTGGTCAGCTCGACCCATCCTTTCACATTCAACGCCAGCGCTCCGTAAATCAGTTCTTCCGGTGGGAGCGAGATTCCCGGAGGACTGTCGGCTGTCAGTGCGGCTAAATCGCCGACGCGGATAATGGGTTGGCGGCAGAGTGAAATTTCCCCACGTACCACTACATTATCACGAATATTGAAGATCGCGTGGCAGTAAGGCCAGGGCTGCGGCAGTGTGAAAACGAGCGCAAAACCCTGCGACAGGATATTGCGCGTTCGCGGAACCTTTATGAAATTCAGCAGTTGATAGAGTTCATCAATGGTCGTGACACCCGGCATCACGCCGAACCAGCAGGGCTGCGGCTTATCCCGACAGCCTTCAACAAAGCCGATTACCGCCGGGTTGGGTGGTTGTGTTTTACCCAGTGCGCGTGCGGTGACGGAAAGGGCGGCGAAAAGCACGCCGATGAGGAGGAAGGATTTCAGATAAATGCTGGTCACAAATCCTCTCACAGACAATCAATAAGGCGCGTTCATCAGTGCGTAACATGTCCATGCGCTGTAGCGTTTGACATAGAATAGGTAAGTCAGCGCCCCACGCCACATGATCGGTTCCGTGTTCGACGTGACGACATGCGGATTTTGTAAGACCAGCGCTGTCGTCCGCCCCAGTGGGCTAAAATCCATGCACTGATTCTGTGCCGCTAGTTCGGGTTGATTGGCGACTACTGCCTGAATGCTCCCCGCGCCGAAGAACAAGCGCCATGCGCCAATCCCATCCGGTACACCAAACGATGCCATCATATCGCCCAATTGCAGCGGCGAACAACTCAGGTTGAGTATCAGCCGCTTAACCCACACTCGATCACGATTCATCACAACCGGGCACTGATCGCCGGGGCGCAGGTAGGTTTGTTCTCGTGTTGGGTCTGCGCTGTATCCAGCTTCCAGCAAAATCCGTTCCGCCTCCGCCAGTGATGTTACCTCTGGAACGATGCCATGCCAGCAGGGCTGCGGTTTATCTGAACAGCCGACACTGAAGCCCGCTAGTTCCACTTTCCCCGGTTGCGCCGCGCCTATCCCACGCATTGCCCAGGTCATGATGACCAGAAGCAGCGCCATCATGACTGTGAGTTTCAGATAGAAGCGGCTCATCACTCCCAATAGCATACGGTATGTTCCGCATAGCGCTTCTCATAAACCGACGGAAGGCGAAATCCCCGCCAGCGCGTCGAGAGGAAGCCCAGATTGGGGTTCATCCGAATATATTCAATGGTGCTCAAAGGTGTGAACATCCCCTTATGCGCGATCATAACAATCATCGAGTCATTCTGGGAATAAACCACGCCGAAGTGCCCGATTTGCTGCATACATAAGCTGTCCGGGATGCCCGATGTCAGCATCAGATCGCCAAGCCTGAGCGAACAATCACTCAGATACAGCGCTGTAACATGCCCACCCGAATCTTCAAAGCGAACGTGACAATTCGTTTCCGGGGTATCCGGTTCGAAGGTCTGGAAATGTTGATTTCGCCAGCCGCCCGCACTCCTGAAGTGAAATCCGTTTCGCGCGAGGATGGTTTGCGCGGCTTCGACAGAAGTGATTTTCGGCACGATGCCATACCAGCAGGGATGGTCGGCGGTCAGGCATCCGTCGCGAAAACCCGCTAAGGCTGCATGAGAGGATTGTCCGGCTCCCACTGCGCGAAAAATACAAGCCAGCAGCGCGAAGCCGACCAGACAGGAACATGTGAGTCGGAATGTAAACGGTCTCACTTCAGCAGTTTTTCACTCCATACTGCTTCGCCTGATTCTGGCAGTACCAGGGTTGAAAAAGATAGCCTTTCCAATCGATGCGGACATCATACAGCAGATTGGTGTCCGGGCGCATTCGTACTTGTAAAACCGGGCTGACAGGCGACAGAGAGGGCGTAATCAGCACAATGGTTTTTCCACCACCATAGATCAGATTATTGGCATCCTGTTCCGGCATCATGCTTTCCGGTGTGCCCAGCCAGTTTTGAAAATCGCCCAGTTGCAGTCCATCACAGTTCTCAAAAATGAGCTGTTGAATCGGCCCGGTTGAATCCGCATAACTGATCTGAATGTCACACTGAATCTGGTCGGGTATGTGTTCAAAGGTAATGATACCGTAGCTGCTGCGATGCGATGGACGATAGCCAAAGTCCGTCAGGATGCGCTGTGCGTCCGGCACACTGGTTTTGCCAACCACAATTCCACGCCAGCAGGGCAGCGATTGGCCTTCACAGCTTTCATGAAACCCCGCCAATTCTGGATTGGGCGCTTGTTCATTCCCCCACGCACGGACTGCCAGCGAAAGAATCGTCAGACAGGCGAGAGAGAAAAGGGTAATTTTGAGGAAAAATCCCGACATCATGCTGTGATTCACTTACTGTTTGCAGTCGAAATATTCCGGCTCAAGTTGGCAGTAGCGCCACAAGGGCATAAAACCATGCCATGCATATTGTTGCAGGCGGTCAGTGTGCGGCAGCAAGTTAATGGACGTAACCCGACTGTCGGGAACAGGCCATCCGTCTACATTGATACTCATTGTGTCGTAGAGGACATCATTGGGGGGGAGCGAAAGCGCCTGTGACGATGTGGCGGAGAGCAGCGCAATATCGCCCAACCGCAGGGTGCTGTTACGGCATAAAGCGACATCGGCTCTGATGACCACATCCTGCTTGATGCGAAAAGTGAAAATGCAGGCAGGCGCGGTGTCCGGCAGGGTGAAATAAATGAGGTGCGATGAGGCTAAATCATCAAACGTATATTTCGCTTTTCCGGCGAAAGCCATCCGGTCAAGCAGGTCATTTTCAGAGGTGACTCCTGGCACAATGCCGTACCAGCAGGGCTGTGGTTTATCCGTGCAGCCTTCGCTAAAGCCTGCCAGCGCTGCATGGGGCGGCTGCGAACTGCCGAGCGCCATCATACCCGTGTTGAGCAGAAGATACAGCCCCAGGAACAGCGGGACAAGCCGGGTCAGCACATGAGTCATGACGGACAGCCCTGATAGATGTCTTCAAGCTGGCAGTATTTCCAGCGCGGCAAAAATCCATGCCAGGGTCTGACTGAGCCGCCTGGCGTAGCTCTGCCTAACGTTTGTACGAGCCGTACAGTTCCCACGTTGTCGAAAGGCGATTCCGACCAGGCACCCGCCAAACGCAGGATGATCTGGTCATAAATCCATTCAACACTGTATTGGGTATACCATGCCTGGAAGGTGGGATTGCCGAGCAGTGCGGTCAGATCACCGGTGTGCATGTCGGTACAGCTTAGAACAATCGAAATCACCTGTATGCTTTGACGATCAAAGTACAGCTCAACACAGCCCGGTGAACGTGAATCGGAGGTATAGCGCAGCGCGTAATCGGTTGGCCCCACCAGCCCCGCCTGATAGCCCAGTTCATTGAGTATATGGGTTGCGCTTTTCAGGTTGGTTTCGCCCAGCACAATGCCATTCCAGCAAGGATGAGGCTGATTTTCACAACCCTGCCTGAAACCTTCCAGCATAGGCGCTAATGGTTGTGTAGTTCCTAGCGCATAGCTTACGGCACTTAAGCTGGCGAACAGCATCATAAGCGGCAGCGAGAGCCGGACGATAAATCGCAGCATCATAGGCAGCCCGGATAGTCTGGTTCAAGCTGGCAGTATTTCCAGTGCGGCAGCAGCCCGCGCCAGGGTGCGATGAGACTCCCCACCGTATCGCGTTTGCTGATGACGATATGTTGAATCGGTTGAAAAGCTGATATGCTCCAGCCCGGTGTCAGGCGCACCATCACCCCGTCATAACCCCAGTTTTCCACCTGACCGCCAATCGAATAACGATACTGTGGGATGCCCAACGCGCTAACGACATCGCCGATTCGCAGTCCGGTACAGCGCAGTAAAATCGGGTCGGTGCGCAGGAAGAAATAAGTTAAATCAACACATTCGGGAAAAGTGGTGTCAGAGCGATAGGAAAAAACATGGTCGGATAATTCCAACCCCAGATTGTTGGAGAAGTAGCCCATCATCTCGACTTTATCGCGCGCATCACCAATCGGCGTTTCGCTCAGGATAATGCCGTACCAGCAGGGCTGCGGCTGGTTGTCGCAGTCGGCGTGGAAGCCATTGAGGGCAGGGCTGGGCGGCTGTGCATTTCCGGCTGCAACGGCGAGCATATTGAAAACGCAGGAGCTTATCAGCATCACGATAGACAACCGAATGACCAGCCGCAAGTTCATCCACTCGTGTCCCCATCAATAGCGATGATGCCGGGGTGAGCAGTGCTGCCCACCCCCAGCCTGAATGTCATTATACCCCTGTATGTGCCGCCAGCCATAACCTCAGATCGTCTAATGGCTCTTGCTCAATCGGACGAAAACGATCATCCATCACGCTGTCGGCTTTGCCCAGTGAATGACCCAGCCCGTCATAAACTTTCAGAATCAGATCACGGTTTCCGGCTTCGTAGAGTGCTGCATGGAGTACCTCTGCCCCGATTTCCGGCGTATTCGCGTCATTCGCGCCCTGTAAAATCAATACGGGCATGGTTAACTTGCTTGCCTGCTCGGTCACAGTCGGCAGAGTGTCACTGCCATATGCGCTGAGGAATCCACCCGGACTCAGCGCGGCATTTACCAACTGCCCGACAGCCGGGATGATCTCATCGTCAATCGAGAGGGCATCATCCTGGTTCGTATCCAGTGCCGCATCAATCGCGAACTGACCTTTTTGCAAAGCCGCCATATCCATCACATAGACGATACCGCTCTTGGCGACCAAGCCACCATTGCCGAAAAAGGCCGCTTGCAGCACATCACTGGTAACGATGCCATCCGGTGCGAAGGTGCGCAGATACGGAACGGTCACATCGGTGATTTGTGCGGCGAAGGTTTCCGCGTAGGGAAGCGCTACTGCTCCCTGAAAAATGATCCCGGCGATGTCGTCTGGACGCTCAACTGCCAGTTCCGATCCAACCAGACTGCCTTCGCTCCATCCGTAGATGAAAATATGTTTTGCATCCACCAGCGGATTATCCAGCGCCGCATCCAGCACTGCCCCGGCATCCTCCACCAACTGCTGCAAGGTGAGTGCTGCGTATTTCGCCGTATCGACCTCACCGGGCGCGGTCACATAATGCTTGTTGTAGCGAATAACGGCGTAACCCTGTGTTGGTAAAAACTCCGCCATGTCCTTGAAATTGGTCGAAACAGGTTTGCCATCGAAACTGAATACGGTGAAATCCATATCGGCTGGCGTTGAGCCGTGTATCAGAATGACCGTCGGGAATGGGCCATCCCCGTCAGCCGGATAGGTGAGTTCGGCCTGTGTTTCGAAATCGCCAAAATCGACGGTGAATTCCTGCCGTGATACGGCGCTGTCCGGTGTGGCTTCCTGTGCATGAACACGCAGCAGGGGAATGAACAGGGCCGCAGCAAGCAGCACTAAACTGAGGGTGAGTGATTTACGCACCTTTTTCTCTCCTTATTGATATGCGAAAGCCGCAGCTCTCGACTTTTATGTTTGGTTAGGGACTAATTCGAACGCATCAAATCTTCGTCAGTGGGCTTGAATATTTCCTCGATAGCGGCTTCGAAAATCCGCGCGAGCTTGAAGGCCAGCGGCAAACTCGGATCATATTTGCCAGTTTCAATGGCATTGATAGTTTGGCGGGAAACGCCCAGCCGTTCAGCCAGATCGGCCTGCGACCAGTTGCGTTCCGCGCGCAGCACCTTGAGGCGGTTGTTCATTTGTAACGTCGTCCCGCAATCGCCACGCCGATGCCCCAGAAAGCGATCATCATCGGGAAGACCCAGATCAGACTTAGCTGCGGCACCCCCGCATTTTCCAGAAAACCGAGTGTGAAGGTAATCAATCCGGTGCATCCCAGACTGAAGGCGAAGGCTTCGAAGTGAATGCGGCGCTGTAATTCGTCAATCTGGCGGATGAACTGCATGAACGCCCACATGCCGAACACAATCGGGACAATCGGCAGCAGCGTTATAATCACGCGCAAAGTGTTATCCGTCAGTGAATCCAGCACGCTCGACATGATGATGACTAGCACCACATAAGCTGTGATGGCGACCCAGAATCGCCGTAGATAGAGCTTCTCCGCTTTCATGACTGCCGCCGACGATTAATCTGCGTCCCGATGACAACACCCAGCATCATACATAGCGGAGCCACCCAAACCGTCTGTCCGGTTGCGGTGCCGAGCGCCACGCCGATGCCAGCCCCGATTGCGATGCCGACTCCGGCAAAATCGGTACGCTTGCTATTCTGAGAATTTGTCTGTCGCATGATTACACCTCCATGAATAACGGTCAGGAAAGATATTTTTCCTGTACGATGGATAGTGTAAAGCCGGTTTGATTTTTTGTCAAGTTTGCTTTACATATAGTCTGTCGTGCTTGACATGCAATCGCGTTAGCAAACTACTTTGCCGGGAAAGAACTGCCCATAGCGCCAGAGGGGGATGAAGCCGCGCCAGGGGAGATTGGTCGAGGTTGAATCTTTGTTGCCAACCTGCTCGGCTAGCAGAATTGAATTCTGGGGGGTACTGACCGGGGGTGTCAGGCTCATGAAGAGCAGCGGCGTATGTGGGGTAAGCGGTCTCTGGCACATTGGGTCGCCCATAATAACCGCGACCTGCCCTTGTGAATAATTAATCAGCGAAACAATGGGTAGAATCGAATCTGGCACACCCAGCCTATCGACCAGATGCCCCAGCGACATACCCTGACAAAATTGCAGGGTGAGGGCGCTTACAATCGGGACAACCGTCCGTCCACGCCCAACTCCAACCCGGCATATTCCCCCGGTGGAAGGCCGCAAGGACGTGTAAATAAATACGTTCCGAAAACGACTACTATCACCTTCGTTTTCCAGCACATACCCCGCCTCTAAGAGAATATGAGCGGCTTCACCCAGGGGAGTACGTCCGGGATGGATGTCATTCCAGCAGGGCAGACGGCAGTTACTCGCTGTATCCAGACCGGCAGGCTGCTCCCCGACAGCGTGACCGAGCAGTACCGCGAATATGCTGAGAAGCATAAAAGGGGTAATCAGCAGCAGACCTGGAAGGACGGTGAGGCGTTTTGTCACCCGCGCACCACCTGCAAAATGATTGTTTTTGAGCGATGTTTTGTGTTGGATTATAGCATGGAGTCCGGTCTGTGATAGGCAGTGGGGGACTTACGCCAGATAGGATACACTCCCGTGTAATAGATGAGAGCGGCACAGCGTCTCTTAAGAGACTTATTTTTGAAATAGGAGTTTTACGTGTCTGTCGCAATCAACACCAAACAGGCTGAATTACTTCAGAATGCCTATCATCTCTGGCTGACCACCGTTCGCGCCGATGGAATGCCGCAGCCTACCCCGATCTGGTTCGTCTGGGAAAATGGGACATTCCTGCTCTACAGCAAGCCGGATGCCCAAAAACTGCGCAACATCCGCCAGAATCCCAAAGTCGCCCTCAGTTTTAACTTTGACACGGAAGCGGAGGAATTTGTCGTCATTATGGGCGAAGCGGTCATTGACGATGCGGCTCCGCCTTCTCATGAACATAAAGCTTTCCAGACAAAATACGCTTCAGGTATTAAGCGGCTGCAATGGACACCGGAAGAGATGTCCGGCATGTTTTCGGTAGCGATTCGCGTCACGCCCACACAGGTACGCGGGGCAGAGGAATAGGGGGATATGATGGCAGCAAAACAATGGCACGTAGGCGATTGGTCGCCGCTCGGCTGGTTGGAAACAGGCATTAAATTGGTGGCGCATGTGGCGGCGATTATCGCGTTGCTGAATGCGCTTTCGAGTGGAACAAGCGTCGCGCCGCAGGGAACCCGCCTGATTCAAGTGATCGTGTTGGCGATTCTCGCGCTTCTGTTGTTATTGGCGATTGTAGATCGTTATCAGGAGCGCGAAATTATTGCGATGGGCTTTGTGATTATCAATGTTATCGCCCACTGGGGAATGGTCTACGCCCTGCTGACCACGCCAGGGCCGGGCAGCCTGCTCACGATATTTGCCGGACTGATGCTGCTGGGCGATTTGGTAAAAATCCGCTGGCTGTTCGTGAGCGGTTTCACCTCGCGCGGTCAATCAACACAGGTCATGGTGGGGCTGGTGTCCATTTTCGTCATTGGCTACGCTATCATTTTCCTGCTGTCGCTGTTCGGCGGCTAAAGTGTTAAGGAGAATCAAAAAAGGGGCGTAAGGCCCCTGATTTTGCATCTGATTTAGCTAAAAGCTAATCGCTCTCAGCTAACCGCTTTTTTTACTGCTTCGATAGACTCAGCGCTGCCAGCTTGGTGAAGGTTTGCGGGTCGCGCACAGCAATGTCCGCCAGAATCTTGCGATCCATCTCGACACCGGCCTTCTTCAGACCATGCATAAACTTGCTGTAGCTCAGACCGTTCAGACGTGCAGCTGCATTCACGCGCACAATCCACAGACGGCGCAGATCGCGGCGGCGGCGGCGGCGGTCACGGTAAGCGTACCACAGACTCTTCAGACGGGCTTCGCTGGAACGGCGGTGCAGGCGGCCTCGCGTGCCCCACTGTCCCTTCATGCTCTTGATGAGTTTCTTGTGCCAACGGCGGGTAACAACCCCACCTTTTGTTCTCGACATATCACTGACTCCTGCACAGACAAAACCCGGCTCATGTTAGTGCCGGGTGCAATTGACGATTGAAAGCTTAATTCCCGCGACCCGCATTCTGACGATATTTGCTCAGATAAGGGGCGAGTTTCTTGATGCGACGACGAATTGCCGGGTTGCCCACGCCGATCAGTTTATCCAACTGACGCTTGGTACGCATCGGACGACGACGGCGGAAATGGCTCTTGCCGACATGGGTACGCAGCACCTTACCCGTGCCCGTGATGCGGATTCGCTTGGCAGTCGCCTTGTGAGTCTTGATCTTATATTTCTTCAGCTTGGTCACAATTATGCTCCGAAGTTATTTCTTCTTATCGGATGCGGGAGCCAGCACCATCAACATGGTATTGCCTTCCATGAGGGGAGGCTGCTCCACAACGGCGACATCCTGCAAATCCGCTGCGATATTCATCATGCGCTGCCGGGCTATATCTGGATAATCGCGTTCGCGACCTCGGAAACGGGCGCGTACCCGTACTTTCATTCCGGCGATAATCCATCCGCGCGCATCTTTGACTTTAAACGTCAGATGGTAAGGATCGGTTTTCGGATGCAGTTGGATCTCTTTGACTTCGATGATCTTCTGCTGCTTCTTGGCTTCACGTTCCTTACGGCGCTTTTCATACTGGAATTTGCCAAAATCCATAATTCGGCAAACCGGCGGTTCGGCGTTTGGCGACACTTCAACTAAATCAAGGTCGCGTTCTTCCGCCATCCGCAGCGCCTCGCGCAGCGAGATAACGCCGATATTCTCGTTTGTGTCCGTAATCAGCCGGACTTCTCGCGCGCGAATCTGTTCGTTGACGCGGTAATTTGCAGTACTTATAACCCTTACACCCTTACTCTTTGCTTTATTCGTTTTTGAGAGTTCAGGAAGTCTAACACACGGGATAAATGGAGTCAATATAGGCTTAAGGCGAATTAAGCGAAAAGAGGGGCGGTCTTCGAGGATTTATGATAGGAGGATTTTAAGAGATTAGGTGAAAAACCTGCGTTTATAGGGGCGATACATGGTTCACCCTCTGATACCGCGCAGGATTTTATGACATTCAGTTCAGCGTTTCTTCCGGGCGCTTGCTGGTCTGGATAATCCCCATCACCGAATTTTGCGCCGCGAAATTGCGCACGTCGTCCAGCGCTTGCTGGAACAATTCCAGCAGTTCCTCATCGTCGCCTTTGTGTCGGCGCAGGGTTTGCACCGCACACCCCGCACACCCCCGCATCGCCCGGTAGCTGTCTGTTTCGCAGATCATACAGCCATCCAACCGCACCATCAGCAGCATCAGCGCCAGTGTTTCTTCATGCGTTTCTGGCAGAGTCAGAACTTTCTCGACCAGCGCTTTCCATTTTGGCCCGCGCAGTTTGCGCAGAGACGGGATAACATGGTGCGGGAACAAAATCTCATTATTGGTATACATTTGAGGGCATCCTGTAGGTGTGACAGGTTTTGTCACTTTTAAGCATACAGGTGAACGCCCCCCTCTGGCACTAGGACTATAGTACCAGTGATTCAAACCTGGTGGAGCGTCCAGCGGTATACGAGTCTGCCGTTAACATGAAACGGTGGTTTTGGGTTGTTCCGATTTGAACATCTGTGGGCAGGCATTTTCCGTGTGATTTGCTACACTTGGTAGATGACAACATAAATTGAACTACAGACTACGACGAATTTAAATGTAGGGACACGATATATCGTGTCCGTGAGAAAATCGTAGGATTTTGTTTCTGTTTACCATATGACCTAAAAACCAACAACCAATGACCAATAACCGGATTTCCGCCTTAACAACATTCCTGATAGGCATTGCGTTCCTGGCATTTCTGTCCGGATGCAGCGGCGGCGCGGTGGTTTTCGCTCCCACGCCCCTCCCGCCGGATTTTTCACCTTTGCTCTATACCCATCCCAGCGGCGCTTTTACGGTGGCACTGCCGCGTAACTGGTCAGTCTACGAGCAGTATACGACGGTGCTGGCAGCGGCGGCTTTTTCCGCTCCCGGCGCGGATGAGCCATCGCTGCGGTTCGCGGTCATCAACACCGGACAGCCGATAAGCTCGTCCTTTTTGGGCGATTTGCTGGATCGTTACCAGAAGCAGATTCGCCCCGATGCGCTCAATTACAGCGAAGTCAGCCGTCAGGCGATGGGCGATGGTAGTTGGCGCTTGACCGGTCTGCGGCATACCGCTGGTGGTGAGACCCAGCAGATCAACACCTTCATCCAGCAGTCCGGGACACTCATTGGTGTATCGGAAGTCATTCTGCCCAACGATTCGGCTCAGGTTAACCAGCTTCAGGGCATCGTCAATACCTTCACCCTGGGCGATGGCAGCACGTTACAGGCCGCCCAACCTGACGCGCTGACCAGTGCAGGCGCGACCAGCCTCGATATTCTGCATGTCTCGACATGGACAACTCCGGCGGGCGTTTTCTTCATTACCGGGGAAGTCGCCAATACGGGCGCGGTGCAAGTCACCGATGTTCCCGTAAAAGCCGTCCTCCGTACACCGGACGGGCTGGCGGTTGCCGAAGCGGTTGATACCGTCATGGGCTACGGCCTTCCGCCGGGAGGATTTGCGCCGTTCAGCCTGCGCTTCGGACAGGGGCAGCCTGCCCTGACCACCACGTATGATTTGTCATTAGGCAGTGTCGATTGGAAATCCGAGCCGGATCGCATAATTTATGGTCAGGATCAGATCAATTGGACGGACGAATCGACTATCGAAAAAGATGGGACACTGGTTATTACAGGTTCTGCCAGCAATATCAGCCAGGAGTCTGTTCATGATCTGCGTGCAGTTGTGACAGTCTTTGACACAACTGGAAAAGTCATTGCGGCAGGCTTCAATGATTTTTCAGCACTCCTCAATCCGGGCGATTCTGCTGCCTTCCGCATCGCCGTACCTGATCTCGGCGGACAGCCTGCCAACTATATTCTGAATGTTCAGGGCTTGCCGTGAAGGTCATTTTATTTGATCTCAACGAAACCCTGATCGACAGTCGCCAAATGCGTTCCTGTTATGCCCGTCAGCTTGGCATCGTTATGTCTGAGCGTTTTGGCGGAGTGCCCCAGGCATGGACTGAGGCAGATCACCGTATCGTGGAAGATTGGGACAGCTATTATGCTGATCTGGATTTGAACGGCGAACATGGTTTGGAGGATTTGCGCGAAGGAGAAGTACGGACGACACGCGCACTTTTTCGTCTGACAGGCACGCCCGAACCTGACCGGGAAGCACTGCTCACACTTGCCCGCGATTTACCCTATCTGGCACTGCGGCACTGCGATGTCTTTTATAACGATTGCAAACCTGTTTTGCAGCAGCTCCACACTGCTGGATATAGGCTCGGCATCGTCAGTCACACGACAACCGCCCAGATACGCGGGACATTGGAGGGTGGCGGTGTACAGCACTGGTTCACCGGCCCGATTTTAGGGCCGGATATAACCGGACATTTCACCAAAGATCGCGAATTTTTTCTGACCGCTGATGTGAATCCGGCAGGATGTCTGGTTGTGGATGATCAGGAGGAAGGTCTGCAAGGCGCGAAAGCTGCTGGAATGCGTGCCATTCAGCTCATCCGCGATGCAAAGCCGCCCTCACCCCACGCCGATCATGTCCTGCGCGGCAGTTTGGACGGCTTGCTCGATATTCTTAATCTGACTGCTTAACCGGGTTGACCCAACGCGCTGATTTCCCCGAATAGACGCACCAGCGGCGCGGGGATAAACCCGTCTTCCGCCTTGAGTGTGCGTTCGGAACCATCACGCGAGACCGTCAGTTCATAATGATAAGCATCGGCAGAAGTCCCCGGCGATGTGAAAATTCCGCTCAAGCCGAAGAAATTGACGCTATCCAATGTGGCGACCAACTGTGTGATCTGGTCTGCCGTAAGCTGGCTCGTCACGCCATCGCGGATCATAACCCCTGCACCGTTGATCTGAATACTCAGAGGTGTTCCCGCCAGACCGCCAGTCCGGTTAAATATCAGGCTCTCGAAGACTGTACCTGCTGCCGGGTCTGGTGTCACGGCGGCAATCAGCGTACCGGGTGGGGACACGGCTGGCAGATCCGTGCCGTAGTCGCGCGGCGCGGTGGTGATCTGGGGCACAGGCGTTGTGGAATTATCGACTGTGGCTGCTGGCTGCTGGACGCTGGAATTGTCGGCAGTCGGTGCGGCGGTTGGATTTCCACCACAGGCCGCCAGCAGGAACACAAAAATCAGGAGAAAAGGCAGATTGCGTCGCATCGGATTATCCTTTGTTCATCTCAATCATAAGTTACTCGTCTGGACAGGGCAATATGTCTTTGTAGGGACACGACATATCATGTCCCTACATGAATTACCACTTTCCATAAGTGTGTAGCATATTTTGATGTCGATCAAGTGGACTTTGGGGGCGTTGGGCGGAATCGCTGAATCAGACTCACCAAACCCAAACCTGCCAGTATGGTTGCCACCGGGAACAGCGCCAGCGAATAACGCTGCCAGGGGAGTGGATTGACCAATAAACTCGCTGCCGTCCCTGCGAACCACAGTACCAGTCCGATTTCCCACGACTTCCACCGCCACAAGGCGACAATCAACCCGATGCCTGCCAGCAGCGTTAAGGGAATACCCAGCACCAGTCCGAATTGCAGGCCGCTCAACGGCGAGGCCATGTAGCGCTCTACACTGTCGGTAATGGCTTTAGCTTGTGCCCAGAACGCCACTTCGAACTGCTGCGCGGGAGTCAGAAAGGGCTGTGTGATGATGCCTTCGATGCGCTGCTGTATTGTCGTCGGCGCTAACGGGTCGCTCTCCACCTGAATGTTAATCAACCCCGCCCGCTGCTCGATCAAATCGCTGAATCGTGCTGCCGGGTCATTCCACAGCGCAGGCAGGAGCGCGATAGCTATTGCGATAGTGGCTATCAGACTCACCACCAGCTTGACCATCGTGAATCCGAAATCCCGCAGCGCCATTCTTTTCTCCCCTCGCCCTGAGGGAGAGGGGCCGGGGGTGAGGGTACGAATCACCCGAATCAACTCCGTCAGCCCAATCCACCCGAACGCCCCGCCCAGGTACACAATCCCGCTGTGCTTGCTGGCTATCGTTAATCCAGCCGAAAGCGTAAACAGCCCCCACCAGTACCAGCGATTGCGCCCTCTGCTAATCAGAATCGCCAGCCAGATCGTCAAAATGCCGAAGCACAGCAGCGAACCTTCCATCATGGCACGTCGTCCATTCAGCAGAATGACCGGGTTGACTGTATACAACGCACTGATGAAATACGCCGGGAGCCTTCCGCCGAACTGCCAGCCGATGCCGAACATCACCCACGCGCTGATGACCAGAAAGAGTGTCGAGGGCAACCGTGCGGCGGTTAATAATGCTTCGGACGGCAGATGCCCCGTTTCGACATCACGATCATATGACAGTCCCCAATCCCAACCGGGACGCGGCGGCAGTGTGGATCGATCTAATCCCGCTAACTGTCTGCTAAAACCGATGGCGTAACGAATCACCGAGCCGTTCAGGATGCGCAGCCAGGGATCATCGTCAATGTAATAGGGTGGACTGACCATCAGACTTGCCGGGTCATGATCGATAAAAGCGGTTTCATAATCGTGGCTCATGTAGATCAGCATGGCTTCGTCACCATGAAACGTCGTCAGCGTCATCCCCGCCAGAATGAAAATCGCCAGCAGCAGCAGCCATCCCGCGTCAAGCAGTTTTGAACGTCCCAACCTGCCAATCATCCTTCAAAATTTGATATACTGGGCAGCCATTGTAGCATATCGCGTGAGAGTTTCATGGTGCTAGGACAATTACATCGCTGTGGTTCTTCGAACGAACCATTCGCTTTCAAATGGAATTTTAAGCCCCTCTACCTGAGGGAGAGGGGTTTGGGGTGAGGGTTAACATAAGTCGTCTGCCGCGCATCCATCTGGCAGTTTATGCTTCCTATCTGGCTTTAACCCTGCTCATCACCTGGCCTCTGGTGACGGTCTTTTCGTCCCGTCTCATCGGGCATCCCTTCGGCGATTCCTACGAATACGTTGGAACAATCTGGTGGTTGAAACATGCCCTGCAAACCGGTGCGCCGCTCTTTTATCAACCCCTGCTGGCCTATCCGGATGGCCTGTCCGCCTTGCTGCTGCTGACCCTCACCCTGCAAAACCTCCCTCCCGCGATTTTGGCGCTGGCGATGCCGCTCTCGTCTGCCTATAACCTGTGGATGCTGCTGACACTGGCACTCAATGGCTGGGCTATGTTTTATCTCGTCTCGCATCTGACGAAAAATCGTTGGGCGGCATGGCTGGCGGGGGTGGTCTTTATGGCCTATCCCACTATTCAGGGACAGCTTGCCGCCGGACATCTCGGCCTGCTGGAATTATGGGGCGTTCCGCTCTATGCCTGGGCATTGCTGCGATTGCGTGAGACTCATACACGGCGCTATATTTTGTTGGCGGCGATTTTCTTTGTCGTTAGCCTGCTCGGCAATACACTCCTGCTGATCTACGCCCTGTTCCCGCTCACCGCATTTTTCGCCCTCACAATTTTGTTCAAGCGCGAATGGGCGGCGCTTTGGCGTGTGATTCTGGCGGCGATGATTGGCGCTGCTGCCTATCTGCTGCTGATCTCGCCCGCTTTGCTCGATTCATCATCCGGCTTCAGCCAATTGCAGGAACGCGGCGATATTACGTTCAGTGCGGATTTGCTGGCGATTGTCTCGCCGTCTTTCCAGCATCCCTTATTCAGTGGCTTGGACTATCCGCATAAAGTCCTCGGCATCGACCCATTCGAGAAAATGGCCTATATCGGCATCGTCGCTGGACTGATGGTGTTAATCGCGCTCTGGCGCAGCCGTGAATCGCGCTGGTGGTTTGGCTTGGCCTTCATTGCCTGGGTCTTTTCGCTTGGCCCTGTGCTGAAAGTGCTGGATTCGCCCGTTCATCTCACCATCGAAGGCTTCGATACCCTCATCGCGCTGCCCTGGTTAGCCGCCGGGAAAATCCCCGGCCTCAGCATCAGCCGCACACCTGCCCGTTTCGATTTCACGCTGGCCTTTGCTGTCGCTGTCCTCGTCGGTTACGGCGCTTCCGAACTCTATAAGTTATCTGTCTTCTCCCGTCTTTCACACCCCCTCTCTGGTGCGAAGCCTCCCTTTGGGACGCAGCGGGGCGGGGGGCGGGGGGTGGGGATATGGAAATCTCTTTCCTCAGCACTCAGCACTCAGCACTCAGCACTCCTTTCCCTCTTCCTCGCTGGCCTCATCCTCTACGAATACCCCTTCTTTTGGAAAAATGGCCTGCCCGATATGCCTACCATCCCCGGCATCGTTCCCGCGCCAATTGCCGCATTAGGGCAGCGCACTGACATTCGCGCGGTGTTCGATATTCCCTGGGATCATCTGCTGACCGATAAGGAAGCTCTCTTCCTGCAAACGGGAAATCAACTCCCGCTTATCGCCGGACATATTGTGCGCCGCACCCCGGTTGAACCTGCTAAGCTCACGTTGATGCAGGCTACGCTTGACCCCGCGCTGCTGAATGCGGCAGGTGCGGACATCGTTATCCTGCACAAAAATTGGGACGATGATGCAGGTAAACTCGATGCTTTCACTCGTGCCCATCTTGGAAATCCGATTTACGAGGACGAAAATTACGCCGTATTCAATGCGCCGGAAACCGATGCGCAGCCCGTTTTCAGGACGCTTATTAGCCCGGATGGTACGTTTACCGAGCCGATTTCGTCTTATCTCTATACGCCTGCTCCTGGTTGGACGCACTTTACCGGGAAATTGAATGCTGCTGGACGCGATGTGACTTTCTCGCTCAATGACCTGCCCGTGCAGAAATGGCATATAGAGGGTGAAACGGCTGTAGATGCGCCGCTCTATCTGCCGCAGGCGGGATATTATGCGTTCACTCTAGCGCTTGACCCGCCCTGTCCGGTCAGTGATGACCCCGCGCTGACCTGCCGCTCGGCTTCCGCGTCTGCTTTCGTGCTGGCTGACCCCTTGCCGCCGGATATGGGAATGTCAGTGGATTTCGCCAATGGCCTGACCCTGATTGCCTCCAAATTGATCGATAACCGAGATTCGCTTACGGTCTGGTTGAACTGGCGCTTTGATAAACCCCGTTCCGCCAGCGATGTCCGTTTCGTCCACGTCATCGATGCGCAGGGCAATCTCGTCGCCCAGTCCGATGACCCGATTGGCGTTCATCCAGGGAAAAGCGGTTGGGCAGAATCGGTGAACATCCCGCTGCCCAAAAATCTCCTGTCCGGCAAATACAGTGTAATTCTTGGTTGGTATGCCTATCCCGATACCACTCCTTTTCCGATTGTGCCGGGCGCGGCATCCGGCGGCTTGCTCGAAGTCGGGCGCTTCACCCGTTGACCACTAAACGGTGGATGCTGTCTTAAGTGAAAATGTTCCACTGAATTTGCTTTTTCCCCTCTCCTGGGCGTACTCGCCGGTGGGGAGAGGGGCAGGGGTGAGGGCTTATTGAATTAGCGCTTAACAACCCTGTACTTCAGGTGCGTTACGCCGGGAGCTTCGAGTACCTGCATGATTGCTAATTCGAAAGGTTCGGAGCCGAGCTTGTCGAACAAGCGGATACCGTCGCCAAGAAGAATGGGCACGAGGTCGATGTTGATTTCGTCCAATAGACCCGCCTTGATGCACTGCTGCACGATCTGAGAGCCGCCAACCAGCACATTTTTACCGTCTGCCGCTTGCTTTGCCTTTTCAATCGCGCTGGTAATGCCATCGGTGACAAAGATAAATGGCGATCCGGGTTTGAGCCATTCCTGCGGGGCGTTATGCGTAACGATAAACGTGGGTACATTCAGGGGAGATGTGCCGCCCCACGCATGGGAGGCATCGAAATCACGCCGACCAGTCACAAGTGCGCCTGTTGATCCCATGATTTCCATGTAATTTTTCGCGCTGACGGCTGAAGTCATGAATACGTATCCCGCCGCCCCTTGAACGGGTGTATCGCCGTTGGAAAACCACTTATAAAGCCGCGATACATCATCTTTCAGATCGGCTATAAAACCGTCCAGCGACATGGCAAATTCCGCGACGACTTTTCCCATCTCAATGCTCCTCGAAAAACGAATAAATCGGGAATCGTTTTCGTAGGGGCACAACATGTTGTGCCCGTTTCTGAACCAATCAGATAGTGCGCTGTTTTTTCCGTAGGGGAGGGTCTCAGACCCTCCCGCCTTTTTCTTTGTTTACCATCTCTAAAAATTTAGCTCTTTTGTTCTGGTTTGTCAACCAGCGGGAAAACTCCGTCGGAAGGGACAGTAAGATTTTCCAAACCTTAGCCAAAATTTTCCTGATCCGGTACAATTGTTCTGGTCACTCGTGCTCGGCTGATGCTGAAATTGGTGCGAAGATATTCTAGTAATAATTGTAATATTTCCTGTTTTTCACCTGTTTTACAGGTTAGAATCTCTATAACTTTAATTTTCATGCATTTTGTACAATGGTTCTATCATGATAACCAGCCTGCAAAACGACAAAGTTAAACTCGCTCACGCCCTCCAAACGGCCTCTAAATCGCGCCGTAAGGAAGCTAAAATCGCCCTGGAAGGCTTGCGTCTGGTACGGGATGCCTTGCAATCAGGTTATCAACCCCATTTCGCCTTTACTGCTCCCGATTTCAATGACGAATCGATTCTCGCGCTTCTTCGCGCCAGAGGTATCGAATCCCTGCCTGTGTCCGATGAAGTCATGCGTCACATGAGCGATACCCAGCAGCCACAGGGCATCCTCGCTGTATTCCCCATGCCCACGCCAGAATTTCCAGTGAATCCGAAACGTATCCTCATCCTCGATTCCATCCGTGATCCCGGCAATATGGGCACAATTCTGCGTACAGCCGGAGCAGCTGGTGTCGATGTGGTGCTGCTTTCGCCCACCTCTGCTGACCCGTATAATCCCAAAGCCTTACGCAGCGGTATGGGCGCACATTTTCGCGTCCCGATCATCGAAGCCGAATGGGAACGCATCACTGATTACAGCCACGATCTGCATGTCTATATTGCCGATGGCGGCGGCGATAAACGCTATGATGCAGTCGATTGGTCACTACCCTGGGCGCTCATCATCGGCAGCGAAGCACATGGCGCAGGCGACTATGCCCGTCAGCTTGCCCAACAGCGCATCTCAATTCCAATGTCTGCCAACACCGAATCGCTCAATGCAGCCGTTGCAGCAGGCGTGATTCTATTTGAGGCGGTGCGTAAGAGCTAATGGGAAATCAAAACGAGGCCAATTGATGTAGGGACACGATACATCGTGTCCGTTTAGGAGATAACAAATTTATGGCAAACGTTGTATTACGGGATGTACTGGAAAGCGATTTACCCATTTTCTTTGAGCAGCAGAATGACCCTGAAGCCAATCACATGGCGGCCTTTCCAGCCCGTCAACGCGAACCCTTCATGGCGCACTGGAAGAAAAATATGGGCAACAAAGCAAATATCCATCGAACCATTCTGGCGGATAGAGCTATCGTAGGGAATATCGTCAGCTTCGAGATGGATGGTCATCGCGAAGTCGGTTACTGGCTGGGACGTGATTTCTGGGGCAAAGGCATTGCCTCAGCAGCATTGGCTC
This sequence comes from Aggregatilineales bacterium, assembly GCA_044226645.1. GTDB lineage: Bacteria > Chloroflexota > Anaerolineae > Aggregatilineales > Phototrophicaceae > CFX2. The sequence goes on from JBGAGR010000007.1 coordinate 70,380, forward strand.
AATTTCTCACCATCGAACAGCGTCGCCCGTTGTATGCTCATGTCGTCAAGCACAATGTCGGCTCTTACCGTGTGCTGGAAAAGTGCGGTTTTGTCCTCTATAGCGAGGACAACAATGAATTTATCGGTGAACCGATTGAAGAATTCGTCCTGAAATTGGATTGAAAGCCTCTTACAATGTCGTCTGAATCGCTACCGGATGTGCATGGCGGATGAAATCCAGTTGGCGCAGTTCATCCAGCACTTTGCTCGGAATCGGCTGGTCGAGTGCCAGCACCGTGAGGGTATGACCGCCCGGTTCGGCGCGTCCGGTATGCCAACTGGCGATATTGACCTGATTGGTGGACATCAATGTACCAACCCGCCCGATCACGCCCGGTTGGTCAAAGCTGCCCATAAGGAGCAGATGGCCTTCTGGCACGAAGTTCATGCGGTACTGGTTAATCTGGACGATATGCGGTTCTTTCCGGTCAAGCAGTGTGCCGGACATGACAATATCCTCACCATCTTCCAGCGTCACCTGACATGAAACCAGATTGGCATAATCTCCGGCTTTCAGTCCTTTGGTCTGCGTGACCTGCATCCCGCGTTCTGCCGCGAGTACAGGCGCGTTGATGTAATTGACTTTATCACCTAAAACCTGTTGCAGCAGTCCTTTGAGAATCGCTACCGTGAGTGGCTTGACCATCCCCATGACTTCATCACCGCGATATTCGACAGCGATGCGTCGCACGGGATGACGTGCCAAAGCATGAAGCATCGCCCCAATGCATTCCGCTAGCCGCAGATAAGGCCGCGTCGATTCGAAATCGACACCCGGCATGAAGGGTAGATTGACCACATTGCGGTAATCCGTTCCGCGCAGTGCATCCAAAACCTGCTGGACGATTTGCAGTGATAAATCCTGCGTAGCTTCGATCGTGTTATCACCGATGTGCGGCGTATGCACCACATTATCCATGCCGACCAACGGGCTGTTATAGGGCGGTTCTTCAGCATACACATCCACTGCCACACCCGCCAGTTGTCCATCTTTTAGGGCAGCAGCAACGGCGTTTTCATCCAGCACGCTGCCATGTGATGTATTGATGAGTCGTGCGCCGGGTTTCATCTGTGCCAGCGTGGTTTTGTTGATAAGCTCGGTGGTTTCCGGTGTAGGGGCAACATGTATGGTGACAAAATCGCTGCGCTGAAGCAGTTCTTTCAAACCAACCAGCGCGACTCGTTCATCGCTGATTTGTTCCTCACCCACGTATGGGTCATAGGCCAGCACATTCATGCCGAAGGCGACACAGCGCTGCGCCACAATCCGCCCGACCCGCCCCAGGCCGATAATGCCCAGTGTTTTTCCGTAAAGCTGCGTTCCGGCCTGCTGTTTACGATCTAAAAGCCACCAGCCTTCTTTCAGGCTGTCATGAGCAACCACCAGACGGCGGCTGAGTGCCAGCATGAGCGCGATGGCATGTTCTCCAGCAGCAATCGCGTTCGTGCCGGGGGTGTTCATGACGATGATGCCCCGGCTGGTGGCGGCTTCAATATCTACACCGTTCAAGCTGGTGCCGACATGCCCGATAACTTTCAAGGCTGGGGCATGTTCCAGCAGTTCGCGGTCAATGACGACATCGCCACGCGCGATAATGGCCTGCGCGGTTTTGAGTCCGTCACGCACCGCTGTCAGGGAAGGCGTGATGACCTGCGTACAGACATCATCGGCGTTCTGTAGGATTTGCAGGCTGTTTTCAGCCAGATCGGTTGCTACGAGGACGGTAAAGGCTTTGTCGGTCATGCGTTGTTTTCAGCCATCGGTTGTATGCGTTGGATAATTATGAACTGGCAGCCAGACCATTGTGCCGGATGCGCCAGTCGATATAAAAGCTGCTGACGATGTACCAGGTGGGGTAAAGCAGGCTCAACCACACCAATCCCTCGTCAGGCTTTTCCTGCGAGAGCAGATAAATAACCAAAATCCCCCAGGGCAAGCCCAGCGCCCAGGTTGTTTTGCTCAGAATCGGGTTTTTGCTGGGGTAGAGATAGCGCGTTGGGATGAACGACAAAATGCCCGGTATGACGACCATCAGAATAGCGATGATAGGGATTGGTTTCAGCCAGTACATATAAATGGCGATGCCGTTCCAGTAGCTCGGAAAGCCGAGGAAGAAGGCATCTTCAGTCTTCATGTTGACCTGCCCGTAGGCGTAGAGCGAAGCCAGAATCGGCACGGCTGTCCACAGTGGGTGAGGCAATAAATTCTGCGACCCCATGATGAAAACAGGAACCCATACATAGGTGAGGACATCAATCACGTTGTCGATCATCGCGCCGTCAAATTTGGGGAGTACCATTCGGACTCCCACTTTGCGCGCCATGATTCCATCGGTTGCGTCAATCATCGCAGCCAGAATGAGCAGCATGAACGCGACGCGGATTTGACCATTCGCGGCGGCGAAGAGGGCGAACATGCCCACCACGCCCCCCGAAGCGGTATACAGGTGGATGAGCCAGGCTTTAATTTTCCGGTTTGACATGGGAGCTACCCTCAACACGATTGCCAGGAATGCTTGGATACGCTCTACTACGATACCATCAATTGTTCCAAAACGCTGTCAAGACTGTCGAATACAAAGGTCGTAATGCCATCAAATGCTTCGATGCGTGTATGGGCGAGGTCAGGTACGGCATAGCAGGTCATGCCCGCCGCAACGGCTGCTCGTGCGCCGTTCGGGCTGTCTTCCAGCGCGAGGCACTTTTCCGGCGCGACACCCAATTGACGGGCGGCTTCCAGATACACATCCGGGGCGGGTTTGCCATTCGGTACCGTTTCCGCCGAGCAGCGTACCGGCACAAGGGTTTCCCAACGCTGGCTTTTCGTGATGGCTTCGATGATGGCGATGGGTGAACTGGACGCGATGGCAATAGGAATTCGATGTTCATTCGCATAGTTAAGAATTCTCACCGCGCCGCTTTTGGCCTTCACCTTTTTCGGGATGATGTCCAGCATCCGGGTGATGACTTCGGTTTGCAGCGTTTTTGCACTGACCTCAACCTGATAAATCTCGCGCAATCTGCCAATGAATTCATCATTGCGCAAGCCAACTAACTGTTCGCGGATGTGGCGTTCCATTTGGATGCCATGTGAAAGGAAAATATTGGTTTCAGCCTCTTCCCAGACTGGTTCGGAATCCACCAGCAGGCCGTCCATATCAAAAATGATCGCTTCAGGGTGTGTCATCGGGTGTTTCGAATGCTTTCTCAAATGCAATACGGAGGTCTTTGTCTTTGATTTTCATGCCCATTTCGCGGGTGAGCGCCAGTCCCTTTTCGAAGAGGTCTCGATAGGGCGTGTTTTCCAATCGTGCCTGACCAGCGGGGCCAACCGCCAGCGGCAGCACAGGCGCGAGGGAATTAACGTGAACGAACACATCGGCGTTATTGATCACTTTTTCGCGCGCGACTACGCCGCCAAAACCGACGAATAAATCCACCACCGGGCGTGTCGCCAGATCAGATGCGCCATCACCGATCATCAAGCGCCGTCCATGCTTACCTTCCGCCAGTGCTTTGATGATGGCAGGTTTGCCGCTGGATACCGTCAATGGGCCTTCGTTATAATCCAGATAGGTTTGGCGATTCTGGGTTTCCGGGCGGTAATAACGCCACCAATCGCCGGATAGTTCGTTGTATTCCAGCTCGACAGCGCGGATATTTTCTGGTGGAACGCCGAGTCGCTTGCCAAAGCCGCGTACCGGCTCTGCTAATCCGCCGCTGACGATAAAGACCTGCTTGCCGAGGAAATGCAGGGCAGCAATGACTTCCTGCGCATCGGGAACAATGGTTTCCCAGTAGCGTTCCTCGATGGCTTTCAGTTGGCCTCTGGTGGGGCGGATCGCCTGCAAGCGTTTGCCATAGACTTCGGCTAAGTCCAAATCGCCGTTCATGGCCTTTTCAGTCAGTACGCCGACGCGCCATTCCTTACCCTTGAAACGGGCGAGTTCGTCGATGCCTTCAATGGCAGACAGAGTGCTGTCGCAGTCAAAGAAAATCAGATCGAAACTAGTCCAGCGTGTTTCATCCATATGAAAAAAGATTGGCTCCTCGCTGATTGGGATAGCCTGAATTGTAGCGCCGTCACCAGCAAATGTGAACCCTTGACGAAGCTTTGCCTATTCGTTATACCACCCAATACAATTCAATCGCTATTGTGAATGGTACAGAAATTTCATTATGATTCCGTTGCAAAATATACAGGCTCTGCCAGTTTTTTACCGGATATCCATCCCAACTGATTATCTGGATGTCATGGGGCACATGAATGTCCGCTGGTATATGGCGCTGTTTGATTCGGCTTCATGGAAGTTTTTCGAAACCTTCGGAATGGACGAGTATTATTACCTCAATCAGCAGGGTGGTGGTTTTGCGCTGAAGCATTTCATCCAATATCTGGCAGAAGTGCGCGTCGGGGAAAATGTCGCCATTCATGGTCGTGTGCTGGGGCGTACCGCCAAGCGCGTCCATTTCATGCTGTTCATGGTCAATGAGAGTACCGGCACTCTGGCAGCGACGTTAGAGGCTCTCGGTTCTCATGCCAACATGCAGATTCGCCGTACTGCACCCTACCCGGAAGCCATAGCAACCCGAATTGATGCCATGTTGACGGAACATAACCAACTGGATTGGGAAGCGCCTGTCTGCGGCGTTATCGCGCCCTAGCGCGGAATGCCCCACAGACGCACGACCCCATCCGCGCTGAAGTTCTGACTGGAACACTGGAAGCAGCCGCCGCTGCCCGATGCCAGCCATTTTCCGTCTGGACTGAAAGTGACCGACCACAAATCTTCCGTGTCTTTATCAAACAAAGCAAGTTGTTCGCCTGTCTGTGGATTCCACAGCCGCACCGTGTTATCAACACCGCCGTCCGCGCGGCTGGTGGATGCGATGATGTCTCCTGCGGGATTGTAGGTTAATGAGCTTACTGTGCCGTCCTGCCCAACGACGCACAGCGGGTC
>JBGAGR010000322.1:0-7870 GCA_044226645.1 Aggregatilineales bacterium
GCTCAATTTATGAATTAGCCCTGCATCGCGATGCTGATAACAATGGCGCGCTTCCCCGGATTCATGGCTCAGGTACGGGATGCACTGGCACATATGAAACCCGCTCCCGCTGCTCAGGCGGTTTATAGCTTCCAGACCCGATGATGCTGGTGATCACGACTGCCGACAATGGCACCCTCCTAACTTCGTCGAACGTCCCTGCCGCCCAGTCTGCTCGAATTGACGGCGACTTCGACACCGACCATTGGCGCATCACCTACCATTTCATCGACCCGGCGCGACACTCACGCCCAGCATCGCGCCGACGGATACACCATCGCCCACCACAACATTGACGCCCAGCCTTAGCGCGACGACCACACCGCGTATACCAGCGACAGCAACGCGCACACCAACCTACACACCATCGCCGACGCTGACACCGACGCTGACTCTGACACCCACCGCGAGCTGGACACCCATCCCGCCGCCCGGTGGACTGCCGACAACACCGGCTTCGACCCGACCATCACCCGGCATGATTCCGACCTCAACACCGCCTCCCCAGCTAACCGATGACGGCGGATTCGTCCGCGCCACACAGCAGTCCGTCTATATGACCCAGACCGCGCAGGCACAAAATCCCGGTCAGCCCACACCGGGGCAATGAAGTGAGAAACGCATTGCAAGCTAATCTGCTGTAAAATCACAGTTATGAGTAAACGTAAAAAACTGCTACAACGCATTCAACAAAATCCGAAAAATGTCTCATTTGAGGATTTAAGGAAATTGATGGAAATGTATGGTTTCGTTTTAAAACGTATCAGGGGAAGCCACAGGTCGTTTACTGGAAGAGTGGGCGGTCAATCAGTTTTGTTTGTGGCACCTTATAATCAGCCACTTAAAGTCATTTACGTAAAAAGAGCTTTAGGGTTAATTGAGCAGATAGAATTGGAAAGTCCTGAAAAGGAAGATACGGATGAGTAAAGAAACCCCCAAAACACTCGAATACTATCTGTCTTTACCCTACACCATCGAACTCACACCCGATGAAGATGGCTACTGGTTTGTTGAGATTCCGCTTTTACCGGGCTGCCTGAGTCAGGGCAGCAGTCGGGCTGAAGCGCTTGAGATGATTGATGAGGCTAAAATTCTCTGGCTGGAAACGGCTCTCCAGGAAGGCATCTTCATTCCCGAACCAGAGCGTGAAAGAGCGTAGATTTCAGCTTCGCGTCAACTTACCTCACTATCGTCACAATCAAAACAATTAATCAGGGACACCTACAGAAGGTGTCCCCTTTACATATTGCCCTCTGACTATGCCTGAATCGGCAGATACAGATCGAGCACGATTTCCTCAGGCGGCATGTCCCGTCCCACTTTGATATGCTCCTCCAGCCATTGATGGCTTGCCACCCGGTATGGACTGGTTTCGACCCATGCCGATAGCTGCATCCATATCTCCGGAAGGTCTGTCACACCTGTATGGCGCATCACTGCATACATGCCGCCAGCAAAATCCTTCACGGTGACAACATCGTCTGACTTCACATTCTCGTCAACCGTTGCCCAGATCTCGTAACCGTAATTTGCACTGGCTGGTGTCGGCGATGGATTATTGAAACCGAAGAGACGGGGAGATTTGCCTGACAAATGATGCGCTTCCGCCCACGCGAACAATTTATCCCATGCCTGCATTTCTGGTTCTGCGCCATAGCCCAGCACACTCGCCACCCGCATCGGTTCCAGATGAATGATACGAACATCCATAATATCTTGCTCCTTCTACTGTGAACTGCTTTGCTATGATGTATGTTATGCCGCATTGGTGACACCTCCTGTCATACATCAGCCCTATAATTGGGCAAATTTCGAAAGAGGTGAATCATGCGCGCGGATCGTCTCATTCAGATTGTGCTTTTGCTGCAAAAGCGCCACAGAATGTCCGCCCGTGAATTAGCTGAGGAACTCGGTGTTTCGCGGCGCACTATCTTCCGCGATATGGATGCTCTTGGCATGATGGGCATTCCGGTCTACACAGAACAGGGAACAGCGGGCGGATACGGGCTGGTAGAGGACTACCGCACCAGCCTCACGGGTTTGACCCCCGATGAACTGACTGCATTGCTGGCGTTCAGCTTCCCCGAACCGCTTGCAGACATCGCCATCGGGCAAAAGATCAAAACCGCGTTGCTCAAACTCTATGCCGGAGCCGCTCCCCGGCAGAACAAAATCTATCTTGATTGGACACCCTGGGGTTATGGACGCGAGGCGATTCCGCATCTGGGGAATTTGTACGATGCCGTGTGTCAGGATCGCAGTATTGCCATCCACTATCGCCTTTTCGGAAGGGTTGATATTGAGCAAGTGGTTGAGCCTTATGGTCTGGTCGCGAAGGCCGGCATCTGGTATGTCGTCTATGCTGCCAACGGGCGTGTGCGTCATCAACGCGCATCAAATTTGATCGACGTAACCCTCCTCGAAGATCATTTCGTCCGTTCGCCGGACTTTGATCTGGAAAGGTATTGGAAAGCCTACAGCGCGGAATTGGAACAGGAAGCAGCGAAGCTCAAAACAGTGCTGCGCGTATCCTCAGCCACGTATAGTTGGCTGCCTCGCCTTCTGGGACGGAAGATACCCCCGTTCATCCATGAGGCGAGTACAGATGGATGGGTACAACTGGAACTCGACTTCGAGAGTTTTGAAGCAGCACGCGCCCAGATTCTTGCGCTGGGTGGCGGAGTGGAAGTTCTGGAACCGCTGGCGCTGCGCCTGAGTGTGCAGGATTTCGCGACCCAGATTCTGCAACGTTACACCTGAAGAACGCTCCAGATAATGCCTCTCGCCAGCAACTTTAGCGTCAAAATGTTACACTACTGTCACAAATCAGCAGCTCATGTACAGAGGATATTTTATGTTCACGGACACCATTCGTTCATTTCTGGCAGCCCCGCGCATCGCTCGGCTGGCGACGCTCGATGCCGATGGTTATCCCCATGTCGTGCCCATCTGGTTCGGCATGGATGGCGACGATATTCTATTTATGAGTGACCGCGAAACCGCCAAAGTTCGCAACGCGCTGGCACGTCCACAGGGAGCGGTCAGCATCGGCGGCGATATGGGTGACACTGCCGGGTATCTCATTCGCGGCACACTCAGCGTCTATGACGATGTAGGCCATCAAGTCGCGCATCAACTGCTCTATCACTACGAATCCAAATCGCGGGGTGATGAACTCGCCGAAGAGTGGAAAAATGATGATATTGTCGTTATCCGCCTCAAGCCGACCAAAGTCACCAAAGTGTCCTAATGGAGAACGCAAATAGAACTCGAATGATGTCATCACGGCGATTAATTTGGCAGCAATTCCCCTGACTGCTGCCCCGCCGAGGGGGTCGGCGGCGGCGATGACGGGGAAATCGGCGAGAACGGCGGCGATGAAATTTGAACGAGTAACCTTGGAGTTATATCCATTTCAGAGCGAAAAAGGCAGCGGCATTGGGCATAAGCATCCATTTCAACATCCCTACAGGATACACAATACTCCGCACGGCAGGTACCATGAAGCGTAGCACGAACGGTCTGAAATAGGGCTACCTTTTGGTAAACTTTTCGGTATGAATTTTCTTACACAGCGTCTGTCCTATTTTCCGGGTTATCGACGCATTCACAGAAAGCAGAAATCCATGATCCCCAGCCCTGTCACACTAGCAAAATTTCTCAGTCTGACCGCTCTACTGGCTTTAGGAACAATCATTCCTAGCAGAGCACAGGATTCCCCCGCTGGATTCGTATCGGTGAAGGATGGACACTTCTCCCTCGCGGATAAGCCTTATTATTTCGTTGGAGTCAATTTCTGGCAGGGCATGAATCTGGGAATCGAGGGCGGCACTGGCAATCGAACGCAGTTGGTGGCTGAATTGGATCGCTTACAGGAATTGGGCATCACCAATCTGCGCGTGATGGCATCCTCCGAAGGCCCGGATACAGAACCCTATCGCATGACTCCCGCACTGATGACCGCGCCGGGAGAATATAACGCGGATGTGCTGGACGGGCTGGATTATTTCATGTCAGAAGTAGGAAAACACGGCATGAAGGCCGTCATGGTGCTCAGTAATTTCTGGCAGTGGTCAGGCGGATTCGGGCAGTATGTTTCATGGCATGACAAAACGGCGATTCCCTATCCCGGCGATTGGAACGTATTCATGAACTACGTGGCGAGTTTCTACACCTGCGACGAATGCCAGACCTGGTATCGCGATCACATCAGCATGATCGTCAACCATGTCAATCCCTATACCGGATTAGCCTATCGCGATGACCCTGCTGTTTTTTCATGGGAACTGGCAAACGAGCCACGTCTGTATCCCGATGAGTGGATTGACCAGACCGCCGCCTACATCAAATCGCTTGATTCGAATCACATGGTGACAACGGGTTCAGAAGGCTCCCTGCCGGATAACAGCCAGGACTTCATCAAAACTCACAACAGCGCCAACATCGACTATGCCACCATCCACATCTGGCCTCAGAATTGGGGTTGGTATGACCCGCAGAAGCCCCAAAGCTACAGCGTGGGGGAAAGCCGAGCACGCAGCTACCTCCAAACCCATATCGCGCTGGCTGCTTCTCTCGGAAAGCCGCTCGTGCTGGAGGAATTCGGCCTCGCCCGGGATTGGGAGCCTTTGCACGACACCTTCGACCCGGCTTCGCCGACCACCTACCGCGACCAGTTTTACAGCGCCTTGTTTACCGATGTTAACAAGGCCATGTCAACGGGTCAGCCTGTTGGCGGCGATAACTTCTGGGCATGGGGAGGCGCGGCACGTCCCGGAGCCGGTTGGGTTGGCGACCCGCCACATGAGACTCCCGGCTGGTATTCTGTTTACGACACAGATGGCTCCACCTTAACGATCATTACCGATCATGTTCAGATGGTCGCTGACTTGCAGAAATAGCCAGCGGGTTCACACAACATCCGGATGCTGGAAATCAAAAAGCGGCTTCGAAATCTCGAAACCGCTTCTCTATAAATTTCTAAATCAGCTTATGCGTTGCTCTTGTGATCCTGCTGCCAAACCATCTGCCCCAGATCACTTTGTGGCGCGAATTCGCTGGAAATAATCTCGACTACAGTGCCAATATCCGCCCACTGATACAGCAGTTTGGCATTATTCGCCTCAGACATCACACAGCCGAAAGTGTAGGGCGACCCAACATTTCCCCCGCCCAGATACGTGCCGTTCGGCAGCAAGACTGCGCCATGAAAACCGTTCATCAACCCCGGCACGACCTGATAAATACCCATGAAATCATACATTTCCCACTGTCCGCAGCTAAAGTTGCTATCGCACAGGGTATAACTGCTGCCAGAAGCCACGTCATCATGCGTCAAAATCTGGAAAATCCCCGGCGATGTTGGGGCGGTGCTGATGCCGGATGAAATCAGCCAGTTGAATTTTACCTGCCCGTTCTCAAAGGCGGTCAGTGATTGGTTATCCAGATCGACCACGATGCGCTTGCTGGGAATCGGGTCTTCCAGCAGAATTTTATCCCGTGACGGCAGTTGGATAATGTCACCTATCGACAGGAGCTGCGTATTAAAATCAATGTTCGGGTTCGCCTCAGCAATCAGATAGAGCGGAATCCCGGTCTTACGGGCGATACGAGTGGCAGTATCCCCGCTGACTACTTCGTAGGTGGTCGGGGGGTAGCGCACGCGAATATCGACTGAAGTAGCGTGAGCCTGCATCGCCGCCGCAATATGCTCTTTAATCTCGCGCGGGTCGAGATAACGCTGGGTTCCATCGGGTGAAGGGTTCAGCGATTTATTTTGCGCCTTCAGAAAAACCGAGAACGTATCATCCCTCAAAGTCAGTCCATCCTCACTCGCTTCCAGCCACGAAACCAACACATCGCGCGTGGTTGACCAGGCAATGGTCTGGTTGGTGAAGGGATCGTAACCGTTAATCGTGAATGGCTGGCTGGCAACTGTTTGTGCATCCGCCAGAAGCGGCTTCGGGTCGGTCACTTCCGGCTCAAGTACCGTCATCAGCAGATCAATCCGTCCGGTCACAGCAATCTGCACCGGGTCGTCCATCAGCTTTTGCATCAGGCGCGGAATGTCCAGCATCCGTCCGTTTGTACCGTTCACCCCTACCAACTGGTCGCCCTGCCAGGCATAACCCGCATTAACGGGCGCAATATCCGTAGAGGTGGTCAGATTCAGCAGATAATTCTGCGCAGTATTGAAATCGAGGCTGGCAGCCGGGGGCACATTGTAACCCATCGGGATTCCCGACATGCCGACAGCGCGCGCCGCATCAACCGTTTTGGCGGCATCCAGCTTCAGACCCAATTCGGCAGGCGTGGCTGTCCAATGACGATCACCATCCACCAGTTGTATCGTGAATGTTGTATTCCAGGCGGTGTTGAGGGCGGCGGTTGCGTTCTCAACCGTCATATCCCCTAGCGGCACGCCAATCGCCCACACATTCGGGAAAATGCGCCCTGCCATCACATGCGTGGCGATAAACAGGAGGAACAGGATAGCGCCGAAACCGGCAATCCCCATTAATATCTGCGGGGTGTGGGTAATGTACCAGACGACATCGCGGATAACCAAACCGGCACGTCCGCTGCTCCCCGGCAGTCGGGGGCGTGAGACTCGTGCCCGTACATCACCCGCGCTCGATACCATCGATCCACGACGCTGACGTGCCATCTGGCGTTCACGCGCCCGGTTGGTGTGTTTTTCTCTCGACTCATATCCGCTCATAATAATAAACTCACCTAAAAACACTCGATTCCCTGCGAATATTGTCGCGTATATCCTACCATATTTCGACACAATGGGGAAAATATACTTATCAACTACCAAGCCGGACTCAAATCTGCTCGAACGATTTCCCCCAGATCAGCATGGCTTCCCCCACCAAGGGCTGCGCGACGGACATGACAATCGTGCCTTCTGTTCCGGTACGGGCTTTCGCCAGATCAATGGCATCATGCAGCCCATCGGCATACAGCACATCGTCATGATAGCGTCGCGCGGTTTCGAGGGCAGTTTCTTTCGCCGGAAAGCGGATTTTGATATTAATCGCCGTTTCGGTCAGAATCATCGTTTTGCAGATCGGCGCGAGGATGCGGTAAACGCTCTCATAATCGCGGTCAATCGGCACAGCCACAATCAGCACCACCGGGTCTTTCAGATAACCCTGCAAACTCTCCACCAGTGATTGCGCCGATGGAACGGTAATCGCGCCATCCACATAGACCGCCGGATCGCTCTGCAATTTCTGCAAACGTCCCGGCCAGACCACATCCGCTAACCCCGCGCGGATGCGCTCGACATATTCCGCCGATGCATGAGAAACACCCTGTAAGCGTCCATGCATATTCCCCGCGCCAATCACCGCCAGCGTGGCATTTTCGATCTGATAGCGTCCCATCAGCGACAAATCAACTTCGCCGTAACGCCCCAACTCCATGCGGATGCCATTTTCCGTCGAGCCGAGGTAATGCCCCATATCTTTGGGCGCAATCCAGTTAAACTCCGCGCCTACCGATTCGGCTTCCGCCTGTAAAACCTGCATCGCATCCGGTGACTGCGGCACACTGTAAACCGTGCTGTAGGGCTTGATAATCCCGGCTTTATGCCACGCAATCCGCGCGACGCTGTGCCCCAGATAATCCGGGTGTTCCAGCAAAATGGGTGTGAACAGCGAGAGCTTATTCGGCACAACCGCCACATCATCGAAGCGTCCGCCGCGCCCGACTTCCATCACCGCCGCCTGTACACCCTGCTCATTGAACCACTGCAAGGCCATCGCCAGAAAAATTCCCTGCGGACTGAAATAGCGTTCGCCCGTCAGTGTTTCCCCTCAAT
>JBGAGR010000323.1:0-8261 GCA_044226645.1 Aggregatilineales bacterium
GGACGTGCGCCGCATCCACCGTCGAATGCTGCTGCTCCGCAGCCTCAAGCACCGAGAAACGATAACAATCGCTTTCAGCAGCGCGAACGGCAGGCACAGCCCAATAACAACAATGGCAGCCCGTCCGGCGATGGAAAACGCCGTCGCCGCCGCCGTCCATCCAATCCGGGTGTGAAGCCCAGCGCTTAACCTGCTCCGCATTTCGAATTAGAATAGGGCACTGTGTATCTGACAGCGCCCTATTTTTTTGCAGAGGCACATATGCTCACTATCATTCCAGCACAAACCGACGAACAACTTCAGCAGTTTCAGGATTTAATCGCGGAATACATCGCCTGGGATCAGGTCATGTCGCGTCAGGTTGGGCTGGATGTCGATCAACTGATCGCAGCCCATTACAGCGCTCCGATCAGCGAGATGATTGCCGACTGTGCCCCTCCCGCCGGACGAATGCTGCTGGTTAGCGATGGTGGACAGATGGGCGGCTGTGTCGGCCTGCGTCCACTTTCGAATGATGTCGGTGAAGTCAAGCGCTTGTATGTCCGTCCGGGTCTGCGTGGTAGAGGAGCCGGACGCGCTCTGCTGCAAGCCCTCATCGCAGAAACGCGGCAAATCGGCTATACCACGCTGCGTCTGGAAACGGCGAAATTCATGACCGACGCGCACAAATTGTATTATTCGGCAGGCTTCCGCGACATCGAAGCTTATGACGATGTGCCCGAAGAATTCAAGACTATCGACCTGTTCATGGAATTGAAGTTAAGCTGATGCGTATTCTGTTTATCGCCTCCCTCCATCATCCCGAAGCCTTACAAGCCGCTGTTGATGCCACACCGCCTGGGCAGACTCCGCCGCTCTTTCCGCCCAGCACCGCCCAGCACTTCTGGGAAAAGGTCATGAAGCAGCGCGGCTATACGCTGGATGTCTTTTACCGCAATCAACCCGCTTTCGGTGGCGCTATCAAAGCGCAGCATCATCGACAGGGTTTGACTCCCGGCAAGCTCATCCGGGGAGCCATGAATCGCCTCCCGCCGGAGATGAATCCCGATTATCGTATCCGCAATCAGCGTCTAATCGACAAAGCGCGTGAATTCCGCCCGGATTGGCTCTGGATGGTAGGCGATAACACCGTCATTTATGCCAGCACCTTAGCCCAGATTCAGCAGGAAACGGGCTGCAAAATCATTTACGCTACCGGAACATCTCCGATTGTGTTTTCACGCCCTGTCGAGCGTAAAGCCGCGCGTTTATATGATCTCGTGCTGACTAACGATTACTATCACGGCATCCAATGGCTGGAACTCGGCGCAAAACGCATGGAATGTCTGCCGCTCTCCGCCACCGACCCGGCTTTTCACCATCCCTATGCGCTGACCGAGGCTGAACGCAAAGCCTACACCTGTGACATCGCTTTTGTCGGCACATTGATTCCTGACCATCTCTACAGCCAGCGCATTCAAGCACTCGAAGCTTTGCGCGATTTTGATCTCGGCATATGGAGCGTCCACGATGCGCCACCGAGTCTGCAAAAACAGGTGCGCGGGCAAGCATTAGGCGAAAGTATGCTGGAAGTGCTGTCCGCCGCCAAAATCACCGTCAACACACACGGCGATTTCATGCGTTACGGCGGCAATATGCGCCTGTTCGAAGCGGCAGGGGTGGGTGTGTTGCAGATCGCCGACGACCTGCCGGGGACGCGCCAGTGGTTCACCGATGGCGAGACGATTGTCCTCTACAAAAATCTGGATGACCTGCGCGAAAAAGTGGCTTATTATCTGGCGCACGATGCCGAACGCGAAGCCCTCATCCGCCGCGCACAGGAACATGTCTACCAGCACCACACCTATGAACAGCGCGTCGATCAACTGGAAAAACTATTAGCCGATTCATGAGTGTCTTTCCCCGCAACTCGTACTACAATATAACCAGAATTATTTCAATCAAGGTTACTGAACAATGCTGCAACGAGTCTCCTTTTTGTTTATTGTCATACTAGCATCGGTATCATTTGTTTCCGCGCAGGATAACAGTCCATTCGGGCTTGGTGATCTGGTAGTCATTCAAAATCAGCCGCTTCCACTCCATACCACTCCGGGGAATGGAAGTGTAGTCATTGGGAATTTGCCTGTTGGTACAACCCATAAAATTCTGAATGGGCCGCAGCAGGTCGATAATATCAATTGGTGGTACGTGAATGAGGGTTATGGCTGGATAGCGGAAACGAATGCAGGTCAGGCTGCCTTTGTCGTCTCCACGCCCGATGTACTCGGCGCGATGATCCAGTCTGAAACACAGCTTATTGAAAATGATCCGCAGAATGTAGAGCCTTACCTGCGCCGGGGAGCAGCCTATCACAGTCAGGCATCAGATGACGCAGCGGTAGCGGACTTTACGCAGGTCATTACATTGCAACCAGATGATGCACGAGCGTATCACCAACGGGGGAAGCTGTACCTCGATACAAGTACATATGAATTGGCTATTTCTGATCTGGAAAAGGCCGCTCAACTTGACACCGATGATGTGCTGGCAATCAATCGACTGGGGTTAAGTTATTATTATATACAGGATTATAACAATGCTATTGACCGCTACTCAAGGGCGGTAGCTGTACGTCCCGAATATGCGCTGCCCTACAATAATCTGGGACGTATCTACGAGGAAACAGGTGATTATCAACAAGCGCTTGATTACCTCAACAAAGCACTCCAGCTTGATCCCTACTTCGAAGGTATCTATTACAATCTGAGCACGATTTATCAGGCTCAGGGTGACACTAACAAAGAACTGGATACTTTAAATCAGGCTATCCAGTATGACCCGAATAATGATGCATTTTATTATGATCGAGGCATCGTCTACAATGATCTGGGAGACATCGACGCTTCGCGTGCAGACTATGAACGTGCTGTGCAGCTCAACCCTGAATATTCACCTGCATTCTATAATCTCGGCATTAGCTACGTAGCCGCAGAACAATATGATGAGGCGCTGCCTTATCTTGTCCGCGCCACCGATCTTGACCCCACACTGGCGGATGCTTTCTACGACATGGGCATTATCTATAAGTCTCAGGGGAATCTGGATCAATCGATTGCCAGTTACAGCCGCGCTATTGAACTCGACCCCAATTATCTCGCTGCTTTCATCAATCGGGGAGAAGTCTATATCGACAAGGGCGATTATCAGTCCGCCATTCGCGATTTCGACACAGCCATTTCAATCCGGTCAGACTTTTACCTGCCGTATATGGAACGCGGCATTGCCTACTACAGTCTGGATCAAATTGATGCAGCTATTGACAATTACAACACCGCCATAGCCCTAAAGCCCGATTCTGCAAAAGCCTATTTTAATCGGGCATTGGCTTACGGTCTTAAATACGATCCCAACGCAGCCCTGGCGGATTTTCAGAAAAGCGCCGAACTCAATCCAAACAATCCCGAAGTGTTTCTACGGCTGGGCGAAACTTATGTATCATTAGGCGACGATGCTAATGCGCTTAAAGCCTATCAACAGTACATCGCACTGACCAACGATCCGGTGTGGTATGCTCTAGACTTTATAAAACAGCATCAAACTCCGACTCCCACCAGTCCATAAATTGCACTATCTGCCGTTCGCTGGCTTCGATCTGTACCAAATCCAGTACCCGACAGCCAGCGATACGCCCCAATTGACCAGCAAATCCGACCATGACGAACTGCGATCCGGCACGAGCGTTTGCACGACTTCCGTCACGAATCCGAAAATCACAGCGAAAACAACGGTTACGATGAGCGCCCAGCGCCAATGCCCCGGTTTGTTCAACGCTGACCACAACAGCATCACCAGCAGACCGAATCCGATGATATGGCAGCCTGTGAGCGCGGCATCCCATACCGGGTCGAACGCTTTCGGCGCGGCAGGGCCGACCACTGGCTGTGCGCTGGATTGTTCCAGCACGAGTGTAATGAGCGCGGTGTAACCGATGGCGATCATCCAGCGCAGCGGACGCGGAAATTGACTTTCAGAGGAGAGAAACGTGTAGAGGCGGTGTTGAAGTTTTGATAGCATGGGCGCGATTATAATCCACCCGCTCCGCTCCAACCTGACGCTCGGACTGCGCTTGCCCCACCATCGCTTAATCTGAAATTCCCTTTCTTACGTTACACAACCTCCATTCCCCGTTACAATGGACAGGAAATTGTAACTTCTTGGAATGGATGCCTTTCTTATGATCTCCATCCGTAAAATTTCCCTGACGATTTTGCTGCTGAATGTCCTGATGCTCTTATTTGCCGCCAGTGCGGTACTCAGTCTCAGCGCCGCCTATGACCCATCCCTGAGTCGCGGCTCGGTGATCGCCCTTGTGGCGAGCGTCGGATTATATTTCGTCGTCGCCTATGCTGGTCGTCCACGTTCCATGTCGCGCCTGATCGCTGGCCTCGGTGTTCTCTTTGCCGTCGGGGTAGCCTTTTTATTCATCACACAGTTCGATTACCAGCAGTACCCCGAAACACCCGCTTTCATCCAGCGCATCGGCAAAGCCACCACCCGATTGCCCAACTTGCATGGCCCCTATTTGCACCCGAATGGCATGGCGACCCTGCTTGAAATGGCGATTCCGATCAGCCTTGCGCTGGCGGTATCCACCCGCCGCTGGTGGCTGCGAATCGTCTGGCTGCTCTTCATGCTCATTATGCTCTTCGCTACAGTGATGACTTTTTCACGCGGGGCATTCATCGGGCTGGCGATTTCGGCGGTCGTCTGGGGTGTCCTTTTCTGGATGATGCGCTTATCCGGGCGCGGCAGAGTGATTCTGGGAGGACTGATCGCTGTCGCAGCAGTCGGACTAATTGTTGGATTAGTCGTGGTAGGGCGGCGTATCGGGCCAATATCAGCCGCGATAGAAGCCTACGGCACACGGCTTGAATTGTATCGGAACAGCCTGTATCTCATTCGGGATTATGCCTTCACGGGTATCGGGTTGGGCGATACTTTTGCGCTGGTCTATTCCCGCTACGCGCTGCTCATTTTTGTGCCATTTCTGACTTATACCCATAATCTCCCGCTGGCGGTCTGGTTCGGACAAGGGCTGCTCGGCATCGTCTCATTCATCGGTATGATGATCGTGTTTTACATCTTTATCGCCCGTGTCATCCGTCAGACCGTAGCAGGGGCATTATTTTATGGCGCATGGTTGGGCGTGTTAGCGACGCTGCTGCATGGCCTTGATGATGCGCGGCAGTACACTGAAAGCCCCTGGATTATGCCTGCTTTATTCCTCGGCATGGGATTGGCAGTCGCTTCTGGTGTACGGGCACTCAAACGTCTGGCAGATGATCGTAAAGAGGCTGGAATCACCCCGCCGCCGCGATCATGGCGCGTACCGATTGCGGTGACTGTCGCAGCGGTCATTCTGGTGGTAGGTGGCGCTTTCGTCTTCCGCGATACGCTACGAGCACTGTGGTACACCAACCTGGGCGCACAGGATGAGACCCGCGCCGATTCTTTCATCTCGCCCGATATGCCGGATGCTGACCGCGCGACGCTGGAAAACTCCGCGCAGGATTGGTATCAGCAAGCGCTCGCCATCAAGCCTGATTTAGCGAATGCCAACCGCCGTTTAGGAAATCTGCTGGTCAGTCAGGGACATTACGAAGAAGCGGTGCCGCTGCTGGAAAAAGCCGCCGCCTCGGAAAGCACCAATCCCGCTGCCATCAAAGGCTTAGGATTGGCTTATGTCTGGGTGGGACGCACCCAGGAAGCCGCCGACACCCTCATGCGCCTGACGAATTGGAAAGATGCCGCTCAGGAACTTACCACCTGGTACACCTTCCGCAAAGATCAGGGCGAACCGCTCCTTTCGACTTACGCGCTCGAAACCGCCATGCTGATGTCCGGGCAGGTAGACCCGAATCTGGATGTCTGGCTGCTGGTGGCGGATGGCTATCGTGAGGCAGGCCAGACCGAACGCGCCCGTAACTGGTATGAACTGGTTCTGGAGCGCGATGAAAGTAACCAGAAAGCCAAAGATGGCTTGGCGGCCTTAGGCGGATAGATGGCATAGCCGGATATGCGATACACTCTCTGGAAATGATTTTCCCTAGAACACCCCAACAGGAGAATGTTTCCAATGAAGAGTATTCATGTCGCCAATACTGACCTCGATGTATCCGAAATATCCCTCGGCTGTATGCGTATTTCCGGGATGACCAACGCGGAAATCTCAACCTTGATTCATACCTCGCTCGACGCGGGCATAACCTTCTTTGACCACGCCGATGTGTATGGCGGTGGACAATCCGAGGCGAAATTTGCCGAAGCGCTGGGCATGAATCCCACCTTGCGCGCTTCCATGCACCTCCAGACTAAAGTGGGCATTCGCAAAGGCATGTTCGACTTTTCCAAAGAGCATATTCTGGAAGCGGTAGATGGCAGCTTAAAGCGCCTGCAAACCGATTATCTGGATGCGCTGCTGCTGCATCGCCCGGATGCGCTGGTCGAGCCGGAAGAAGTTGCTGAAGCCTTCACCATCCTGCACGACAGCGGCAAAGTCCGGTATTTCGGCGTGAGCAACCAGAATCCGATGCAGATTGAGTTGTTGAAAAAATTCGTCAAGCAGCCGCTCGTTTTCAACCAGCTCCAGTTGAGCATCACCAACACGGGCATGATCGACGCAGGCATTAACGTCAACATGGAAATTGACCACTCTATCAACCGCGACGGCAGCATTCTGGATTACTGCCGCTTGCACGAAATCACCATTCAGCCCTGGTCGCCCTTTCAATATGGCTTCTTCGAGGGCGTTTTCCTGGATAACGACAAATTCCCCGAACTCAACCGCGTCATCGACAAGATGGCAGCCGCCAAAGGGGTCGCTAATACCGCTATTGCCATCGCGTGGCTGCTGCGTCACCCGGCTAAGATGCAGCCCATCGTTGGTACAACTAACCCGCAGCGCTTGAAGGACATTTCCAAAGCATCTGACATCACCCTCTCACGACAGGAATGGTACGAAATCTATCTGGCGGCGGGTAACAAACTCCCCTGATTCACCTCCCGCGATATACGGGGAAGTCAATAGAATTCAAATAATACAGGGGCACAATACCTCGTGTCCCTGTGAGAAAATCATCAGGATTAATTTAGCCGTATAATGAGATCAGGAGGTCATCATGCTTATTCGCGATATGACGGTTGAAGATTTGCAGGCGCTCATCGATAAAACAGTTGAGCGTAAACTACAGGAATTGATGGTCGTACCTGACCCGCGCACTCTGGAAGAAGTTTTTGAGTCGATTGCTACAGGAATTGATGGTCGTACCTGACCCGCGCACTCTGGAAGAAGTTTTTGAGTCGATTGACCGCAATATGTGGACACCTCCGCCGGGTGCAAAATCGTCGCTTGAACTTCTGCGTGAAGACCGTGATCGTTAACGATGGCAAACTACATCGTTGATGCGAGTGTCGTTATATCACGCCTGATTCGTGAATCCGCAACACCCAATGCCATAGCCCTATTTAAACAGGTGCAACCACCCGAATACTTATATGCCCCGGAATTTTGCCGCTTGGAATGCGTCAACGTACTCTGGAAGCATGTCCGCTTTCAGGGGATGCCACAAAAGCAAGCAGAGACTACTATTCGGGATTTGAGCGCATTACCCTTGAAGATTGTCCCAGTCACCAGTCTTTATGCGGATGCTTTTCAGATTGGCCTTGCACATCAACTGGCAATTTATGATTCGGTGTATATTGCCCTCGCTAAACACCTGAATTATCCCCTGATTACGCTGGATCAGCCACAGACACGAGCCGCGCTACTGGAAGGCGTTACCATTAAGCCGCTCACTGACTTTAAGCCTTGAAAGCGTTGACATTCCGTTGAGTTGGCGTTGACAGGACGGATAGTTGCATATCGAGAAGCGGTGCTATGCTGAGTCTATGACCCAACCATTGAGGACTATCATGCACCGCTTACGATTCCTTTTCATTCTGCTGATCGTCGCCCTATTCGCCACCCGCATCCATGCGCAGGATGCAACCGCCGAACCCATCCCGGATGCCATGCCGCTGGTTGACGAGGGGACAGATGACATCATTAACATCCTGCTCATCGGCAGCGCCACCAACAATTCCAACAATCCCGGCCTCTCGGATTCGCTCATGGTCGTGTCGATTGATCGCACCGTTGGCAGCGTTTCCGTCGTATCGCTCCCGCGCGATCTGTATGTCTACGTCGATGGCTTCGGGATGCAGAAGATCAACACGGCTTA
>JBGAGR010000324.1:0-8086 GCA_044226645.1 Aggregatilineales bacterium
TCAACGCCAAGACGCAAAGATGCAAAGGACGCAAAGCGAGTGGAAGTGAGATAGTTTGTTCCATGAGGATAATTGTAGAACAATAGTGCTAAAAAGTCAAGAAGATTAAACCACCGAGAATCCGAGGACACCGAGAGATTCATTTTCAGAGCAGTATCCGACAATAGGGGCGAGTTTGCAATTTTGCCGCCAGAGGCTAAAGCCGTCCGGCTACCCAGTGCGGCGGGAAGCAGGCTGAAGCCCGCTCTAACCCGCCTTAAAGGCTCCTACATATATACGCACTTCATCAACATTTTCAGAGTGCTATCCGAGAACAGCGAGATATTGAATGCAGATGGATGCTGAACGATGAAAAAACTGGTACTGCTCATCCTTGAACTGACGGCGGCATTCATGCTGCTGATTGGCGGTGCGGCTGTGGTAGGGCAGATGTTTCCACGCGATGCGCTGCTGGCATACCTGGCGATTAACAGCCGGAACTATAAGACTCATCTGAATGTTCTGGATTGGAGAACACGCCAAACGATTGATCTGGGTAATTCCGCCGATTTCAGCGTAGCATCGCCCGTATGGAGTGCGGATGGGCGGCTGGCCTTTATATCTGACCGGGATGGTAACTATGAAATTTATGTATGGGATAGAACATCCCTGACGAATGTCTCGCAAAGCGAGGCAGATGATACAGGGCCTGCATGGAGTGCAGACGGGCGGCTGGCTTTTACATCTGACCGGGAGGGGCACCCGCAAATTTATGTATGGGATGATGCGGTATTAACCAAAATCTCGCAAGGTGCGGTCTACGATGATTTTCCTGAGTGGAGCGCTGATGGACGTTTGGCCTTTGCATCCTACCGGGATGGCAATAGGGAAATCTACGTGTGGGATGGCAGCGTGTCGCTCAACATTTCACAAAACCCGTCTGACGATTTTTCATATGTATGGAGCGCTGATGGACGCTTGGCTTTTACTTCGATGCGGAACGGCAATTGGGAAATCTATGTGTGGGACGGCACACAACTAACCAAAATAGCGGATGGGGATGGATCAAATTGGAACGCGGATGGAAAGCTGGCTTTTGTAGGCGGTTTGAACGCCGACACTAAAATTTATGTGTGGGATGGCAAACTTCTGAGTATTGTTCAGCAGAGTCCGCTTTATACGGGGCCACCCATATGGAACCGGGATGGGCGGCTGGCTTTTGTAGGTGGTTTGAACAGTAATGCTGAAATTTATGTGTGGGACGGCAAGACAGTGACCAATATCTCACAGGGTGCGGATTATGATATATCACCCGCATGGGGTAAGGATGGGCAACTGGCTTTTATGTCTGGCCGGGATGGTAATGGTGAAATCTATGTGTGGGATGGAGCAGGGCTGACCAACGTCACACAAAGTCCGGGCGAAAATGAGAGATTGCCTACATGGTGGACACCCTGAACGATGAAAAAACTGATGCTGCTCATTATTGAATTGACGGCGGGATTTTTGCTGCTGATGGGTGGCGCGGCTGTGGTAGGGCAGGCGTTTCCCAGCGCGCTGCTGGCATATCAATCGAGTAGTTGGGAAAGCGTGAGCATAGAGATTCTTGACGTAAGAACACGCTTAGCGATTAACCTGGGGCCGACAGTCGAATTTACTACAAGTCTATTTACATGGAACCAGAATGGACAGCTTGCGTTTGTGTCTACAGGACACCCTGACTCTGAAATCTATATCTGGGATGGTATAGCACTCAGCAATGTCTCGCAAAATGCGGCAGATGATGTCAGACCCGCGTGGAGCGAGGACGGACGCTTGGCTTTCGAATCTAACCGGGATGGCAACTACGAAATTTATGTCTGGGATGGCAAAACGTTGACCAATATCTCACATGGTGCATCTTATGATGGACGAATTGTATGGAGCGAGGACGGACG
This sequence comes from Aggregatilineales bacterium, assembly GCA_044226645.1. Lineage (GTDB taxonomy): Bacteria > Chloroflexota > Anaerolineae > Aggregatilineales > Phototrophicaceae > CFX2. The sequence goes on from JBGAGR010000324.1 coordinate 1,917, forward strand.
CTTGGCTTTTGGATCTAATCGGGGTGGTAATTGGGAAGTCTATGTGTGGGATGGTACAACCATAACCAATGTTTCGAAGAACGATGCCGTTGATGGATCGCCTGTATGGAGTGAGGATGGACGTTTGGCTTTTGGATCTAATCGGGATGGCAATTGGGAGGTCTATGTGTGGGATGGAAAAACGTTGACCAATGTTTCACAGAGTCCAACTTTTGATGTACCACTTGTATGGAGTGGAGATGGACGCTTAGCATTTTTGTCTACTCAAAACAGCAGCTATGAAATCTATGTGTGGGACGGCACAGCCATAACTCGTGTCTCGCAGAGTACGGCGGATGACAATGGATCACCCACATGGAGCGGAGATGGACGCTTGGCCTTTGTATCTAACCGAGATGGCAATAATGAAATTTATGTCTGGGATGGGGCAGGGCTGACCAACGTCTCGCAGAGCATAGCAAATGATACCTCGCCAACATGGAGCAGGGATGGGCGGCTGGCCTTTGTATCTAACCGCAATAATGATAATGAAATTTATCAGTGGGATGGGAAATCTTTGACGAATATCACCCAAAGCCCGGATAAAAATGAATGGCAACCGGCATGGTGGACACCGTGAGGCATCCCGCGAGCAGCAGAAACACATTCTGCCCAGCCGAAACTGGGCAGCGTGAATTCATCGGTACCGTACCAGGGTACTTTTGAGGGGAGATTTGTTTTTTCGCAGTTCGAACTTCGCTGGAACGCCACCGCACTACCGAGCAACCGCGTTAACGTGTTCGCGGCGCATTGAAGCTGACCGTGCTTCCTCTGCGTAACGGTTCGTGGTGAACCGCCTCTCAACGTCGGATATGCCTATCGCAAACGTCTTTGGTTTTGGTTGGTGGGGGTGCGCATGGACTTGCGCAGAGCCATCTATAATATACGACTCATCGGTGTGACTTGTCAAGTAGTAATTTTGCGTTTGCGCTGTGGGCCGTGTCCATGTTCGTTGAGGTAGGCCACCAGATCGGGCAGCCAGATGTCAAAGCCGTTGGAGCGCTTGCGTACCTGTATCGGGCGCTCGTCTTCCGGCATTCTCCAGACTTTCATCATGATTGCTTTTAGGTGGGAGCGGCTGTAACGGGTGATTTCCGCGCCTTCACGCACATTCACCCAGGTCTGGTCAACCGATGCGGGGTCTAAAGCGGGGGGCGAGTCGTCGCCGTTCTCATTCTTCAGGTAGCGCATCACATCCGGCAGCCAGAGTTCATAGGCCGTGCCGTTTTTCCGAATACGGATATGGCGTTCTGCTTCCGGCAAATGCCAATTCGTCCGCGCGACGCGCCGCATGTGGTCAATGTGGTAGCCCATCATTTGCGCGCCCTCCCGGACACCCACCCAAATTTCTTCGACCAAATCTCCCCTCAATCTGCGGAATGGTTGCCTGAATGTGTATGTGATTTTGGACTCATTATAGCAACGGAAGTATCACCCGCGCGAGAGGGGAGGGGAGCGCGATTCATGTCATAATGAGCGGTGTGAGGCATTCTTCACGGGAGTACAACCAGGTGAACGATTTCGGTCAGCGCTTAAAGCAGCATTATCAGGAACACATCGGGAAGATGAAGGCCACTAATGATGGAACTTTCATGAGCCTTCACTATAAGATAGCCTATCATGGGAACTTCGGAGGTATGTCCGATGCTGAAATTGATCAGGTGCGAGTCGCGCAGACGGTTGATCATCTGCCGCAGATTTATGTGGACTTTCTGCGCGTGATGGGGCATCAGGCGGGTGGGATTTTTGCCGGGTGTAGTGTGAGCTTAGGTGAATTGCTCATTCTGAAAAAAGCGCTGCTAAACATGATGGCGCAAAACCGGGGGATTAATTTGACGATTCCCCATCTGCCGGAAGGCGCATTTGTCTTTCTCTGCATTCAGGGGGTCGATTTCTTCTTCTTCGATACCGCTTCCGGGGAGGATGACCCGCCTGTTCTGTATTACATGGACAGCTTATCGCGGTTTTATCCCGTCGCGGAAACCTTATCCTCGTGGTTGTGGGAGCAGGCCTTTAATCCGACAAAATTGACTGAGGAGCTGGTCAAGGATGAAATGAATGCAATGAAAAGAGGTAAAAGTTCATAGAAACTGTCACTGCGAAAGCAGTACAAATTTGGGTTTCCGGTGGTTGAGAAATTGGCGAAGGGGGTGTATCGCGATACACCCCGCTATTGCTTACTGGTATTTGGCTTTTTCCGGCTCGTCGTCGTAGTAAACCTCAACCAATTCGCCGTCGTCACCGACTTCAAGCTGATGTTTGGGCTTTTCTTCTTCATCATCGTCTGTTTGACGCTGCGTTTCCTGCTGGACGATGAAGTGCCCCGCCTCCTGATACATTACCCACAGCGCATGGACAATGAGCAGCAGCACGAGAACGGGGATGAAATCATCCTCACTCCGCGCAGGGATGATCTGCTGGTCAACGCCGTAGACAATGCTTAAAGTGATGATGAGTGTCAGCGCCAGATGGGCAAAAAGACGCTTCATCCGGTTCAAGCGCTGCTGAATGCGTTTTTGTGTGTTTGCGCCTGCCATGATTGCAGCTTTCTGGTGAGTTTCTCTTCTCATTTATACGAAAATAGCGCATAGAAGTCTCATGTGGCTGTGATGGTTCAGAAAAGGAGTGCATTAACGGATGTCGATTTATTTTCTGCACAGCAAGCGGCTTGGTTTTCGTCACTGGTCAGAAGCGGATCTGGAACTGGCGCTGGGATTATGGGGCGATGCGGATGTAACGCGGCTGATCGGCGGGGTGTTTTCCGTCGAGCAGGTCAGGGCGCGGTTGCAGAAAGAAATCGCATCCCAGCAGGAGCATGGTTTTCAATACTGGCCGTTCTTCCTGCTAGAAAGCGGGGAGCATGTGGGCTGCTGCGGGCTGCGGGTTTATCAACCGGAGGAGCAGATTTACGAAATCGGCTTTCATCTGCGGAAAGCGCACTGGGGGCAGGGGTATGCTGTCGAGGCGGCGCAAACGGTGATCGATTACGCTTTTAATGTGCTGGATGCGAAAGCGCTGTTTGCCGGACATAATCCGGCGAATGAAGCTTCACGCGGGTTACTGACTAAACTCGGCTTTCACTATACGCATGACGAATACTACGCCCCAACCGGCTTGATGCACCCATCGTATCTGCTGATGAAGCCGGATTCAGTTAAGAGGAAATAGTTTCTACTTATCCGGGTACAGTTCGGCGTAACGTGCGTAGATTTGTTCATGTGCCCCCTTGATGGTCTGGGTAAAGAAAGCAAGCCGCTTCGCGCGTGGACGTATTTTCATCAGGATGTTCATAAACATACTGGCGGCTATCGGGGCGGCAACAATCCCGGACGCGAACAAATTGTCCGGCATCATGTCCTCAACCTCTTTAAGCACATTGAGGACGCTGTCGTCTTTGGGGAATGGTCCCATCTGACTGCAATCTACGGTGGTCGCGACGGGATGATTGAGATCGCGCAGCATCGGCATAAGGTCTTTCATAATGGCGCGGTACTCAGTCCACGTCCAGGGAGCCTGGAGCTGGATGTCCAGGATTATCTGACGGTCATCATCCCATTCATAGTGTACGCCCATGATTCCCTCCTATTGTTCTATATATAGATTTTCTCAGTATAAGGGTTATCCGGGCGGGACTGCATAAAGAAACGCACGGTTTCAGGGAAAATTCTGTATCCAAATGGTTGTGGAAGGTGCTGCTTTTTCGAGTCAATTCAACATTTATAGGAGAAGTGGGAGTCGTTGCGGAAAAGGTTAAAACAGGTTAAAGTTTCGCGTTGAACATCTTGACTATAAAACCAAAAACCGCCTATTACAGCGGTCTTTGGCTGAGCCAGTCCGGATGGTCAAATCAATTTAACCGTTGCCTTCCCGTGTTCGCGCACAGGCGGGCTACTTATTGCTAGGATAACAAACTCATGGAGAAATTGCAACTCACTCGCCAGCAGATTATTACCCTCGCCAAAAATCAGGACAACCCCGACCTCCGTTACGAAAAAGCCTTCCTCATGCATCTTTTCGGCAGCGCCAATAACATTATTATTTTCGAAACCCTCATCGGATGGCTGCCTTACAGCAAACGCCCGGACGGCAGCATCTATAAATCGGATGCAGACCTAGCGAAAGAAAATGGCCTCAGTACCAAAACCATCGAACGCGCCCGTAAAATTCTCAAGGAAGCGGCTTTTGAGGTCTACCTGAAGAAAGCTAACGGTGTACCCACCAATCATTACCGCTTCGATCTTGAAAAGTTTATCCACTTTGTCGCTAAAAAATTGAATACCGAAATCGAAAAAGTCCGCGCATGGTTGCAAAATCCCGTCCGTTCCAAAGCGGTAAAAGCAGCAGAAGTCCGTCAGACAAACGAATCCGCTTCCGACAAATCGACGAAGGTGACTTCGTCAAATAGTCGAAATGAAGCCAGACTAACTGTCGAACCCGCCTCGGATAAAGAGTCGAAATCCTTAACAGCTTCTACAGCAACACCTAACGACAACATAGAAAACAGCTTGGAACCAACACCCGCCTCTGAAGTTACTGCGCTGGATAACGCTGAAGGTGGTTTTGGTTCTGATAACCAATTAAAGTTAGAAATTAATCGCATACATTCGATACTTAAAATCCCTCATGCCGAAATCGAGGCGTGGATCAAGGAATATGGTTTCAATCGAATTAACAATGTCACAAGATATGCGACTGAAAGCGGTGAGGTGAGATATCCTTCCAATTGGGTGAGATCGGCATTAAAAAATAAAATTCCATTGAAATCGAACTGGAAAGAAGTCACGAGTTATTTAGACTACACGACAGGTCGATATGCTGATTTCATTCACAGTTAATTTTATGAGACTGACTGTAAGATGTCGATTTTTCGGATAGCGGCGGCGCTGGTTCCATCCAGCCAGCATTATCAGGCGCGGGTGGCTGGACAGGTCACGGTAGGGGAGGTGGCACGCTATCTCTCGCAGCAGGAAGCGCAGATCGACATGAATACGCTGGAGATCGCGCGTCCGGTGCGGCTGTCACAGCGCGTCGATGAACTGGATATTCAGGGCGGAGACCGTGTGATTATTTTCACTCACGCGCCGCGTCCGGTAGAACTGCCGCGCCCGACCCGTCCCGGTGACAAAATCGTCCAGTTCAGTCTGGGCGAAACGGCCATTCGTTCCAGCGGGAAACAATCGCTCATGGTCGGCAGACCGGAAGCCGGCTTCATCCCGGATGTTGATCTACGCCACTTCATCACGCCCAAAGCGCTGGAATTTGTCGCGGCGGATTGTCTGCGGCTGTATTTTGATGATGCCGCGCGGGTCTGGTACGCGGCGCGCAGTGGTCAAACGCGCATCATGCTCGATGAGCTGGAACTCGATGTGCAGCCCATTGCCCTGAACGATTCTCAGTGGGTGCGTTTTTACCGCGCTGGCGATGTGCGCCCGATTGGCGAAATGCGCGTCACACTGGAAACGGTGCAGCAGGGCGAGGATGTCCCTGTGCTGCCGTTCGGCAATGAAACGACTGAATTACGCATCGGTCTGGAGCGCGAGAGCCAATCGCTGCGCGTATCCGGGACGATTCGCGCCGAGCAAATTGCTACCAGCCTGACGCAGTACAACCGACTCCCGGTGCGCGATGATCTGAGTTTGTATATCGCGCGGCTGGTTCCGCCACAAACGGCGCTCGATATGCTGCGATTGGGTGAGGGCGGCTTGCTCTATGCCGCTCTAAAACTGCGCCATGCCCAGACGATTTTGCTGCTGCGCGATGCTCAACAGCGTGACCGGGTGTATACGCTGCTGGCAGGGCAGGGCGAACAGCTCATCGGCTGTCGGTCACAATCCGAAACCCTGCAACCTGATCTGGATGCCGATTTATACGAAGCCATCACCGCGCAGGGGAGCGATCCCCGTCCGTTTCAGGGCATGTCGCCGTATTACGCCCGGATCAGCTACCGCCTGGACGATCAAAGCTGGTGGGTCTGGTCGGATGAACGTTCGCAGGTTCCGCTCTTTGTGAATAATGCCCGCGCCAGCCGCAGTGCCGCGCTGCCTCTGACCAGCGGCGATGTGTTGAGCATTGGCCCCAGTCTGAGCCATGCCTACGCGCGTTTGGAAGTCGAAGTCGGCGGGTAAGCCATC
>JBGAGR010000325.1:0-8095 GCA_044226645.1 Aggregatilineales bacterium
CATCCCCAGTTGGAACGCTATGTTGCGATTAAAATACTGCATCAATCCTTTCAGGAAGACCCCAATTTCACTGAACGTTTTCAGCGCGAAGCGAAAATTGTCGCCAGCCTGGATCACCCCAACATCGTCCCCATCTTCGATTTCAGCGAATACAAAAATCAACCTTATCTCGTCATGAAGTTGATTGAAGGCAATACTCTAAAGTACATCATGATCGATGGAGATTCTCCGTTAAACGATGTTCTTGACATGCTGACTGAGGTTGCTGCCGCCCTGACCTACGCACACCAACGCGGCATCCTGCATCGCGACATTAAGCCTTCAAATATCCTCGTTGACGCGAACCAGCGCCCCTACATCACCGATTTTGGCTTGGCACGTATGGTTCAAACCGGGCAGTCCACCTACAGTCAGGATATGCTCATGGGAACGCCCTACTATATTTCACCCGAACAGGCCAAAGGAAGTCTCGAATTAGGGCCGGGTGTCGATATTTATTCGTTGGGAGTCATCCTATACGAATTGGCAACCGGACGTGTCCCTTTCAGTGGTACAACCCCTTATGCCATCGTTCACGACCATATCTACACACCCCTTCCCCTGCCCTCGACCATTAACCCGGATGTATCGCCGCTGCTAGAACAGGTTTTGCTCAAAGCACTGGCGAAAGAGCCGTCAGATCGTTATCAATCGGCTGTCGAAATGGTCGACGCCTATAAAGTGGCGCTACAGAAATCAGGCAAAACAAACCCTTTAGTCACCGCTCTGCCTGCTGCTAATAAGCCACAACGTAAACCCGCGGCACAGCCGATAGTCATCCCGGAGAGACAACCCACCAGGGACAAACGATCCAATCTCAAATGGCTCATCACCATTCTTGTGGTAGCCGCGGTTATCGTCATCGGTCTAGGCTTATTGCGCACCGCCAAAAAATCGCCAGAAGCAAATCCTCCACTCCCTACTCTGGCATCATTAGAGATAACAGCAACCCCTGTGCCACCTAGTGAAATTATGCTCTATACAGTCCCCGATTTGTCAGTTCAACAGGCGCAGGATGCCCTTCAGCAAAACGCCAATGATCCCATTGCCTATCTTTCCCTCGCCAAAGCGCTCTTGTTGCAGGGCGATACAAATAACGCGGAAAATGCTTTATCAAATGGCTTGAAAGTAGCATCGAATCAGGTAAATTACTTATTGACCGCTGCAGCGCTCTCAGATCAGGCAGATAAATCCAGCATCGCTGCCTATTTGAACATTGCTGCCCTCGCCAAGGCTGAGGAAAATCCGGATCTCTTCCCTGCTGTTCGCGATCAGGTAGGCGAATATCTTTACAACCTTGCACTCCAACCACACGAGGCTTCAATCGATCAGATACGCTCCGGAGACGGCGCAGGCAAATCGCCTACCACCGCAGCTATCGTCAGCATCATGATTATACGGGGGCTGATAACACAAAATCGACTGCTGTTGGCTGATACAGCCCTCCGCCGCTTATCCTCGGACGAAGCAAATCTACCGGAGGCATTATTGGTGCAGGGAGAGCTTTTCCAGGCACAGGGCAAGATCAACCGCGCCCAAAGTGACTGGAAGACGGCAAAAAAAGCAAGTGATGCCCCGGCATGGCTACAGGTACGGGTTGATGAACTTCTGCAATCGCCCTAAAATGAATAAACTTCACTAACGAATTGTTCGTTTAACAACGAGCTTTCAACGACTACAGGAGATATTATGCGAACCCCCATCATTGCTGGGAACTGGAAAATGTACAAAAATCTGCCCGAATCAATCGCGTTTGTGCGCGAATTGGCTCCGCGTCTGGCAGGTGTTTCGGGCGTTGAACAGGTTGTCTGTCCCACATATATCGCGCTGGGCGCTGTAGCCGAAGCGCTGAAGAATACCAATATTCATGTAGGAGCACAAAGTGTCCACTGGGAAGCGCAGGGAGCCTTTACCTCCCAAATATCCCCGGCCATGCTTCAGGGTTTGGTGGAATACGTCATTATCGGGCATTCCGAATGCCGCGCTTACCTCAATGAAACCGACGAAACCGTCAACAAGAAAGTGAAAGCCGCTCTGGCCTACGGTTTAAAGCCGATCATTGCCGTGGGCGAAAGTCTGACACAAAATGAGGCAGGTGAAACTGAGCAGGTTATCAGTGGACAGGTACGCGCCGCCCTCTCCGGCGTAGATGCGACAAATATGGCAAATGTGGTTATGGCCTACGAACCCATTTGGGCAATTGGTACGGGCAAAAACGCCAGCGCGCAAATCGCCAATGCCGTCATCGGTGGAACCATCCGCGCCACACTATCCGATTTGTACGGCGGTCAGATTGGACAATCTGTGCGCATCCAATATGGTGGCAGCGTTAAACCGGAAAACATGCAAGAATATATGTCACAACCGGATATTGATGGTGCGTTAGTTGGTGGCGCATCGCTGAAGGTCAACGATTTTACGCAGCTCATCGAAGCTGCCGCGAAAGCGAAAGGCATCTGATCTGATCGGTCTGGGCGTATTCACACCCTGGATAGTTATAGCCCTGCTGTTTTATGGGCTGCGGCGATTGGAGGTCTGGTTACACCAGCACATCTTCAAGGTGGGCTGGCTGGTGACGAACCAATACCAGACCACCACGATTCTTTACTATGCCTTTTTTTTCCCCGGCATCCTCTTGAATCAAATCACGGTTTGGGCTGTTGCCGGTTTCCTCAACGTCCGCGCCAAACGTTCAATAGCATGGCCTCAAAAGCAGGAAATCGGCGAACTCAATCTGAATTTCGTCCAACTCTCCAAAAATGTTGACCCGCTCCGACTGGCGATAATTAGTGTCGCCCCGCTGATTATCGGTATGCTTCTCACCTGGCATATTGCGAACAATATCCTCAGCATACAGACCTTCATTACCATGATGGGGCAAAGCGGCTTTCTGGGGAATGTCGCGGAAGCAGTCGGCAAATTGACCGCAGCGCAGGATTTCTGGTTGTGGGTCTATATCGCTTTCACCATCAGCAATACGATGATGCCAAAATTCTCGAATTTGCGCGGCTGGCGCATCATCATCGGGTTTTTCGTGGTGATTGTTATTGCATTGTATGCAATGGGCGTAGGCAATCAGGTAGTAATGGATAACCTGTTGGGTCCCGTATCCAAAAGCCTGAATTCGCTTTCCAGCATCTTCGCCATTATCATCGGGCTGGACATATTCATGGTAGCCGTATTAGGCACGCTGGAAGCCATTATCGAGCGCGTTACGGGCGACAGCGCCACCTTCGAACACGGCAAGATGATTACCATGAGTCGCGCAGAAATGCTGGCGCAGAGAGCCAAAGCATTGGCAGTGCAGCCCAAAGTCAGCAAAGCCGTCGCCGCACCATCCGGTCCGCCATCAGTTTACAAACTCCAATTGACCATCCCCGGCGCTCCTGGTAAAGAATCTGTCACCCGCGATGAAGGCATTATCATCACTCCAGACCCCAATCTCAGGCTGCCCACATCAACAGCCGCGCCGCTTCGCTCTAACCCGGCGGTGATTTCTGGTACTGCGGCTGAACGCTTGCCAGCCTCAACAGAAGGTTCACCAACGACCACACCGCTTCGTTCCCATCCAGCAATCAACGCTGGCGCGGAAACGGAAAAACCTGCCGCTTCAACTACTCCCAGACCAGCAACCGCACCATTATCCGGCGCATCATCGCGGCAAGCACCCGGTCTACCTTCTGGCAGCTCATCTGCACCCCTATCTGGCACCCCCACTCGACCAATGCCAACCCCATCTTCAGGCAGTCCATCTGCACCCTTATCTGGCTCACCTGCACGACCTGCTACATCTGGCAGCCCTTACACGCCAGTATCCAGTACCCCGGCTCGACCAATGCAAAACGCATCTTCAGGCAGTCCATCCGCGCCTTTATCTGGCTCGCCTGTCCGCCCAAATCCCGGCTCATCATTCGATAGTCCAGCCACACCTAAAGGAACGAGTCGTTTGTCATCAGGCAGTCCATTGCCCCCGGCATCACCCAGACCGCCCGGAACTTCCCCTTTTCTGTCGCCAGCGCCAAAACCCGGCGCACCCACTCCAAAACCGCCAGTCGATGATATTGACAACGAAGACGATGAAGATTTGGACGACGATGTAACTTACGAGGATTTTGAAGACCCTGCCTGACGCGAACGCGCTAGAAACCAGAAACCGATTGCTACCAACGTCAGCATGACCCCCAACGCCAGGAACTTATAGAAACGGCTTTCCAAAAGCAGCGTCAAAACACCAAAAAAAGCACAGAACAAATAGTAAATCGTCACAATCTGTCGTTGGCTGAATCCCATATCCTGCAAGCGGAAATGGATATGCCCCCGATCACCCTCAAATGGACTTCGTCCCTGTCGCAGTCGATTGACGATTTGCCAGACCACATCAATCAGCGGTAATCCCATCACCAGCAGGATGGTCGCCATTTTCGCCCCGCCGATAATGCTCAGTGATCCCAGCAAATAGCCCAGATACAACGCCCCACCGCCCATAAATAGCTGCGCGGGGTAAAAGTTGTATAGCACAAACCCCAGCGAACTCCCCATCAGCGCCAGCATCAGCAAGCTCACACTCGTTTGAGGTGGTTCCACCCGCAGCGCACTGTTGATAAACAGCATAACCCCTGCAATAAACGCTACCCCTCCCGCCAATCCGTCGACTCCATCCAGCCAGTTGACCGTATTCATCATACCCACCAGCCAGAAAAAGCTCAGGGACACAGTAACGATGAACGGCCACGCATCAGTTTGCTGACCCGTCAATGGATTATTGAGCGTCTCAATAAAAATCTGAAAGATGATCGCAATCGCCGCCGCCGCGAATTCCCCAATAAATTGTGGCAGGGCTTTGAACTGAAAAATATCATCCAGCAGCCCCACCACGAAAATGACTGTGCCGCCAATCAGCAAACCCGCCAATCGTACGATCTCATACGGGTCGAGACGCGGTACAGGCAAAATCTGAGCCACCAGGGCTGTGATGGTGAATGACAAATACAGGCAAATCCCACCCAATTTTGAAACTCGGCGTTTATCACCTTCGCTCTGGTGCCGCCCACCGGGAGTCGCTACAATCCCATATCGCTTGCCGAGGCGATCGGCAAACGGTACAAACAGCAGCGTCAGACTCAATGAAAGAATAAACACCAGGACAAAAGCGCCTGTATCAGCCAATGAAATTCCCTCTCAATAATGCACTTTAAGTCCCAAACTGGCGATCACCCGCGTCACCCAATCCGGGCACAATAAATCCAATTTCGTTCAAGCGCTCGTCAATCGCAGCAACATAAACGGGCACATCAGGATGCGATTCGGTAAGATGCCTTACCCCTTCTGGCGCGGCAATCAAGCCCACATACTTGATGCGTGAAACACCCCACTTCTTGAGAATATCAATCGTTGCTGCGGCGGAACCACCTGTCGCCAGCATGGGGTCTAGCACCATACACACCTGAACCGTCGGCTCAGTGGGCAAACGGTTATAATATTGCACTGGGCGCAGGGTTTTCTCATCCCGGTAAAGTCCAATATGCCACACCTGAACATTCGGCAGCAGCTCCATCACGCCTTCAACCAGCCCCAGGCCAGCACGCAAAATCGGCACCAGTCCAATCGCGTCTTCCGCCTTATACCCATCCGCTTCCCCCATTGGTGTCATAACCTTTTTCGGCAAAACAGGTAAATCCTGTGTGGCTTCATAGCACAACAGCAGCGCCAATTCCCGCACCAATTCACGGAAACTCCGGTGATCGGTATCCTTGTCACGCAAGGCCGTCAATTTATGTAGCACAAGGGGGTGCTTGGAAACATGTACCATCGACATGGTTCTTTCTTCCTCCGACTAGTAGACAAACGGCCTAATTGTATGCGGCTGTATCTGCCTTGTCAAAACGGTAGTTGCATCCCTCATGTGCTCACCATTACAATAGAACAGATTATTCATCCGACGGTGGTACAATATAAAGATTCTTTTCTGTATATTGTGGTGTTGTCGCAAGCTGGAGAGTGAACATGACCGACGACGAACGAATAGCAAGTGGTGGTCGTCGCCGCGATGATCGAGAAAACATTGCGCTGCGCCCGAAATATCTCCGTGATATTGTCGGTCAGGACAGTGTTCGTGAAAACTTACAAATCTTGGTGGATGCCGCCAAAAACCGTCAGGAACCAGTTGACCACGTCATGTTCTACGGCCCTCCCGGCCTTGGCAAAACATCACTCGCTCACGTCATCGCTAACGAAATGGAAGTGAATATCCGCGTGACTGCCGGGCCTTCCATCGAACGGGCGGGCGATCTTGCCGCCATCCTGACGCACCTTAAGCAAAATGACATTCTGTTCATTGACGAAGTGCATCGTCTGGGTCGAGCGGTGGAAGAAGTGCTCTACCCCGCAATGGAAGATTTCGTGCTGGATATTGTCATCGGCAAAGGGCCAGCCGCCAAAAATGTCCGCCTCAATCTGCCCCGTTTCACCGTAATCGGAGCGACCACACGCCTTGCGCTATTAGCGCCGCCCCTGCGCGATCGTTTCGGGGCACAGTTCCGTCTGGATTTTTACGACTTGCAAGCGATGGAACATATCATTAACCGCGCCTCAGCCATGTTAAAAATCGAGATCAAGCCGGAGGGCACAACTGAAGTAGCCCGTCGAGCGCGGGGCACACCCCGTATTGCTTTACGTCTCCTGCGTCGTGTTCGTGACTATGCGCAAGTTCGCGCCGATGGCATCATCACCGGGGTCGTCGCGGGTGAAGCCTTAGCTTTGCTCAATATCGATTTCCTGGGGCTGGACGACCTGGATCGGCGTATCCTTTCGCTCATTATCGAAAAATATGAGGGTGGCCCTGTTGGTCTGGAAACGATTGCAGCCGCCCTCAGCGAAGACAGTGCGACCATTATGGATGTCTACGAACCTTATCTTTTGCAATTGGGCTTCCTCGCACGTACCTCGCGCGGACGTGTCGCCACCCGGTTGGCTTATGAACATATCGGTATTCCCTACCCGGAACGCGACTCCAACCAGCCGCCGCTTTTCTAATGGACAAACGAAATCGTAGGATGTAGGGACATCGTGTCCGCCTTAAGGCAAATGAAAATGGATTTACAGACAGTCGGAAAAGCAGTATTGATTATCGGCGTGGTCATTGCGATACTCGGTGGATTACTCATGCTGGCAAGTCGCATTCCCTTTCTCAGCAACCTGGGCAATCTTCCGGGTGATATTCGTGTGGAAGGTCAGGGCTTTTCCTGCTTTGCGCCTATTGTGACCATGATTATTGTCAGTATCGTCCTTACCGTAATTCTGAATATCGTCATACGTTTCATCAATCGCCAATGAATGTCTCCGACTTTGACTACGATTTACCCGAATCATTTATCGCCCAAACACCGCTGGAGCCGCGTGATGCATCCAAACTCATGCTGCTCAACCGTCAGACAGGCGCGATAGAGCATCGCATTTTTCGCGAGATCGTCGATTTCATTCATCCCGGCGATGTTCTGGTCACAAACACCACCCGCGTGATTCCGGCGCGTCTACAGGCCCTTAAAGCTGAAACAGGCGGTGCAGTTGAAATTCTCTTACTCCGCCAATTAGACAATACGCGCTGGCATGTTCTTGCCGGAGGCCGCAGGGTTGGCACAGGTACAAAACTCGCCTTCCCTAAAACCGATGTCACAGCCGAAATCAGCGACGAGCTGGATGGTTCTGAACGCATTATCAATTTCAGCCAGCCGGTAAACGACTTGCTCACCCAGCTTGGAGAAACACCTCTCCCGCCCTATATTCACACCCGCTTGGATGATCCCGAACGCTATCAGACCGTTTACAATCGTCAGGAAGGCTCTGCTGCCGCGCCAACCGCTGGACTCCATTTTACCCCTGAACTGCTGCTTGCTCTGCGTGAAAAAGATGTACAAATGGCCTCCTGTGTCCTCCATGTTGGCTTGGATACCTTCCAGCCTGTCAAAGTTGAGGAAGTCGAAAAGCACCATATCCACAGCGAACGCGCCCTGCTTTCCGCTGATGATGCCCACATCATCAATCAAGCTAAACTTGCTGG
>JBGAGR010000326.1:0-8185 GCA_044226645.1 Aggregatilineales bacterium
CGACGGTGATTTCAATCCCGCTGCTTTAGCAATTTGCTTGATGCTGGCCTTGTGAAAGCCCTTCTCCGCAAACACATGCAGCGCCGCTTCCACAATCGCGTCCCGTCGGCTCTTTTCAGCTTCGTCCATACAACCCCATGACTTGATTGAACGTTCAATCAAGACTCTACACCCAAACTGAATAGTGAGTCAAGACACATAGAGTCACGACGAATTGTAGTTGTACGAATCCTCAGCTTGGTATAGTATTAACCAGAAGTGTAATAGACTTATGAAACAAACTGCTTTTGGGGGTACAAATGCAACGCCGAATCGCTTTGCTTATTGTTTTATTTTTCTTCCTCACTTTTACCAAGCCAGTCGGCGCTCAAGATGCCAGTACCGCCCTCTCCCTAATGCCCGATGAGTGCGACAATGAAAATCTCGATATAGAAAAACAGTTACTCAATAATATTAACCAATTCCGACTGAACAGCAGTGTCGTCCCAGTGGTTTTTAACTATGACTTGTGTGTTGCCGCACATAACCATTTGAACGAGCTTCTATCGAGGGGACAAAACCCTGGAAATCTTGATATTTCCAACGACGGAAAAATTCTCAAAGATTGGGTTCAACAGCAAGGCTATCTCTCCTATCCGGATCGCTATGTGGTGGATGCCATCATATCCTATAGTCTTGATCTCAACCCGCTTCAGGTGGGCACCGACAAAACTGCACCAAACGTGATTGCCTACTGGTGGGGACAGCGGGGTGATGAATACAACAAGATGATTAACAGCAACTTCCGTGAAATCGGTATTGCTTACTCCACTTTATTTGCGTCGGATGGCAGTACTCGTTACGTTTATGTAATTATATTTGGTGCGCAGCCTAACATCCTGCCGATCATTGTCGCTGATCCCAGTAATCCCTGGATACCCGCTGAATTTGTCAATTCGCCCCAGATAACCCTGCTCATCCAGAACGAAAATTACCTGACCAATGGCAATGATGCCACAGTGGGCAAGGCGTTTTTTATTCATATCTCGCAGAATTCAGAACTGCTGGAGTGTCCTATAGACCCACTCAATCTATCCCCAGAATGGATGCGGTTTAATCCGCGTGTAACCTACGAACTGGAAGATCGGAACATAGGCCAGCAAACCATCTATGTCGAATTTTGCGATGCCCGACGAAATAGAATCGTCAGTTCAACCTCCGTTAATTATCAGGGTCCAACCCTCGACATCCCAGCAGCACCAACCTTGCCCCCGGAGCCAACTGTCGATAACGACTCAGCTATTCAGACCAGTGTCGCCAGCACCCTGGCCGCGCTTGCAACGGCAACCAGCACTCCATCAGCTACCTTTGATACTCAATTTGCCATAAATCTGACCATTACCGCCATCCTGGGAACGGCTTCAGCAGTACCAACGGCAACACCACCCACGACTACATCAACTTTCACTGAAACGCCTACCTCACAACCCATCACGCCGCTCGTCCCAACCGACACGCCTGCGCCGCCAACCTCTACTGATACGCCATTCGTACCTACCGCAACTGACACACCTGTACCGCCAACCTTTACCGACACACCTGCGCCTACGACAACGGATACACCATCCCCAACTTTTACCGTTACACCCGCTCCAACCGACACGCCTGTGCCACCAACCTCCACAAATACATCATTACTACCCTTACTACCTCTCACTGGCACACCAAAAAGGGATAAAACGTCCCTGCCTACGCCAACTATCGTCCGGCCTGATTTCCGGCTGAATGTTCGTTGGAATGATCAATATTTGGTTATCCGCAATTCAGGCGAAACTGCGCTTCCTGCTGACGCTTTAAGGAACATAACTTTTGTCGGTAGAAACGAGACAGGTTTCAGCGGCACGGATGTCTGGAATGACAGCAGTTTCACCCATCTCAACACCAATAGCTGTCTTATGATTTTCAATGGCACACTGGTAATCGAAAGTTTCGATGATGCGTTGGAAATAGTGCGCAGTATTGACAGCGATTGTAAGACACTTCGGCTCTATACAGGTATTACAACCGGAGATATGGTCTGGTCGCTGGCAGATAGTGATTCCTTCCAGGTTGTTTATGCTGGCAGTACAGTTGCTCTATGCCAGCGCTTTGGAGGCACCTGTCTGCTCGATCAAGTAGCCTTTGCTCCGCTGCCGCTGCCAACCCCCAATACGATATTAGAAACGGGGGCTGCCAATATCGTCTGGCAAGGAGGACTGCTGGTCATTGTGAACGTCAGCGATAAACGGCTTGATTTTTCAACCCTCGCACTCAGTGACAGCGTAGATTCAGTGAACACGATCTCGCTTTCAGCTTCAGCCACAAATCCTGCTTCCCTGAATCGCGTTTCCACTTATGATTGTGTCGTTGTATACGCCGGATCAGGTGAAACTCCGCCGCTGCCCGATACCGTGAAGTGCAGCACACAGGTCAGCAAAATTCAATTAAGTTCGGCCTTCGGTTTGTGGGTAACAAACCAGAAGTTTGTCGTAAAGTTTGATGGGGTAGAGGTACAGAACTGCCCATCCGAAGGACATACCACATCCTGCATAGTTAATGCACCGGTTGCCCGATAATTATGGAACGGGTATTCATCAGCTACTCACGGGCTAATCTGGATTTTGCCCTCCATTTGCAAAAACTCTTGCAGACCGAGGGCATTCAGACCTGGCTGGATCAAAATGCCATCGAACCAAGCGATGAATGGGAAAAGGAAATCCAGGCCGGCATTGAAGGCAGCGCTGCTTTAATTGTCGTCATGTCACTAGAATCATATCAATCCGAGTGGGTTCATAAAGAAGTGAAGATGGCTCAGCGGCTTCACCGACCTATTTTCCCCATTCTGCTTTCAGGAAATATCTGGAAAGAACTCCAGCACATCCATATCACCCGTATGGAGACTGGAACCACTACCCCTGAACTGCCGCAGATGCTGCGCAACAGCCTTCTCAAAGTGATTGGTCGTGACGCAGCATCACCCTCCCGGCGCATGGTTTGGATGGTCGCATCTCTGGGAGTCATCCTGCTTTTACTCGTCGGTGCGCTATTCGTGCTGAACAATTTGTTGGCGCAGAGTAACAAACCAACTGCAACACCCGCTGATTCAGCCCTCATCTCAACTGTAACAGCTAATCCCCCCACCGCAACCAGCGCAACAGCGGCAGTGATGGCATCTCCCGAAACGCCCACACAGACACCGGAACAATCGCCAACGCCAATCCCCATCATCGGTTCTACCATCACTGTAGACTCATTGAAAACGTGGACTGAAAACCAGCATTACACCACTCAGCGTATCCTGTCTGGCATTGCGATAGCCCATAATTCATACCTGCAATCCCTCTCATTGCCAGACCTCAGGGCGGCTGATTTATGTTATTATGCTGACGGAATAGACGGTACATTCGAAACAGCGGCAAGATCACTCGGATACAATAAAAATGTATTTGCACTTGTCCTCACAGCCCCTCGGGGTCTGACTTTTGATGCAGTCGAGTCTCGTTTGCCTGCTAACAAATTCACCGAAGTCGGTTTTGATCTGATCGAAGGATTAACAGGACAGCAGTATCTCACGCTGCTGCTTGCCACTGACACATCGTTAACATCCGGGTGTATCAACGCATCAATCCCATAAAACAGGGCGGGATAACGATTCTCTGAAGCCAGACGTTTCACTTCCCGCTATACTATCCCCTATGACCAACACACACACTGACGACATTTTCCCGGTTATCATCATCGGTGCAGGCATCGCGGGGTTGACTGCCGCAGCGCATCTCGCTGCACGCGGTCTACCCCCGCTTGTGCTTGAACCCGATTCGCTCTGGCCTGGGGGACGCTTGGCAGGCGGCGCATCGGATACTTTCGACTTTCACGGCAAAACGTGGTCATTCCCTTCCGAACACGGTGTCCACGCGCTGTGGGGTGGTTATGACAACTTACGCGCCACACTGGATCGTTTCGCGCCCATCCAATTTCAGGAATCATCCGGCGAGGAATGGGTTAACCGTTGGGGACGCTCGGTGCGCGTGGTCGAAGCCGGACGCATGGTGCGCTTTGGCTGGGTTCCCGCGCCCTTTCATTATCTGACTCTGCTCTTAAACTGGCGCTTCTGGCGTGCCATCACCCCGCTCGATTTTCTCTCGCTGCCCGGTTATCTCTTCAGCACTTTATGGGCAGTTGGCTTCGACCCCCTCAAGGAAGGTGTCGCGCTCGACGGCCTGATGATGAAGGAATATTTTCGCGGCTGGACACCGAATCTCCGTGCGACCTTCACCGGACTCGGCACGATTCTGCTGGCTGCCCCGCCGGAAGAGATCACGCTGACTGGATTCATAGCCGCCATTCGTTTTTATACGCTGCTGCGCCGTGATACCTGGCAGCCCTGCTTTTTCCCGGAAAATCCTCACAAGTCCATGCTCCAGCCGCTTATCAATCACATCCGGGCTGAAGGCGGCGAGGTGCTGCTCGGTACAGAGGCTCTGCGCCTCGAACGTGAGGGAGAAAACTGGCGTGTCATCATTGAAGATTCGAAACGCGGTGGACAGCGTTCCGCTCTTGCCCACCACATCATCGTCGCGGCACATGCTCCCGGCGCACAGCGTCTCTTCATGAAGAGCAAGGACACTGCCGCCGAAGCCGCTCACATCCGATTTCCCGGCGCGGCGCGTAATGTCACCGCACGCATGTGGTTCGATGTCTCCCCACGTGAAGGCACGCCCACCGGCATGTTTACAGGCGATTTCGTGCCCGACAATTTTTTCTGGCTGCACCGCCTCTTTGACGAATTTCGTGCATGGCACGCTGAAACAGGCGGCAGTGCTATCGAAGTCCACCTCTACGCTGGCGATGATCTGCTCGAACAGCCGGAAAATGTGCTGCTCATCCGCTGCATTGATGAAGTCCAACGCGCCTTTCCCGAACTGAAAAATCATTTCGTACACGGCTCCATCCGCCGCAACAGCCGCGACCATACCCTGTTCCGAGTGCCGACTAAAGAAAGTCTGCATGTCCAAACACCCTGGCAGAACATCCTCGCCTGCGGAGATTGGATTGGCTACCCCACCCCCGCTTTCTGGATGGAGCGCTCCGCCACCACAGCCATCGCCGCCGCCAATGACGTGCTGACCGCCAACGGCCTCGAACCGTATCCCGTTTTGCAGCCGCAGCCGCCGGAAGCCCTCGCGCGTGGACTCGAAGCCACTGTCCGTCTCTTCCGCCGCACCATCGGACGCACTCTCATCGCCGTTGCCCGTTTGCTCCTGCGCCGCCGATCATAATATGTGGTAAAAATGAAACATAAATCCACTGTCTGAGGAATCATCAATGGCAAAACTCAAACTCGACCTGCATGACATCTACAACAAGGGCGGCAAAATCGATGCCGAATTGCAGCGCATCATGAATGAAGCCGTCGAAAAGCGCATCGAACTGGTGGAGATCATCCCCGGCAAGGGCAGTGGACAGTTGAAAAAGAAAGTGCTGCGCTTCCTCGACCAGAAGCACATCCGCGCCATGTATCACCGCGTCGAGAAGGACGACAAAAACTTCGGACGCATCTTCGTCCACTTCAAACACTGAGAGAAGCAAATGAGCAGGAAACTCAAATGGGCGATTTTGATAGCGGGACTACCTGTACTCGTCGGTACATTATTCTCCGTGTATGCTCAGTGGGCATGGGGTGGGCATTTTCAACCAACACTCGATCCGCAATATGTCCCAACGGCGCAATCTCTAGTCCAAAACCCTTTGCCTACACTTGAATACTTGAAGATTCAGCCTGCCCCTGGAAGCACCATCAAGCAATCAGATGCTATTCAGTTTAGTATTTGGTTTCTTCCAGACCATATCACCGGAACCCCCAAAGACGTATGGACATGGAGTCAGGTATTCGTCAACAACCAGCGTATTGATCGTTTAGCATGGGGTAGTTCTCTGGTTGGAACTTTATCGTCAGACACATCAGGAATCATGCGCAATCTTGCTGGTTTTTCATTCGTGCCACAGGTCGAACCCGGTCTACACCTATTCCGCATCCAAATCGGCACATCCATTGATGTGATGTTTAATCCAAACCCCAAATCGAGTTACCAGTGGGCATACCGAGTGGAATAACTGGGTTATTCACTCCCGCTCCATATACAACAAATCGCCCACATCGCACTCGAAATAGGTGCAGAACGCCTCCAAAACAGGCACGTCGATTTTGTTGACATCGTTCTTTATCCAACGTGCAACTGTATGTTCATTTACCCCAACAGCTTCAGCAATTTCCTTATTGGTTATCCGCCGTCCTTGACCCTGTTCTTTATGCGCAAGCAAAATTAGAAATCGAGTACGTAGTCTTTTAGTCACACTATGCTACCTCAACCGCGCTACAAGTTTATAACTTGACTTGCAATGCTTATTGGTTTACATTTACAACTATCTGTTTAGATTTTTCGTTCGCTTTTTATGGAGAGTCTAAAATGTCCCCAAAAGCTATAATTTGGAACTTTGATAGTGAGGATACCAGACCTTTACCCGAAATTGTAATCGAGAAATTGGATGGCGAGATAGCGCATATAGATACGCCTGAGGGCAAACGACTATATTCTGTGCGCGATTGGGTTTACCATGTTTCAGCTTCTAAAAATAAGAACCTATCCGCTCCCTGGAGTGACCTCAAAAAAGCAATCGCAAAACATCCTGAATTCAAGGTATCTGAATTTCTCAGAGTCCTTGACATTGAAACTCCGGGCGGAAAGCAGGAGATGGATTTTACTGATGACAAGGGCTTATATGCTATTACGCAGCGCATGTCTGATCGTTCAGGTATGGTTCGCTCAGTCAAACAGTACCTAACAGAAGCCGGGGTATTTACTGATCAAGTGCGCCGCGATCCCGGAACCATCTTCACTTCCGGCGCGATGACCGCCGATCAAGCGCTCGATGCCGTTATCGAAATGTACCGCGCACAGGGCAAGGATGATGGCTGGATTCAGGCGCGGCTTGAAGGAAAAATCAAACGCCATCAATTTACCAGTGCCTTACAAGCATCTGTTGCTGAGGTACTCACCCGCCGTCATTACGCCACCGCCACCGATGATATTTATCTCGGTCTGTGGAAACGCACCGCCGCTCATCTCAAACAGGAATTGAATGTTCCTAAAAACGCCAGCCTGCGCGACCATCAACCTCGTTTAGCTTTGCACTATCAAGGCATCGCGGAAGAGGTCGCCGCCCAAAAACTCGGCAATCGCGAAGAACTGACATGGAATGATGCGCGCTACATTATCAAAACCGTTGCCGCCTTCATCGGTGAACAGGCACAGGCCACCAGCCGCCTGCTCAATATGGACATCGCCACTGGCAAACCCCTCCTGCCCGATGAACTCATTTTTTAGTCCGTATCCCGACGCACTTGGAGGATGCATTTCCATGTGTCCTCTCGCGAATTTCCACATTTGACCCGAAAACCTGTTCTGCGTTACACTACGCATACGGACTCCCGTAGAGGGTGAGGATCGCAATTATCGACATCAAGCGACGCTGGGATTTTTGCCTAAAACCTTGCGTCTTATACCTTTTACCTTAACCACAAAGGAAAACCAAGCATGTTGAATCTTCAGGATGTCACGCTGCTTTTGACCTATAACTATTGGGCGAATCACCGCCTGTTGGACAGAGCCGCTCTGGTCACACAGGAACAGTTCCTCGCGCCCTCCAGCCACAGCTTCGGCAGTTTGCGCGGGACACTCGTCCACACGATGGATGCCGAACACGGCTGGCGCAATGCCATGTCAGGCAAGGGATTCCCGCCCGATCTCCCGGCGGAGGATTTCCCCACCGTTCAGGATTTGCAAAAGCGCTGGATTGAAGAAGAACGCGCTATGTGGGAATTCATCGGCACGCTGCGCGACGAAGATATGGAAAGCATCATCCGCTACCCGATTGATAATGGAGTCATCCGTGAGCGTATCCTCTGGCAGTGCCTGTTCCATGTCGTCAATCATGGGATGCAGCACCGCAGCGAAGCCGCTAACCTGCTCACCGTTTACGGACGCTCCCCCGGCGATCTCGAATTTACCCTGTTTCTCAACGTACAGTAGGAAAAGCAGCAGAGCTAGGGTGCTAAAAAGGGGCGATCATACACTTATGACCGTCCCTTACTCTGCACTTGGTACTC
>JBGAGR010000327.1:0-9049 GCA_044226645.1 Aggregatilineales bacterium
CGAATCATCAACGGGCTGGCATTCCAGGGCCAGAAATCCAATACACTTTCCGGCGAAATCAATAAGAAAGTTCCCAGAATTAAAACGACTGCCCCGGTAACAATGGCAATGATTCGGGTAGCGCGGGTCGTCGGTTCATTGACTGTCCAATTGGCCTTGCGGCGTTCATAGTAGAAATACAGATACAGCGCCAGCAGCGGTGCGCCAATATAAATGACCAGCCAGTAGGCCAATTTGATGCCGGGGATAAAACGATCCGCATGAATGAAGGTCGTCAATGTTATAAAGAATCCGGCCGCGACCAGCACCGGAATCAGAAATCGTGCTGGCTCCCACCATCCACGATACGTCACCCATCCCACCGTGACCGCTCCACCGAGATATAACGCACCGAACAAAGCGGCATTGATGGGCGGCTTGATCTCCCAGAAAAACAACGTGTCTGTTTGACTCGGAAAGAGGATGAGCGAACCCGCGCCGATCAGCGCATTGATAGCGACAAAAGCGAGTATGAGGCGGGTGAGCCATGTCATGCGGGTATTTTTGTCGGGCATCAATGCATTTCCTCTCTGATTTTTACCCTAAATCCCAGACAAAGACCTGTGAACCGCGCCATGATAACAGGCGGTTGTCAACCGGCGACCAAACCGGTTTATAAGCGCCTGCTATAATTCCATCATGAGACTGAGAAAGCAATTCTGTTCCACTGGCAGAATCCCAGACAACAAATTCACCCTCTTCCGCAGAATGAAATGGATTCCAGAACCAACCGAGAATACGTGTCTCATCACTGCTCCATGATGCGCTGACCGATCCCGCTTCACGGTGGAATTCCAGAAGCTTAGTACCTGCGACAGCATCCCACAATGTAATTGTATTACCCGTATTCCCATCATTACTGCTCGTCAAGAGTCTCTTGCTGTCTTCACTCCATATAAGTTCCACCACATAATCATCGTGATGAAGGTTCAGAAGTTCATCAGCAGTCTGAGCGTCCCAAATCGGGGTAGTGCGGCTGTTGATGAACAGACCCGCCACTCGCGTTTCATCGGGACTGCGAAAAGCGCTCCAAATCCAATCATCGTTCAGAAAATCGACCTGATGTTCACCCGTCAGCGAGTCTGCGATAAATGCCTTGCCAGTAATACCCGAAACGAGAATGTGTTGGTTATCACTGCTCCATGCAACATCGCCTACAGTACCAAATAAGCTCCCATCCTGCCGGAGCGCGGTGATCTCTTCCCCTGTATTCGTATCCCAAACCCGTATTCCACCAACTTCACCTGTCATCTGAGTTGCAATTTGCGTTCCATCGCGATTAGGCTTTACGACCTGCACGAAACCATTCTGCAAAAGCATTACTGCTTGCAGCGTTCCGTCGCTGACATTCCAAATCTGCACGAAAATATCACTGGATGATGTTCCACCAGAGAAATCGAACTTTGTACCCCATGTTGCAATCTGAGCGCTGGTTGGGAACCATACTGCATCCGAGATTTTATCAATCTGTTTCATGGCATACTTTTGCCTTCCGTCGGATGCATCCCAAACAAACAGCGTATCCTCTTTAAATGAAAGAATATATTTCCCGTCCGGGCTAAATGAAGGTCCATAAAAGACATCATCGTGGTCCAGGTTGAACAGTTGAATTCCGCTTACACTATCCCACACATATGCCGCTCCATCCTGTGACCACGACATGATGCGACTGCCATCAGGACTCCATACCGCGCCACGCACTTCGTCACGATGCGGAAAGGTATATTCAAGACGGTCAGTTGATTGAGCGGCAAGGTTTGCCTGTGGGTGGAAAATCAGGAGAATAAGGAGAAACAAGAGGCTGTATTTATTCATCATCAGCGATATTTTCTACCAGTCTATCGGGCGAGAATCAGCAATCTCATCATCCATTTTCTTCAACTCACCCGTTGCCAGCAGCAAGAGTTCTTCCGGCTCAACATCCGGGTTATCACGACTTTTTGCAAGCAATTCGAGCAACTGTATTACTGATGCCAATTCCTGCTCAGGAATTTCATCCAGCATAGCATGACCTTTTTCACGCATATTGGCGACCATTTGCTTTTCCTTTCACCTCTCATCATTATAAACGCTCTCCCATTTCTGTGGTAAAATCTCCCGCGTAAAGTCCAGCATTCAGGAATAACCGATGAGCCTAAGCGATTGGAAACCCGTTGTCGGATTGGAGATTCATGCCGAACTCCTGACCGAAAGCAAAATGTTTAGCGCCTGTCCGGTAGTGGACAGCGTGGAAGCCGCGCCCAATACCGCCGTTGATGCCCTCTCATTGGGGATGCCCGGTACACTCCCGGTCATTAACATGAAAGCGATTCAATTTGGCATGATGGTTGGCCTTGCGCTCAACTGCGAAATCCCGCCCATTAACCAGTTCGCCCGTAAAAGCTACTTTTATCTGACCTGCCGAAAGGCTACCAGATCAGCCAGTATGATCGTCCGCTGGCGATTAACGGCTGGCTGGATATTGAGGTTACGCCCGAAAAAGGTGAACCCTACACCAAGCGCATCCGCATCCGCCGCGCCCATCTGGAAGAAGATACGGGCAAGCTCACCCATGTCGATGGGTCGAGTCTGGTGGATTACAACCGCGCCGGTGTGCCGCTGCTGGAAATCGTCACCGAGCCGGACATCAACAGCGCGGAAGAAGCCGAAGCCTTCGGACGCAAGCTGCGAGCAATTTTGCAATATCTCGGTGTGAACAATGGCGATATGTCCAAAGGTGTGCTGCGCATGGAGCCGAACATCAGCATCATGCACACCTCCGATACCGAATTTCGCACCCGCACCGAAGTCAAAAACCTGAACAGCATCCGCAGCGTTTTTCGTTCAATTAAGGCCGAAACCGAGCGTCAGGCCAAATTGTATGAAAGCGGCGATACCGTCAAACAGGCCACACTCGGCTGGGATGAGGTCAAGCAGCGCGTGATTATCCAGCGTTACAAAGAAACCGCTGACGAGTATCGCTATTTCCCGGAACCGGATTTGCCCATTCTGGAAGTCAGCCGCGAGACGGTCGAGACAGTGCGCGCAATGCTGCCGGAACTGCCGGATGCCAAACGTGAACGCTTCGAGAAAGATTTGGGACTCAGCCATTATGACGCGATGGTCTTGTGTTCGGATCGTGCCGTATCGCAGTATTACGAGGCGGTGCTGTCCGCCGGAGCAAATGCCAAATCCGCTGCCAATTGGATCACCACCAGCCTCTTTAGCCTGATGAACAACGCCGGGGTCGAGCGCGAATCCATCGGGCAGACCAAAGTCAGTGCGGCGCAGTTTGCCGAACTCATCAAGCTGGTGGACAGCGGCACCCTCAACCGGGGCACAGCAGTCGATGTCCTCAGCGAAATGTGGGAAACAGGCGCAGACCCCGCCAAAATCGTTGCCGAAAAAGGCTTGGCGCAGGTCTCCGATACTAGCGCCATCAGCGAAGTGGTGGCGAAGGTCGTGGAAGAAAACGCCGCGATGGTCGCTCGTTTCCTGGGCGGCGAGGAAAAATTATTCGGCGCATTGATGGGTCAGTGCATGAAAGCCCTCAAAGGCAAAGGCAATCCGGCTGTCGTAACCGATATTCTCAAGCAGGAAATCGACAAGCGCCGAGGATAAGCCGAACTTTACATTTCATGGGCACATCTGGTGTGATGTGCCCTGTAACCCCTCTATAAATTAGCCACCACAGTCCCCCTGCGAGGTAACATAATCACCGCTTACCCAACCCTGCCCGTCCAGATAAATGACTTTAAAGAAGCCATTCGATCTCGCGGTAACTTTCAGGGTGATTTGATAGGCAAGCCGGGCGATAATGGCGCTGCCAGTGTTCGGTTCGCTGCGCAAATTCACCTGATGCGTAGTCGTGATATGGCAGTCGCCGACAACCGCGCTTTCCACGACGGGCGCATGAGCTGGCAAATGGGCATCAACCAGCACAACTGTCCCCGTGTTGGGTATGGTGACACAGGTGTAGCCGCCCTGCGTTGTGGTCGGCAAAGTCTGAGGCACACGTGGCGCATTGGCTGCATCCAGAAATACGATGCTGCCAGCCCCCTGTAAACAAATTTGTGTTCCCGCTGCACTTGCGCCCGACGGGCTGAAGACATCGACAGCGTGGATAACCCCCTCATCCAGGACGGACTGTACGCCGACTTCAGCCGGGGTGCGGGTAAACTGACGATTTTCCGCGATGATGCGGCAGTAAATGCCATAGACACCAGACGGCAGCTTGGCACGTACCACCGGATTAACCGCGCCATTCAAATCCGAACACAGCGGAATCGAAGGAGACTGAACAACGCCCGGTAACGATACCGGGTTCGGAACTGGTGTTGGAGTCGCCACCGGGAGTACACAATCGGCGCTGGTCGCCGGAGCAGCAAGGAAACCGGAGAAATTGACCCAGGGTCCGACAGAATCTCCTATGCCGGGGCCAGCACCGCCGGGGCCGCTCGGATCACCCCACCAATTGTTCCGCGCATCAGCAATTGCCTGAACAGCATAGGGTGCTGAACCACCATTACCCAAAATATTACTACATACAATAAACACGGTAGGGCCTGCACCCGAAATAGCCTGCCCTGAAAAAGTTGACATATTACCTGTAAAGGTGCTTGTGGTTATGTTAGCAGTGCCGCCGTAGTTATCAATCGCACCTCCATAGCCTTCCTGGTACAACATATTAGTGCCCGTGACTGCGTTATTGGAAAATGTACTTCCAGTCACGACAATACTGCCGCCATTCTGAATAGCACCACCAAATGCAACTGCGGTATTGCTATCAAGCAAACTATTGTTCATCGTTATGGAACCGAAATTCATAATCGCACCGCCACCCCCGATGACAACATTAGCGGACAGGGTGCTGTTGTTAATAATCAGGTTATTGTATAAATTCTCGATACCCCCGCCGCTTCTTGCGGTATTGTTCGTGACAGTGACATTATCCAGAGTCATCTGACCATCCCGATTGGTAATGCCGCCGCCATACCCTCCAATGGTACTGTTACTTGTAGCCGAATTATTCCTTATCGTAGTATTATCAATAAACATCGTGCCGCCATAATTATGGATCGCACCGCCCTCTCCATTGAGAGTCGAATTTCCATAAAACTGGCTGTTGGTAATGGTCACGGTTCCAGCATCATTGGTCAGCCCTCCCCCGTATCCGCTAAATAAACCCGTCGCTGAAGTTGAATTTTGTGCGACGACAACATCTGAAAGGGTCAGGTTGCCAGCATTAAAAATACCCGCTCCCGCAATGTATGCTTGGTTCGCAACCACATTCCCGTTCATGATGGACAGATGGATAATTTGAGTAGTTACATAATTGACAATCACGCGGTTGGCGTTATTCCCGCTCAGAATCACGGTTTGTCCGGTAGCATCGAGGGTTGTGTCCTGCGTGATGGTGATTTCGGGGACGATAATCGTGCCGCTGCACGTGAAAGTAATTAAGCCACCGCCCATTAACGCATTCTGAAGCGTACCCGCCCCCGGCCCATAATTGGCGCAGTCGGTCACGGTTCCGGCAGCCTGCGTCAGCGGCAGTCTCAGACTCAGACAGAAAAACAGGACAATGACGATTATCATCCCCCGCTGGACTGGCTTATGATAGTGGCGCATCATTTTCCCCTTAGTCAGGTTGTTGTACGCCTCATTGTAATACTTTGTCTTCGCCTATGCTCAACTCAAATAGTGACTTATGACATGGATTCACTACTGATTAAATAGGATTTCTACGCCAGCCATTCCTGCAACATGGCGAGGCTGGCGATGCAGTCTTCTGTCGGGTCGAACAATTCCGGCTCATGCTCCACACAAATGCCGCCCGTGTAACCGATGCGCTTGAGCGTATCGACGCATTCCTTGATCGGCACACAGCCCGCGCCGAATCGACAAGTTTCATGCGCATCCGGCTTGAGCACATCCTTGAGATGAACGGCAAAAACATGCTTACCGAGCTTCTCAATCGCTTTGGCGGCATCATAACCGCGTGTGCCATACCAGCCCGTATCGACTGCGGTGCCGATCACGCCGCCGCCACCATCCCCAATTTGCGCCAGAATTTCCTGCGGCGTTTTCTCTGGATGATTCTCAATACCGAGTCGCAGGCCGTACTTTTGCAGTGTGGCGATAGTGACCGCCCGATTACGCTTGAGCAGTGGAGTCGAACCCGCCAGCACAGTTGTATTGAGCGCCACAGCCAATTCGCAGGTGGCCTCGAATTCATCCTCGTTCGCCCCTAACCCTCCCGCCAGACTCATCACGGGCAGGTCATATTCATCCAGCAGTTCAGTCGCCATGTCGATATGGTCATCCTTGACCCACTGCGGATTCAGAATGCCTGTCCACATATCGACAGCCGTGAAGCCCATCGCCTTAATGTCACTCAGATATAGCTCGAAGCGCTTGGCAAATGACTTCAGCGGCTTAAAGTAATTCTGACTGGCAGTGTCGCCCTGTCCCCAGCCTTCAGTCATGTGATACCCGACCTGCCGCGCCACATAATTCGCCGTCATAAAGGAAATAATCATGCGAAGAAATCCTTTTCGGAACTCTAGCCCACCAAAAACGTCTATCATACAATCAACAGTATGCACAAAGAGTTCTAACCATCTGTTTTCAGGGGATTATTGTTACGCGAGTATCAGAGAAAAGCAAAAGCCAGGGAAGGACAATCGGATGACACACTTTAGACGACCCAAATCAGCCTTGTTCGTGATTATCGTGGTGATACTCGTCATGGTGCTGGCGGCCTCTTGCAGCAGCGCCAATCAAGCGCCACCTGCGTCCGTTGCCTATGATAAGCTGTCTATGGGTGCTAGTCAGAATGGACAGCAGGCATATGCACCAGCAGAGCAGCCTGCTGGCGGCTATGCCGATGAATCCGGCATTGTGTCGCAGGACGGCGATTATAATACCGCTGCTGGTGAAGCCCAGGATCGTGTCATCCTGAAATCGGCTTACCTGAGTCTCATCGTCGAAACGGCAGATGAAACCATCGCCAGCATCAGCAAAATGGCGGAAGAAATGGGTGGATGGGTGGTCACATCCAGCAGCAACAAAGTCCAGACCGCCAGCGGTCAGGAAGTCTCACGCGGCTCGATTACCGTCCGTGTCCCGGCGACGCGGCTGGACGAAGCCATGACGCGCATTAAATCCGGCGCGGGATCGGTTGAATCCGAAAGCATCAGTGGGCAGGACGTGACCCAACAGTATGTCGATTTGAAAAGCCGTCTGACCAATCTGGAAGCGGCGGAAACCCAACTGCGTGAGATTATGGCGGATGCCCGTAAAACCGAGGATGTCTTAGCCGTTTACAACCAATTGGTCAGCACACGCGGCGAGATCGAAACGGTGCGTGGGCAGATTCAGTATTTTGACGAAGCCTCATCCTTTTCCTCAATCGCGGTGGATGTCACGCCCAAAGCCATTCAGGAACCGATTCAAATCGCCGGATGGAATCCGGGGCACACCGCCCAGAACGCCCTTGCCGCGCTGGTCAATCTGCTGCAAGGACTGGCTGACCTCATCATCACCATCGTGATTTTCGGCCTGCCGGTTCTGCTCATCATCGGCTTGCCGGGACTGCTGATCTGGCGCAGAGTTCGCCGCCGCGCCCCGAAAGTCGTCATCGCATCACCCCCTGAATCACAGGGTTAGATGAAACGCTCACAGGGCGAATCGCATCGGTTCGCCCTTTTTATTGCTGCTCTCACGCCACCACCGTCCGATAATTCGCATCCAATGCCGCTTGCATCTCGATTAAGGCCGCTATGCGCCGCGCGATTTTCATGAATTCCCGCGCTTCATCCGTCGTCAGTTCACGCCCTAGCACACGGCTCTCACGATAGCTCAACCATTTTTTTAACACTTGATACCCGCCCAATGTATACAACCACACCGCCGCCGGGACACCTGCCCAATAGGTCGTCTCATTGAGGTAAATATCCAGCGAACCATCTTCTTGTTCAACGACTCTGCCTCGACCCGGCATGACTGCCCCATTCGCCAGATAGCCCCAATTGACATTCATAGCGAAATTCGGTGTGCCAGTCGTGCTGGTCAGACGAGCAATCTCGCGCAGTTCGGGACGCGGATCACCCGCTGTCACGCCGACCACATCATTTTCCGGGTCAAGCAGCGCCGCGACTTCCTGTCCTAACCGCGCCGATTCCTGCAAAACCTCTGCCGACTTGGGCAGGGGCACACGCGGCCAATCCTGTTTCAATGCCCCGCCATTTTCCATCCGGTACGCAGGCGAATGCAGCACCGCCAGCGCGTGATAAAACAACGCTTGTTCATCCGCCCCCACCTGTTCCAGATACCCCACCGCCAGCTTGCTCAGATTCGCCCTGCGTTCACCACTATTCCCGAACAAATCAGCCTGATTAGACGTGTTGTAAAGATAGAGCGGAAAATAACTCGACATGCCGTTTCCAACTTGATCGCCAAGCTGACGAGTAAATAAACCGCGATCAAACTCCATCGGTATATGCTGCCGCGCTTCAATCCACATATTTCCCGGCTTTACATGCGGAAAATAATCAGATCGTTTTTCATCAAGCAGCTTGGTTTCGGGTTCCCAATACAGCCAGCGGTTATCAAATGGGCGGTAGCTGTAACGAACAATGTTTTCAGGGAGAAAACCGCGTTTGAGCAGATAACCTCGTATTTCTTCCGGGTTATAACGGGCTGAACTGTCCATAAATCCCGGTGCAATCCGTGCCATTTCCTCGTGACTGATTGCCGGGTCAAAATATTGCTTCATCCGCGTGATTAGTCGCTCTTTATCAATCTCCACCAGCACATCATCCCGGCTGGTTTTCACTCCCGGAAACGAAGTCGGGAACAATTCCGGCAGCAAAGGCCACTTCAGGTAATCTACCCCAATGGTACGCGGTACAAACGGCAGCCCGATTTCCAGCACAGGTATCACCGTCTCATAAACTGCTTCCGCCCCGTTCGCTTCGGCTTTTAACTGCGCCCGTTTGCCCGTCCCCCACAAATGCCGGAAATGCAG
>JBGAGR010000328.1:0-7899 GCA_044226645.1 Aggregatilineales bacterium
ACCACGAATGCTCGTACACCGCGCATCCTGCCGCGCAGTTCCTTGAGCATGACCGGGTTGATACGGAACGCCCGTACATCCCGGCTGACGATGAAGCCGCTAATCACCGCACAAACAATCGTGACCAACGCGGGTGTGAAACCGAGAACAGCCAGCACAACGCCGTTTGCCACAGCCAGCAGCCAGACACCCGCCAACGCCCAGGTTTCACGCGCCAACAGCCCGACCATGATAACCAGTAAAAAGCTGATGTTGAGTTGTGTCAGCAAAATAACAGCAGCGACAGCGGCATCATCTGCACCGGGAAAGCGCGTCAGCAGGAGAGTGCGCAGCGTGGGGAAAAAGTTCGGTATGATGCCGATTCCGCCAGCTAACGCCAGCAGCATAATCAGAATCGCCAGACCGCCATTGATGAATGCTCCCCAGCGCAAAAAAACCGCGCCGCGTTCCAGGCGCACTTCACGCGGGC
This sequence comes from Aggregatilineales bacterium, assembly GCA_044226645.1. Classification (GTDB taxonomy): domain Bacteria; phylum Chloroflexota; class Anaerolineae; order Aggregatilineales; family Phototrophicaceae; genus CFX2. Next base: position 470 of record JBGAGR010000328.1, read on the forward strand.
TGAGTGCTTCTTCAGGCGCATCCACAAGCTGAACAGGAATTGCTTCTTCCGCCATCGCCACTTCCTTGATTAAATCACGCGCAACAATACATCACGGCAACTGATAAACCGATTGAACTCTACCGCGATTATCTTTCAGAACGATGAAATCCCCTGGATTAACCAGAATCGGTTTGTTTCGATTCCAGTACAAGGATATTGAAGTATTTTCCCCTTTTCCGCTAAACACCGTAATAACCGCATTGGCAAACAAAAACTGTTCGCCAAAAGTATAGGTATCTCCGTTGTTAGAGATCAGAGTCCAGTCTTTAAGATTGACAGTACTCCCGGTGTTACGAATAACCACGCCCTCGGCTCTAAAATTGCCTGCACCATCAACTTCAACGATTTGAACGTGGGAACTTGTGCTTGTTGACGGCATGATACTCATAGGTTGATTGGTCATGTCACCAACAGGTGTTTCAGAGGAACTACTCTTTTCAGGGGTAACTGAAACAGTGAAAGCTGGAGCTTGCGTGGCCGTAATAACAATGGGAACTGTAATCACGATTAGAGGCTGATTCAGATTAGCTTGTCGGAGGGCCTCATTCGTTTCTTGCAGAGCGAAAATCTGCAATCCCTGTGCATTACTGGTCGCTTGCAAACCCAATATTTGTAATTCCTGTGCGCTGATAGTCACTTCTTGAGCCAAACATGGATTATCCTGCGCAGATACGCTCAGGGGGCAAAACGGATTCCGATTACCCGCGCTCCATAGGAACGGAATACCGACAAGCGCTACTATCAAAGCAATCAACGCGATTAGGATATTGCGTCTATATCCTATGCTGTTGACTATTGAAAGGCGCATTTTCGCCATCACCACTTCCTTACCTTAAGGCCGCACCAATAAACATCTTTTATAGATTGACGCTCAACCGCTCAATCCTGTTCCGGAAAACCACTGACTTTCTAATGGAAAAAGAAAACAAATCCAACCGAATTTCTCGTAGGGACACGATATATCGTGTCCCTACATCACCCAAATTCGATTTCTTTTCCCATAACCGTCTTATGTCACCATGCCTTTGGTCACGCGCATGAACATCGCTTCGAGGTCTTTGGTTTCTTCGCTGAAGCCCAGAATCGCAATCTCAGCCGCGCCGAGTTTCTGGTTGATCGCCGCCACACCATCATCATCGCCCGTAAAATCGATGCGCACGCGCGAACGTCCCGCTTTCGGGTCGAGGATTTCAGTGTTCACCACGCCCTGAATGGTGGAAACCACCGCCACCACCTTCTCAGCCACTTCGTTATCGCGCACAGTGACCATAATTTCGCGATGCGGCATCAGTTGCGCACGCATATCCTGCATACTGCCCTGTGCCACCATCTGTCCCGCTTCGATAATGCCGATGTGCGAGCAGATTTCACTCACGTCCGCCAGAATATGCGACGAGAAAAAGATGGTTTTACCCATTCTTGCCAGTTCAACCAGCAGTTCGCGAATTTCGACACGGGCGCGTGGGTCTAAACCAGAGGCCGGTTCGTCCAGAATCAGGATGGCCGGATCATGCGCCAGTGTCCGCGCCAGCGAAAGCCGCTGCTTCATACCGCGACTCAGCTTGTCCACCATATCATCACGGCGGTGCGCCAGATCAACCAGTTCCAGCAGATCATCAATCAGCTTCTTGCGGCTGGCTTCGGGGATGTCATAACACGCCGCAAAAAAATCCAGATATTCCCAGACGCGCATATCGTCATACACGCCGAATTCATCCGGCATATACCCAATCGCCCGCCGTACCGCACGCGGCTCCTGCGTCACCGAATGTCCGGCGACCCAGGCTTCCCCGGATGTAGGACGGGTGAGCGTGGTTAACATGCGCATGGTCGTCGTCTTGCCCGCCCCGTTTGGCCCAACAAAGCCATAAATCGAACCGGAAGGCACTTGCAGCGACAACCCATTCACTGCATCAAATTTGCCGTAACGCTTCTTTAAATCCTTAGTTTCGATAATCAAATCCATGCCGTTGTCTCCTGGAAGCCGAAAAGCCTTTGAACGAGGCTTACTGCCTGTATTGACATCTATGCTGTTAGTATATCGTTAAAATTGCCCGCGCTGCTCAACGGTCAGGTTATCAAAGCGCGGATAACTGCCAATATCATCCGCCACAATGCGCACCTGAACGGCGTTTTCCGGACCAATAAAGCGCTCCGGCTCGCTGATGTCCAGTTGACTGCCGCTCGGAATGACCATTGGTTCCCAATCCGCCTTATGCCAATCCCAGACATCAACCGGGAAATTGCGCACGAGATTCTGTCCACGATCAACATAAACCGTGAGTTGGTTTACCTGCTGCAAAACCGAATAGGGCAGCGGCGTAAAACGGAAGATAACCTCATCACCCGGTTGCAGGGTCATACCCAGCGGAGCAGCATCACTCACCGTTGTTGGACTCTGCACCATCCAGGTAAATTGATCGGAGGAAATCAACGCTTCACCTGCCGGACGTGTCACCTGACCCGCCAACTGCGTCAGATATAACGTGGTATCCAGCGATTTCCAATTCCCGCCCTGCAAATCGACCCCCAGCGGAGCCTGACTGCTCCAGCCTGCCAGATATACCTGGTCGCCGCGTCCGGTCAGCACGTTATAGGGATCATCAATAAAGGAACTCAAAAACAGACGGCGGCGATAAATTTCCTGTTCCTCTGTAGTGCTTCCGATGCCCTGATAGAAATAGTTCTTACGATCATCCAATTGGTCGCCCATAATATCGGCAATCGTCTGAGTGGTGGTATTCTGACGGCTGTACACCCGGAAATAGACCGAACGGAAGCCACCCACTTCAAAGGCCAGCGGCGAGGGGGATGGCAGTCCATTACCCGACAGCGCGAGATCAAATGGGACGACATCGCCCGGAAGCAAAGGATTTTCCAGACGAAGCACCTGCCCTCGCGCTAGAATCACCGGATCATTCAGAACGAAATCGGTATTATTGCTCACTGAACCGCGAATTTTCTGCAAATCCGTTTGGGTATCGAAAATGATGGTCGCCGTTCCGCCAATTTCCGGCTTCACAACCGTTGTGACCGCATGAAATGGCGCGATAAAGCTGGCATCAACCGGGAAATCCGTCGCCTGAAAGACATCGGACTGCTCAATAGCGGTGCTTAATTGAAGGTTGCTGCCGCCCAAAAGCGTGGAACCTGACGCTGTGACCGGAATAGGCCGCAGGAAGCTGTTATCCAGCACCGAGAGGCTGTACTGTGCGCGGCGCGGCGAAAGCAACCCAACCAACTGCTGCACCCGCGCATGAGGCGCATCGCTCCATGATTCGACCAGCGTCAGGCGGCTGAGGGTGACTTCGTTTCCGCGCAGATTAAAGCCGACCACCCAGGCCAGTGCGCTAAAGATGACGATGAACAACGGAATTGTCACCCAGGCGAATTCACGCCGGTTAATTTTGTTCAGCACCAGATAATTGAGGGGGCCAACCAGCGCAATATACAGCGCCAGAAAGCCGCACAGCGGCAGAATATCCGGCAGCAAATCAATACCGGGCAGCACATTGATCGCGCTGTTGGCAACATCCCAATCGGTGACACCATATGACCAGCTTGGGTGCGGTTCGGTGTTGGTTGCCAGGGTCAGCCAGAGATCGGACAGACCGCCCCATCCCCGCAGCGGCACCGCATTCGGGTCAGCAACCAGATAATCGACCACGCCTGTCCCAAATGTCCGCCGCACCAGCAGCGGCATATCATCGGCGGTTTTGACCATGACCTTCGCATCCGGCTGCACTGTGCCCGTAGCAACAACGGCCTGCTGCGATAAATTACTCCCGCTAAAATGCATCCAATCGGCAATCGGAGTCAGGCTGTCCAGTGAGGTGCTGGCCTGTGGCACAAAGGGCAGCAGGTCGCGCAGTCCGGCGGCGGTTCCCTGCCAGTTCGTACCGCCCGTGACGATCAGGTGTCCGCCCTGGGATACCCAATCACTGATGGCTTCTTTTTGGGCGCTGCTCAGGGTTCCGCTGTCAATATCGCTGAACATAATCATATTCACGGCACGTAACGCCGTCGCCCGGTCAGGGATATTTTCAATGCGCCAGTTAGCCTGAAAGCCGCTGTAGCCGCCCTCATGCACCCCGGTCAGGTCAACCACACCGCTGGCGGACTGCGAAATAACCACCTGAAGCTGATCGCGCGATTGCAGGGAACGCAAAGTCGCGGGTTCCGCTGCAATCACTACGCCGCTGTCGTCAATCAGTTCGACACGGATTTGAGTCGCGAAACTCTGCGCGGTAATGTAGAGAAAAACCGCTTTTCGCGCGCCGTTCGGCAGGCTGATCGGGAGACTGTAAGCACTGTTGACCGCGTTGTTGGAGGTTTCAGGTCGGACAACCAAACGCCCTTCCACATCGCCGCCATCATTGCTCACACGGATATAAACCGGCAGCCATTCGCCTTCACGGAAACTCCCGTCAAAGCCCGCGCTTACCGACATCGTTATCGCTTCAGGAATTTGAGCGGCAGCGGGTATGCCCGTTACCGATATGATTACCAACAGGAACAGACCAAGCAGCCGTTTTACCATAACATCGCCATCCCAATACGACTCAAGTATCCGCTAGTATATGCCTTAGATGCGCTAACGGTTCAAACGGTCTCATCCGTAACTCACAATTGAAACCGCGAAATAAAAACGCTGCCCTGAGATTAACACAGCAGGGCAGCGCTATACAAATAACGACCAATTTCGGCAGAAGCCGTTCAGATCATGGGCATGAATTACTCCGGCAGTTCGTAAGCCCAGATATCACGACCTTCGCATTTGGCTTTCGCACCCGCGCCGGTCAGGCTGATACCATAGCTGCCGGAACGCGCATCAACGGCGAAATCAGCAATCGCCAGTTCACCGTCTACGTACACATTAGCCGTATCATCAATCAGCGTGAACAGAATATGATGCTCGTCGGAGAGATCATAAGTCGTTTCGCCAACCTGATAATTGCCGTCTTTCGTCTCCGAGAAACGATCAAAGATATAGACCGAGCCGTCGTTGATAAACCCGGTATCGACATAGGTGATGGCGGTACCGCTCGAATCAGTGTTAATGCGCGAAGTCAGCACACAGGACTCGAATTTGTTCGCGTTACCAACAGTAAATTTCAGGCGGCCTGCCATGACGATATTCTGGTGCGGCTTACGACGTGCCAGCGGCGTGAAGAAATTACCCTGACCGCTGAAAAAGGCGTAGTCTTCACCAAAAATAAAGGTCGCATCATTCGAAATCAGATTCAGGTCTTGCAGTTCAGCAATCGCGTCCTCTGAAGCGCCATCGAAGTTGGAAAGCGTGACACTGGAACCTGTACCACCGCCACTACGACCAGACGATGCTTCCGTAATGACTACATTATCGAAGGACACATCCACCTCAACCGGGTCTTTATCCTTATTCTCGAACGCACTCACGCTCAAGCCAGCATGGCCTTCGGTCAGGTCGCTGTCATTGGTTTCCGCCAGCAGTTCCCCATTGGCATACAGCGCCAGATAGTCGCCCACGCAGACCGCGATAATCTGGTTGCGGTTCTGTCCCTGATGAATGGCATCCGACTTTGTCCAATCCACCAGATTAGTCAGTGTTTCGCCGTCGCTCTTGGTAATGGCATAATAACCGTCACCACTGATACGGAAATAATAACCGGAACCATCATTCGATTTCAGTCCAGAGCGGCAGGACACACCGTAACCATTCAGCTCATAGCTCGAATTTTGCAGGGTGTCGACCTGAATCACCACATCGGTATGGGTATCATTGTTGATTCCCCACTCCAACAGCGCGGCGGTAGACACCATGCGGTAGACACCTTTGCCGACTTTTGCATTCACCTCATCATTGGAATAGGCTTCCCACGCATCGGATTGATCAAATGTCTCGTCTAACAGGGTGTCTCCGAGCGTCACCTGTGTTGAGCCAGCCGAGAGAATATCCTCCAGTGAAGTCGATGAACTCTGCCTTTGCGCGAAGACCTGCGTGAAAAGACCAAAGACGATAAACAGAATCAAACCAAGACGATATGATAACTTTTTCACCGTTTTCCCCTTTCAATGAAAACAAGATTGTGCCGCTGCTTTTCCCCATTATATGCAGGATGCATGAAAAAAGTGGCTTAATTTACACTTTTTTACAGAAAATCGGGCATTTGACCGGGAAGAGCATCCGCCTAAAGGAGGATTTGACGATATTTTCTAATGATTGTTACGAAGGGATGAGGGGTAGCACCACAATAAACGGTGGACGCTTTTTCAGTCACAACCCTTGCTCTGAGATCGTCTTTCTCCCCTCGCCTAGGCGTACTCGCCGGTTGGGAGAGGGTCGGGTCGGGGCTTTTAATATCCACCACTTATTACTCTCCTACCGGACGAGGGCCCCACCCCTTCAGTAGACGTGGAAATTAATTTTTATGACGGGCGGAAAAGCAGCCAACTCCCGGCTGCGTGTGGATATAACGCGGACTGTCCGGTGTCGGTTCCAGCTTTTACGCAAACGGCTGACATTCACCCACAGATATTGAGTCTCGGCCTGATATTCTGGCCCCCCCACTTTTTCAGGAGTTGTTTGTGCGTCAGCACCTGCCCCTGATTAACCGCCAGCGTATGCAGTAAATCGTACTCGATACGGGTCAGTTCCAGCGGTTTATCGGTCAGGAACACTTCGCGACGGGCAAAATCAATGTAGAGATTACCCAGATCGAGCGGTTCGCGCGTCCGGTCTGGAATACGTCGCCGCTTGAAAATAACATGAACACGCGCCATCAGTTCATCATCGCTGATCGGCTGAGAAATATAATCATCGCCCCGATCATCAGCGCGCGAACTTTTTCAGGCTTCAGAAGGCTCATCCGGGCCAGCATAATGATAGGAACTTCAGTGCGTTTGCACATCCGCTCGCAAATATCCAGACCGTTGGCATCCCTGAGATTTTGACATCAAAGATCAAATCCAGCCGCACCGTATTCATCACGGCTTCCTCACCGCCGCGATACAATAATCTCGCCAGCCCTGTCCTTCCATTTTTGCCCTGCAAACGGGTCATCAGTTCAGACTTCGCCCAACACCAGCCAGCAGGTTTACATCGGACGTTCAATGCGTCGGCTCGACACGTTGCGATCCTGTCTTTGCCAGCGACAGTTTCAACACGACGCGGCAGAGATAGCGACAACAGGCTCAGTCACAGGCGAATAAGACGGCGCGGCGATCATTTTCACTTCGCCCGTCGCCACAATCGGCAGTACCATCACAACCGTTGTGCCTTTGCCGGGGATGCTGTCCACCCGCATCTGTCCGCCGTGTCGATTAACAACCTCGCGTGACAGATACAGCCCTAAGCCTGCCCCTTCTTCGCTGGCATTGTTGCTGGCCTGCACAAACGGCTCAAAGAC
>JBGAGR010000329.1:0-7869 GCA_044226645.1 Aggregatilineales bacterium
ACCGGGCTAGACGGATGGCGGAACGAAATCGCCAGCACTAATTTGCCCAGACGCAGTTCGTCACCATGCCGCAGGATTCGAACTTCTTTGGGCATCAAACGCTGTCCATTAATGAACGATCCATTGGCGCTGCCCAAATCTGTCGCTAAAACTTCGTGATTATCAGCGTCATAGCGGATGGAAATGTGCATACGTGAAACGCCTAAATCCGCTCCCTTGCGGTCTTTGAGATCGACATCGGGAGTCATTACGCTGCCTTCGCTGCTGCGTCCGATGATGAGTTCATGATTAACATATTGTGGACGCAGCTCAAACAAATTGGTCGAACCGCGAACCCGCAGCGCCAGGACTGAATCGTCCCCGAAATAGTCTTTTTCGTGGCTGTCGCCAGCATCCTGAAAAACGATGGTTGCCCCCCCGGCTTTGCCGGATTCGAGCAGTTGTCCACAGGAATAACAAAAAACCTCATGCTGCTGGTTGGCTTTGCCGCAGTTCGGGCAGTTTACCCAGAGCACTTGCTCGATTTCACCCGTTTCATAACGCGGGTCGGCTGCTGGTGGCGGTGGTGGGGGTGGCACAGGAGGTGTGGCAATTCGGGACGGCGAGGGGGGCAGCGGTGTAGACGGCGGCACAATTGGACGGATAGGGGCAATTGCTGGTGCTGCTTTTGGCTCAGAAGGCAAAGTGTTGGTTTCATAGCTGCGCAGCCTGGCGGCTAACTCGGCGCGTTGGGTTTTGGACAAGGTTTCGATATTGGAACGGAGGGCATTCAGGGCAGCTTTGGTATCCAGCCCACTTTGCCGCATTCGCGAATATTCAGCGAAGATTTCCTGAATTGCATTCACATTATTACTCCCATTAGTTTCGAAATATTGTATAACAGATTTTCAACCCCTACACGCCGCCTATGTGAAAAATTCCGATAGGTTGGCGTGCTTGGCGTGTTATGATATGCTGGTTAGGTCAAAGTAAGGAGGAATATCATGCAATTGGCATTGTTGGATGTCACCCTGGAATACTGCGCGGTATGAAATTACACCGCGCGTGCCGTCAGTTTGACGGACGATATTCTGCGTGAACGTGAGATCGAAGTTTTTGTACGTTCCTGGACGCTGCTGCCAGCTTCCGGCGGACGTTTTGAAGTTACTGTTAATGGCGACGTGGTCTTTTCCAAAAAAGCGCTGGGTCGTCATGCTGAAGCGGGGGAAATCCGGGCACTTATCCTGAAAAAGGTTGATGCTGTGCGTCCACCGGGTTTCAAGATTGAGGAAGATTGAGCAAAACCAGGTGCTGAATTTTATGCGAAAATCCATTATTCAAATCGGACTGCTGTTATCGATACTCTCTTTTAGCCTGCCAACACTGGCTCAGGATGTGCCCACCAATAATGGCCCTACCCTGAATGCGATTCTGACACGGAGGGAAGTCATTTGTGGTGTAAATCAGGATTTATTCGGCTTCGGTTATCTTGACCCGAACACTGGCGATGTGAGCGGGTTCGATGTTGATTTTTGTCGGGCGGTGGCGGCGGCTGTATTGGGGGATGCTACGCTGGTGAGTTTGCCTTTGTATTCGAGTGCGGCAGCCGGGGAAGATGCGCTGCGCAGTGGTGAAATTGATGTGCTGCTGCACAATGTAACCTGGACGATGAATGATGATGCGCAGGGATTAATCTTTGGCCCCATCAATTTTTATGGTGGACAGACGGTGATGGTACGCACGGTGCGTGCTGCGACAACCTGGGCAGATCTGGACGGCGGGACGATTTGTGTGGTGACGGGCAGCACCGCCGAAAGTGATGTGCTGTCGTATATGGCAGGTCAGGGATTAAACGGCGGATTGCTCTCGGTTGCCAATCTGAACGAAGGGCTGCAAGCGCTGAATGATGGTCGCTGCGATGCTATCAGCTCGGATGTCGTTCAGCTTTCCATTTTACGCCAACGCTCAGACGACCCACAGGCATATCAGGTCTGGCAAAACAGCGATCAATATTACACTCGCGAACCTTATGCCCCGGTGGTAAAAGCCGGTGATGACCAATGGCAAACCATCGTCGAATGGACGTTCCTCGGTTTGATTCAGGCGGAGCAGCTGGGGATTACGAGCGAGAATGTGCGGACGAAGATGCGCCAGCAGGTTCCGGCGGCAACAGCGGGTGAACAGCCGAGCCTAGAAAGTGATGCTGATTATATCAGCCGGGTAGGACCGGAAGTGGCACGTTTAATTGACCCGACTCTGGGCATCGGCAAGACATTGGGCTTACTGCCCAATTTCATGTTTTCGGCGATCCAGGATGTGGGCAATTACGGCGAAATTTATAATCGCCATCTGGGGCCTGAAGGCGATTTACCGATTGAACGCGGCTTGAATAACCTGTGGCAAAACGGCGGTTTGCTGTACGCACCGGATTGGCGCTGAATTGTGTTATGGGGCGACTAGTCGCCCCATAACTTAGGCAATCATGGGTATGCCATTTGACAAACTGGCGGCGCGAGTTTAAAATCCTTTTAAGATTATCAATATTTCCTTTTTTAACACTTAGTAGCCGATTCTTCAGAAAAGATAATTTTTTGCTCAGGGGGTTGTCCCCGGTTCGGTCAGACCGGGTCCTGCACGGCAGGACCTCCGAACCGTGTCAGGTCCGGAAGGAAGCAGCACTAAGGAGTCTCTTCTGGGTGTTGCAGGTAATCCGGCCTGGCCGCACTGTGGACAACCTCTTGACTTTTATATCTCCCCCCGTTATCGAGTATCCCCTTTATGTCATCTGAGTCCAACGCACCTGCACCGCGAACACCGCGCAGTACGCCTGCCGTTCCCATTGTCTCCGTTAAGCCTCCCAAAACGTCGACTCGCCCAGTGTGGTTAGCAGTAGGAGGCATTGGACTGCTGATTATTTGCGCGATGGTGGCACTGGTGGCTGGACTGCTGCTCCTGTTGAGTCCGGTTCCACCTGTCCCGGTGACGGTCATGGTTGCTGGTTCCGCGACACAAGTGGAAAGTTCGGCGCACACGGTAGGCGATTTATTGAATGAGCTTGCCATTCCGGTCAATACCGGCGACAGTGTTTCGCCACCTTTGGATACGCGGCTTAGTGCCAACCTTATCGTGAGCATTGAACGGGCACGCGCGGTTACAGTGACAATCGACGGGCAGCCGCAAACTTTTCAAACGCTGTTCACCAATCCGCTGGACATCCTGCACAGCGCAGGTGTGACACCGGGCGACAAAGACCTGGTTATCGTCGATGGCACAGAAACGACGTTTGCCGATATGCTGGTGTGGCCTGTCCCGGCGACCCTCATCACCATTCAACACGCGGTCACGGTTCATATTGATGACGATGGACAGGTGACAAGTACCCAAACCACCCGTCCGACGGTTGGTGAAGCGCTTTTCGAGGCCGGAATTACGCTGTATTTGGCCGATTCGGTTATGCCGGATTTGAATGACCCGATTACGCCGGATATGACCGTCAGCATTCACCGTTCGGAGCCAGTCACGGTCATCGCGGATGGTGTCACGCTGGAAACCCGTACACGCGGTACGACGGTAGCCGATGCGCTCATCAGCGCGAATGTGCCGCTGATGGGACTCGATTACTCGATCCCGGATGAAAACAGTCCTTTGCAACCGGGAATGACAGTCCGTGTCATACGTGTGACCGAGCAGGTCGATTCGCAGCAAAGCGTGATTCCCTTCGAAACCGTCTATCAGGCCAGCGCTGATCTGGAACTTGACCAGCAGGTGACCCTTCAGGAAGGGCAAAACGGCATCCAACAGACCAGCACACGCATCCGTTATGAAAATGGTGTAGAGGTCAGCCGCGAGACAGAAAATACGACCATTACACTGAATCCGCTTAATCGTGTAATCGGCTTTGGAACCAATGTGGTGATTCGGACCGTTGATACGCCGGATGGCCCGCGCGAATACTGGCGCAAGCTGCATATGTACGCCACCAGTTATCATCCTGCCGCGCTGGGAGGTGATAATATTACGGCAACCGGGCGTGTGCTGACTAAAGGGATTGTCGGCATTGACCCGAAAGTGATTCCCTATGGTACACAGCTTTATGTGCCGGATTACGGCGTAGGTATCGCAGCGGATACGGGTGGCCCACGTCGCATCAAGTTATGGATTGATCTGGGTTATGATGACGAAAACTGGATTTCGTGGTCAAAATATGTCGATGTGTACTTATTGACTCCCGTTCCTGATACTATTATTTACATGTTGCCCGGCTGAAAGCCTGTTGCTCCCAAAGGAAAGCCGCTATACACTGTAACATGACCGTCAATTACATTCGAAAATGGAGATTGTTTCATGGATCAGATACAAAAATACGTTAATCAGATTCTCGATTCGATGGGGCGCAGTCAGGTTATTCGCTACGTGATGATTTACATGCTGGTCGTGGGTGTCATCACGCTCTGCGGCGGAGTTGCGCTGTTCCTGGCAGGCGGCCTGGCTGGAATTGGTGGCGCAGTTGGCGCGGCGGCTGTGAGTCAAGCCGGTGGTCAAAACACAGCCGAGGCTGCTGCTGCTTCGGCCTCGCTGGTGGCAGTGGGCGGTATCGCCTTAGTGCTGGGTATCCTGAACATCATTCTTGGCCCGGCGATGATTGTCGTGGGCTTGGGCTTGCGCAGTCGTGCGGCATGGTCACGGATGGGTGTGGTGGTCGTGGCAGGCATTAGCGCAGTCGTTTCTCTTGTCAGTCTGCTGACTGGCAGCGGTGTCTTGAATCTCGTCTGGCTAATCGTCGGCGCGTTCGTGGTCTATGTTTTCTATACCGACCCCGGTATCAAGTCTGAATTTGGAAAATAGGGTTGAATCCGAAGGCGCTGCTTGAATCTTACGACATTCTCCCCCGGAAAAGCCTGGGGCAGAATTTCCTGCATGACCCGAACATGTTGGAAAAAATCGTCCATCTGGCGGAACTGAAGCCGGATGACCGGGTGCTGGAAGTTGGTCCCGGAACCGGCCTTTTGACTGAGCGGCTGGTGAAGGCCGCGCGGGAAGTTATCGCTGTCGAGGTGGATGAGCGCCTTCAACCGGTGCTGGAGGATGGATTCGCGCAGGTCAACAATGTGCGGTTCATCTTCCAGGACATTCTCACCGTCGATGTTCCTTCGCTTTTTCGCCCCGACCCCTATGTGGTGGTCGCCAATGTGCCCTATTACATCACCAGCGCGATTTTGCGTCTGCTGCTGGAGAACGACCACCGTCCACGCCGTTTGGTGCTGACCATGCAGCAGGAAGTCGCTGAACGCCTGATCGCCAAGCCGGACGATATGAGCATTCTTTCGGTCAGTGTGCAGTTTTTTGGTCGTCCACAAATCGTGGCGCGGTTGAAGCCCAGCGTGTTCTGGCCTCGCCCGGATGTGGACAGCGCGGTAGTGCGGATTGATACCTACGATAAACCGATTGTCGATGTGCCTGACAGCGATACGTTTTTCCGGGTAGTACGGGCAGGCTTCGGGCAAAAACGCAAGCAGTTGAAAAATTCGATCAGCAGCGGCCTCGCTATGGATGCTGAAGATGCTGCTGTCCTGTTTGAACTGGCGGAGATCGACCCGCGCCGTCGCGCCGAAACCCTCACACTGGAAGAATGGGCGCAGTTAACCCGCGCATTCCAGCCTTAGCCGCCAGCACCCTCGCCGCCTTCTCCACTTTCATCGCCTTCACCCGCTTCATTTCCCTGACCGGGAATACTATGAATGGTTCCATTGGCGGTGGCCTGAATGCCTGCCACCAGTTGGATTTTTTCTTCCGGCGTTAAGTTCGCATCAGGATGCAGAATGAGATATTTCTGCGGCGGCATACTGCCATTTTCGATGACGTGAACTAAATCCTCTGCGCTGATTTCGCCGCTTCCGGTGGAGAAATTCAATTTCTGACGACCTTCATTGACATCATGTACCACCAGCCAGGAAAACGGCGCAACCTGTGAATACCAGGGCCAGACCGTCTCATTGGTGTGACAGTCGTTACAGGCGCGCTTCATCAAGGCTGCTGTTTGCGGCGAATCCCACTGCATAGTAAAGGTAATGGGGGGATTGGTACGGGCAAACCCCGGTACAAATTGTATGACAATAAAACCAACAATCACGACTGCGACGATGGTCAGCACGTTTCGTCTATTCAACACGTTGTTGTCTCCAATGCCTTATTTCGAGTCCGGCATCCAGAGTACGACAAATGCGAATGGCGCGGCTTAACTTTGGCTCAAATCTGACTTAAATCTGGCTTAAATGCGACTGCCCGATTCATGGGTTGCATCGAGCAGTTCCAGCCAAATAGTTATGGGGGGGAACAGGACGTAGTTAAACGGGCTGCTGTATCGTTTGTGCCATTTGAATCAGCGTCTCAATCGACGGGTCATCCCCGGCATAATCGCTGTAATAGGCATAGCGAATCGTGCCAGCGGCATCGACGATAAACGTCCCCGGCAGCATATGCGCGTCGCCTGTTGCTACCCCTTGCATATGCCCATTCGCCATTGCTTTAAGACTGGCTTTCATGACATCCATGCTGTGTGTCAGAAATTCGCTGGTGGTTCCCTGTTTCAATCCCCAGGCGTAGTAGCCCTCGTTCTTGTCATCCGCCAGACAATCCAGATGCGGCGCAAGTTTGCCGCAGTAGCGTTCAGCATGTTTCGGCTCTCCCAGCGCCAGCGTAACCAGTTTAAAACCGGCTTTGTGTAATACCTCGCGGTGTGTTTCCAGTTCGGCCAATCGGGCGCGGCAGTGTATACAGCCGAAATGCCGTAGAAAGCTCACCAGAGTCAGTCTATCTTTCTTCCAGTAATCCGCCAGATGAACCGGCTTCCCCTGAATATCCGAGACGACAATATCTGGCGCAGGGTCGCCAATATTCAAATGTGGTGAAGGTTGAACCATGTTATTTTCTCTCCGAGTTTAGGCAGTCTGCATCGTTCTGGGGGTAGACTGCCGTCCAATAAACAGCCGCGCCAGCAGGGCAATGGCTACTACGAGCGCTACGGCGAGCGCCATATAAGCGACAACCGGGGTGGGCGATTGTTTGACGTAAATTCCGACCAGCGCCCACACCAGCACGGCAGTATAGGCCACATCTCGCCGCTGCACGATGATCGTCAAGGTGAGTACAGCAGCAATAACGAGCAGCGATACAGTCCAAACTTCGGGCGCGATACCAAAACCATTCCAACCTGCATCGAACAGGACATAGGCCGCGTTCGCAATGGTCGCCACCGTAATCCAGCCCAGATAGGTGCTGAAGGGGATGTGAATGCACCAGTGTTCAGCGGTAGAAACTTTCCGCTGTCCGACACCCACGCGCCTGTAAATCACAATCAGCGCCACCAGCAGGATGACCATCGCCACCATGCTCAGCGCGAACAGATTGTAATGGAACAGCACTAACCAGATTCCGTTCGCCATACAGGTCAGGGCGAACCAGTAGCCAATGCGGCGCAGCAGCGGATTTTCGCGCTGGGATGGGAGCGCCTGATAAACGCCAAAAGCCAGCAGCAGGGTATAGATGATGCCCCAGATACCAAAGACATAATTGGCAGGCACGAACAGGATCGGCAATCGGTTGGCAATCTGCGCACTGGTCTGTCCATTCAGTGGAATAGCTTCTGAAAGTCCATTAACCGCCAGCGTAAGAATCAGGGCGATGATATTCACCCATTGGCGTAGCGTATCCTTGTTCATGTTTTGTCCTCCCCTACAGTGGTCAAATTATGCTTTTAGTGTGGTGTGTTCCCCTGAGCGCAGCATCAATTTTACATGAGCGCATGATTAATGTCTATGTTTTGAATAGTTTTTGTTATGATTTACTCAGGAAGGCGAGTAAATCCTGATTGAAAGCATCGGTTGCCTCATC
>JBGAGR010000008.1:0-72786 GCA_044226645.1 Aggregatilineales bacterium
ATAAGGGGAAATAATGAGTAAACCGCGTGTAACAATTTACAGCGATGGCGGCTGCCGTCCGAACCCCGGAACAGGGGGTTGGGGAGCCGTTTTACTGTTCCCGGATGGGCAGAAGGAATTGAGCGGCGGCGAGAAAAATTCGACCAATAACCGGATGGAACTGACCGCTGTCATTACCGCGCTGGATTCGCTGGATCAGCCATATCATGTCGATCTGTATACCGACAGCAAGTATGTCAAACAGGGTATCAGCGAGTGGATGGCGGGTTGGATACGCAAAAATTGGCGAACTGCCAGCGGTCAACCGGTGCAAAATCAGGATTTATGGGAACGGTTGGATATGGCGACGCAGCGACACGAAATCTCGTGGAAATGGGTGAAGGGTCATGCAGGACATGTGTATAACGAGCGGGTAGATGAATTGGCAACGGCAGAGATCGAACGGCTGACGGGGAAAACTTTCGCCCGCCCTACCCCGGAAGTTGTGCCGGAGAGTCATGCTGCGGTCAAAATTTATGTCCGCGCGGTTTATTCCTATGATGACAAAGCAGGTGGCTGGGGCGCGGTGGTCGTGAGCGAAAATGGCACACAGGAATTGAGCGCGAAAGAACAAAACTCCACCGATAACCAACTCATCCTGAGTGCGGCGATTAAAGCGCTAAATTCGATAGGCGATAAAACGAGCGTGGCGGTATACACGGACAGTGAGTATCTGCAAAAGGGTATGAGCCAGTGGTTAAGCGGGTGGATTAAAAAAGGCTGGAAAACCGCCAGCGGTCAGCCGGTGAAGAATAAGGAACTGTGGGAACGTCTGCAAGAGGCGGCGCAGAAGCATCAGGTGAAGTGGTACTTCAGCGCTGCATCGGGAAACAGCCATTTACAACGGGCTTCTGAACTGGCGAATCAGGGGATGAAGTAAATAGATGACTATTGAGCAGGTTATTTTATGCTAATTTGATCAAAGACCTGCATGAGGAGTTCTCTAAGTTCATGTGCAATTTCTTCGGGCGGGTCGCCTGCCAAACCAATAGCGATTAGTTTTTCGGCCAAACGTAATTCGTCACAATTTAGTGCCAGAGATGCCGCACTGCGATGCAATACTGATCGGGTCGGCTCAATTGACGTATAGGCCATCAAATCAGCCGCCGCAGACTCGTAATCAAGCGCCTGACGGGATAAATTTTTCGCCTGTTCTTTATCGCCCTTCAGTCGAGCCACATATGCCCGTTCTGCTATTTCCATCGCCTGCTCATGAAGTTCGCTAACTTTTGATACAAATGTCATTTGTTTACCATATAAGCCAATGGTCGACTAAACTCAACTACTACAATGTAGGTTGGCAATGGATGGGTTGAAATACCAGTTTGAACCCGCTTTTGCTGAATACGTGTTGTTATAACATTCTCATTGTCTGTTTTAAGTATACCCGAAACTTCTAAACGGGCTACATCTCGTAATGGGAGACTGCTATCTTCAGCGCGACTTCCCAGCCAATAATCAATCCCTGTACCTTTTTGAGATCGCTGAATAACCGTATAGTTAGTTAACTCCAGCACGAGTAAAAGGGCAATACCCGTTGCTGCTAACTCAGTCGCTTCCGGTAAATCAGCCCAAGACCGCCGCATTTGATTGGTTACTGGTAAATCCCATTGCAAAGGAATATTTGCTTGCGATATTCCTCGTACCTGCATATTTATCCCTGATTTATGCCCCTGATTATCCAGACACACAAGACAGGTTTCAAAAAGAACCTCTCCGAGAGAAGGCGTTATCCCCGGCAATCCAGCTTTAAGCTTCGATAATTCCAAAGCACTCATTAACCTTTGTAACCCAAAACATCAATATGATAGATGAAACTTAGAAGCGATTTGAACTTTAAGTAAGTACCTTCTATCCCTGACCTACGACTAATCCTTGCGTGCCAGCATGGGGCCGAGTTTGCGTCCGCCGAGGAGGTGCATGTGCAAGTGAAAGACTTCCTGCCCTGCATCGCCTTTGCAATTGACGATGAGACGGTAGCCACTCTCGGCAATGCCCTGCTGCGCAGCAATTTGCTTCGCCACGATGAACATGTGCCCAAGTGTCTGCTCCTGATCGGGCGTGACATCGTTCACAGTGGGGATTTCGATGTTCGGGACGATGAGGATATGCACCGGGGCAAGCGGGTGAATATCTTTAAAGGCGGTCACACGGTCATCCTGATAAACAATGGTGGATGGGAGTTCGTGGGCGATGATTTTGGAAAAGATGGTGGGCACTGCGAGGGGTGGGAGATCGGAACTGATTACGGTTTATGAGAGTTAATTTACATCGCCATACCGCCATCGACGACGAGGACATGTCCGGTGATATAGGACGCTTCATCGGAAGAGAGGAAGGCTGTCGAGAGGGCGACATCTTCTACACTGCCCCAGCGTCCGAGCGGGATATTCTGATTCAACTGCCTGGTGATTTCTTCCGGCAGGTCTTTGGTCAGATCGGTGAGAACAAAGCCGGGCGCAACGGCATTCACTGTAATCCCACGTGAGGCAACTTCCCGCGCGAGGGCTTTGGTAAAGCCAATGATTCCGGCTTTGCTGGCGCTGTAGTTGGTCTGTCCGGCGTTGCCCGCGATGCCGCTGATGCTGGTGATATTGACGATGCGTCCATAGCGCTTACGCATCATGGTGCGGACAGCGGCTTTGGAACAGAGCCACGTGCTGCGGAGATTGGTCTGAATGACGGTATCGAAATCTTCAGGCTTCATCATCATGATGACGTTATCGCGGGTCGTGCCAGCATTGTTGACCAAAATATCGAGCTTGCCGTAGGTATCGACAGCGGCTTTAATCAGGTTATTCGCGCCTTCTTCGCTGCTGACATCGGCCTGAAACGCCATTGCCTGTCCACCCGCTGACTTGATCTGATCAACCACTTCGTTGGCGGCATCAGCATTGCTCTGGTAATTCACGACTACCGTCGCGCCGCGCTTTCCTAATTCCAGCGCAATTCCGCGCCCGATACCCCGGCTACCGCCAGTTACAATCGCAATTTTGTCAGTCAATTGAGCCATTCCTCTCCCCTTCCACGAAAATTGGGCAAATATCTACCCCTCCCCCAACCCCTCCCCATTTCGCAAGCTCATGGAGAGGGGAGCAAGAAGGATGTATGTCCCGCACATAAATATCTGATAAATATAGCGTCCAGCGGAATTAACCGCCAACCCAGCCGATCAGATTGATAATCCCTTTGAGTGAGCCGGTTAAGTTCACCGAGCCAAAGCCATTGGTATTGGCAACATAGATGTCGATGCGACCATCACGGGCAGGATTGATGCCTGTGAAGAGCATTCGCAGCCCATCGGATGAATAGCTGGGGTCACACATGCTGGGGGGTGGTGTGCCGCGCGTGGTGAAATTCATGGCATTGTCTAAAACGCGGATGCCGTACTGGCACTGTCCATTCACACCACCAACGGCGATACGAGAGCTATCGACTGCCCAGGCGGCGCTCATGCCAAAACGCGGGAAGTTCAACTCGCTGGTGCGTCCGATAAGTGAGCCATCCACGCGCGCGCCGATAATTTCAGAGGCGGTATTGGTCACACTCTGGTAAATCACCGCGCTGCCATCTGGCGACCAGGATTCAGACAGCCGTATCGCGCTATCCGAGCCATCCGCCAGTTTCACTTCCTGCGCCTGCATGGTGTTTATATCGCCAATCCAGAGGGAGCGTTCGGGGTCGCCCAAAGCGGGGTCGCCACTGGCAAACGCTACTTTGCTGGCATTAATCCAGTGTGGTCGTCCGCTTTCTGTCACCCACTGGTTGGAAAGCTGACGTACATCACCGGAATTCACATCGAGGATATAGACAGCGCCACCGTTGGGCTGGGGTGTGGTCAAGGGGTCGCAGGCACCGGGTTCACCGGGAACCCAACTGGGGCACACCGAACGATCTGAAACGAAGACGATATGCTGTCCATCCGGCGACCATTCCGGCCACAGGTCATACGCGCCACTGTGCGTCAAATTCTGCAAATTGGTTCCATCGCGTCCAATGACATAAATATCCATATCGTAGCCAGTCGCGAGGGCTATCGCCAAGCGGGAACCATCGCGCGACCAGGCAGGTTTGCTGAAATAGCCGCGCTGGATGAGCGAAGTCAGGGGCAAAATGCGTCCAGCGATACCGCTTTGCAGATCGAGGATATACAGACCGCCTTCCTGACCGGGCGCATTTTCGAGAAAATAAGCTACTGATGTACCGTTGGGGGCAACGAAAATACGGGTATCCGTAGACGCTGGAAGTTGAAGAATCGGGAGCCGCGCTGTCGAATTGGATGGAAGAACATAATACAGCGTTTCCAACCCCGTTGCTGGCTGCGGTGTACCGTTATTGGGAATCGCGTCCTTATCATTCTGATTAATAAAGGCGATGATGGGCGATTTCAAGTCATCCAGTATGCCGTCTGGCAAAGTTGGAAGCTGCCAGTTATCAAACACGAAGCCGACTGTCGCTTCAGGGGTGATTGTCGGTGTAAGTGTCACCGTTGGACTCGGCGTAATGGTCGATGTCAGGGTCAGGGTTGGCGTATCGGTTGAGGTTGCTGTCGGCGGAACTGCCGTCGCTGTAGGGGTGCTGGACGGTTCAACGGTGTCGGTTGGGGAAGGCAGCGGCGTAGGCGTAGGTGCGCT
Organism: Aggregatilineales bacterium; assembly: GCA_044226645.1. Classification (GTDB taxonomy): domain Bacteria; phylum Chloroflexota; class Anaerolineae; order Aggregatilineales; family Phototrophicaceae; genus CFX2. The sequence continues at coordinate 4,674 of JBGAGR010000008.1, forward strand.
CAATGCCTGGCAGGAGGCGGCTAAAAAGATCAATAACAAGACAAATCGGCGCATCGGCATAGCGATTTTATATCCTGATAACCCAATTCATGCGGGTTTTAGGATACCATGAGAGCGCCACAGCGACTATAGGCTGTTCAATTCAGGACAAGCGCCGGGATACATGGGTTGTATCCCGGCGAAGCAAATTTAACCTGTTTTACCGGGGTCTTGCGTTGTGGCAGGCAGTACCACACTGATGCGAATGGCGTAGGGAACCTGTTTGCCGTCCGGTTGAATGACGAGCAAGGTGTAGGTCGTATCCGCGCGAGGGCAGACCTGCTGGCTGCTGCTGCCGACAGTCGGCTGGCCTTCAAAATAGACCTGCTTGATATTGGCGACATCCCAGCGGATGGTGGTGCATTCGCCCTGTTGAATGAGGGTGCTATCGGCGCGGAGATTGGGGTCGGTTGGCGTTGGGGTGGCGGCGATGGTGGGCGTGGCTGTCGACGGCGCTTTGGTTGGCGGAATCGCGGTTGCTGGTACCACTGGAACTTTAATAACCTGCCCGACCTGAAGCTGATTGGGATTGGCAATACAGTTGCCCTGCTGAAGTTCTGCCAGCGATGTTCCCGCTGCCTGAGCAATGCGCGAGAGGGTATCCCCCGGTTGGACGATATAGGCAAAATTCCAATCAGTGCGGGGGGCACAGACGGGCGCGGCTGTATTGATGGGTGCAGTAGTGGCGGTCACGGGGGCAATGGGCGGTGGTGGCTGCACCTGTCGTTCAAGCAGACTGAGTGGCGCACGTGCTACTGCCTGCGAATCGAAGGGTTCGGGTTCGGAGGGTGGGCCAGCGACCTGCAAGCCATCACTGCCACCGAGCGCCATACCGATTTTTGCGCCGGGTTGGACAATGCGCGTGGTGTTAAAGGCGCTGACGACTGCCGAGCCTTCAATGGTGGCGATTTCCATTTCGTCGTTCTGACGGGAGGTGACATACAGTGTCGAGCCGAGTGTGACACTCGCGCCATTGATCGTCAAGGTGGCTTGCGAACCTTCCGGCGATTGAAGCAGCAGAGCGGAATCCGGTGCGTTAGCGCAGGTGGTTGAGGCAACGCCTGTTTTCAATACGACTGCTTTCATCTGCGGCGTGATGTTGTCGAGCGTGGCTTCACCGTAGAGCAGGAAAGTGACATTCTGACCGGGAAGTGTATCCGGCAGATTGGCCTGCGCTTTGAGAATAACGACACCCCAAGTCTGTGAATCGACATTGAGAGGCGCGGTGGTCAGGCTGCGGATAGAAAACAGGTTGGCAATATCGCCAATGGTGCTAAAGGTGGTGGTTGCATCGGGTTGAAGCTGCGCCTGAACGAGAGAGTTGCCGTAGCAAGCCTGATTGCGTCCAGTGGAGGCGCAAATGGTATTGGCGCGGCTGAGGGCTTCCGTTACCAGTTGGTCGCAGGTCGATTTGACTTCGACAGTAGGCTGCACCTGCTGCTCGACAGTCGGCGGCGGAGCCGAACCCAGATTACAGCCGGCTAACATTAAGACCAAGCATAATACCAACCATCTCAGACGCATCATAACAATAATCCTCGTTTACGCTATTCATAACCATGATACGCTTGTGCGGGGTCGGGGGCAAGTAGTGCGACGATATATCGTGCCTTATGGGGGGCGGCTGGAAAAAACGGCCTTTTTTGCGTTACAGCATTACGAATTGTTACCTGATAATCAGGTAAAAACAGGTAAAAAGTATGTGTATAGTTTGTAATTGTTTGGAAAGGCAAACCAATTTGCGGACTATAAAAACGTTAACGGGAAACGGTGCCGGATTGATTGCTGATGAAAGTGGCGACTTCGGGAGGTGTGACGAGGGCAATATCACCGGGCATGGTCATTTTAAGGGCAGCCACAGCGTTTCCATATTCTAACGCTTCAGCGAGCGGCTTATCGTCCATCAGCGCGGAAAGAAGCCCGGCTGCGAATGCATCCCCACCACCGATGCGAATCGGATTGGGAACCGAGAAGCTGGCAGCGTCATGGCGACCAGCGGCATCATAACCAGCGGAACCGTTCGCGCCCATCGTCATGACAATGGTGGCGTTATTCCAACGATTATGCAGAAGCTCAAGCGTTTGCTCGCCTTCCAGATTGAACAGTGTTTTAACATCACGCTGGGCAGCAATGACTAAGGAACACGAGGCGGCAAGTTCATCCAGCACAGCGGCGGCCTGAGCAGGAGTCCAGAGTTTAGCGCGGTAGTTGAGGTCGAAGGAAATGGAAATACCTGCTCTACGGGCTTCATCAATGGCATGATGAACGGTTTGTAAGCAGGAAGCGCTCAACGCGGGTGTAATGCCCGTCAGATGCAACCAGCGAGCATTTTGCAGCCATTCCCAGGGAAAATCGTCAGGCTGCATGTGGCTGGCGGCAGAATCGGCTCGATCATAAATCACATCGGTTGAACGGGGCGGAAGTCCAAATTCGACGAAGTAGGTTCCCAAGCGCCCTGCTCCCCAACGGACACCGGAAATATCGACTCCATGTGCGCGTAAGGTGTTGGCAACATTGCGTCCGAGGGGATTATCTGGCAGGCGCGACCACCATGCCGCGCGTTTACCCAGACGCGAAATCCCAATGGCGACATTGCTTTCCGCGCCACCGAGGTGAATATCAAGCGAATGTGCAGCTTCCAAGCGCTGATTGCTGCCGGAAGGTGACAAACGCCACATACTCTCGCCCAGGGTAATCAGATCATGTGTTATCGGTGTTGAGGACATAGTATGATCCCCGCTTTTGTCCCATTTTGCGTAAGATATTTTTGGCTACGAGATCGGCTAAGTCACGACGGATCGTTTCCGGGTGAACATCCGGGCAAAGTGCCTGTAAATCGCTGTTGGTGATGCGACTGCCCTCGCCACGCAGATAGACCAGCGCGGCTTCCTGACGAGGGTTGATCTCAATTCCCCGATAGACACCGTTAAAATGAACGTCAGCAATCACGGTCTCAACGGGAACCGGGTCGTCCACTGCCTCATTGTGCAGGACGACGCGGAAGCCGTTGGCGGTTTCGGCAAACTGGGGCGCTTGCAACTTTTGCTGGCGCATCAGGTCATATACGCGGTCAACGCCATAGCCCAAACGCTCGATAAAACCCATGTCGGAAAGCACCTGTACAATGGCTGGGTTGCGGGAAAAGCGTTCATCCTTGATGTTATCAATGGTCACAGGGCCGGGTAATCCGCCGGGACTGGTGACTTCCATGCGGTCACTAAAAATGAACAAGCGAACACCATCGCCAGACACCTGATAATCGCGATGGGCTACAGCATTGACGACCAACTCACGAGCAGCTTCCAACGGATACTCGAAATTTTCAGCGCGAGCCATCGTTTGCCCCAACTGAACCCCTTTGCGGAGATGATCGACCATGAACATTTCGGCGCGGCGAATCTGGTCGGGGAGTGTGCCGCTGATGTCCTGACGGGTAAACGTATCGCTCATGTTTTCGCTGGCGAATCGAGCGGCGGTAATATCCGCTCCACGCATGAAGCGCTGCGGGTCTTTGCCAAAGAGCAAAATCCCGGCATTAGTGGGACGCAGCACACCGTTCTGCTCGACCAGACAGCCACGCTTCAAAAGCACCCGTTCAACCGTCGTTTCACCGATGCCGCTGAGGCCGCTGACATAGGCTTTGGCTTTATCCCAGTCAATATCGGATAAAGAGGCACCACGCGCCACTTCTGTCTCGAAGCTGGCTTCACCGCGTTCCATAATCAGCACGCGCAGTTCACGGGGTTTCAGCGGGACATTTTCGGTATTCTGGCGCTGCAAAAAACGACCATCGAGCGCATAGACATGCGGCATTCCAGCCGGAATCTGAAGCACGACGACCGCTTTGCCATTTATGCGTACTACATCCGGCAGCGGCACAATCAGCGGTGGTTCTATCGACAAGGCGGCTTGCAGCAGCAAATCCACCGAGTCGCTGACATTGCGCACCCCATCGACACTTCCACCACCGCCAACACCCAGCAAAATAGTTCCCCCCTGGGTATTGGCCATCGCGATCATGGTCGGGGCAAGAACATCCGCCTGCGATTGGTCACTGAACCAATCAAGCTGCTGTCCGCGCCCATTTTTCAATAACTGCCCTAGTTCATCTGCCGTTAGCTTCATGACTTATTTTTTCTATCGGGCTTCTTCTCTTTTTCGTCTTTTTCTTTTTCTTCGTCTTCGCGCTCCAGATCACGCTGGCGCTGCTCCGGCGGTTCCAGCAGTACCAAATCCATCACTTCCTGCATATCGGTCACAAAGGTGATGGTCAGGTCGTTGAGCGCTTCCTGCGGCACATCTATTAAATCCTTTTTATTGTCCGCTGGCAAAATGACGTTTTTGATACCCGCCCGACGTGCCGCGAGAACCTTTTCTTTGACACCCCCAACCGGAAGCACTTTACCACGCAAGGTGATTTCGCCTGTCATGGCAAAATCGCTGCGAACTTTGCGTTCAGTAAAGGCGGATATGATGGCAATTGCCAGTGTGATACCTGCCGAGGGGCCTTCTTTAGGAACTGCACCTTCCGGCAGATGAATATGGACATCGTAATCTTCGAAATCGGTGCCGGGCACATCCAGATCGAGGGCGCGGGAACGCATATAGCTGAGTGCTGCCTGCGCCGATTCCTGCATGACTTCGCCCAACTGCCCGGTCATCATGAGCGAACCTTTGCCCAGCAAAACCGAAACTTCAATGATGGCGATATCGCCGCCATCGTATGTCCAGACCAGTCCGGTCACCAGCCCTACCGCATCCTTGTCATTAGCACGATGACGGGTATAGAGCGCTGGGCCGAGATAATCCCCGATTTTGGCAGCCGAAATGCGTTTGGGATAAGGCTTTTCCTCTACCACCAGACGGGCGATTTTGCGGCAGACATTGGCGATTTCACGGTTCAGATTGCGCACGCCGCCTTCGTAAGTATATTCGCGAATGAGCGTTTGAACAGCCTTCGTCTCAAAGCGGATTTTTTCACCTGACAGGCCGTGTGCATCAAGCTGGTTCGGAATCAGGAATTGACGACTAATCGCCAGTTTTTCTTCCTCAATATAGCCGGAAAATTCGATGATTTCGAGACGATCCAGGAGCGCATCGGGAACGGGTTCGAGATCATTGGCGGTAGTGATAAACAGCACCTTCGAAAGATCGTAAGGCACTTCCAGATAATGATCGGAAAAGGCGTTGTTCTGCTCCGGATCCAGCACTTCCAGCAGCGCAGATGAGGGATCACCGCGAAAATCCATACCGAGCTTATCAATTTCATCCAGCACAAAAACAGGATTGACTGTCCCGGCGCGGCGCATGGTTTGGATAATGCGTCCGGGAAGCGCACCGATATAAGTACGGCGATGACCGCGAATCTCGGCTTCATCGCGCACGCCACCCAAACTGACCCGGACAAATTCGCGACCTAATGCCTTAGCGATGCTCTGCCCAAGCGAGGTTTTGCCAACACCGGGCGGCCCGACAAAGCATAGAATCGGACTTTTCATTTTGTTGGCGGCCAATTTTCGTACCGCGATGTATTCCAGAATACGGTCTTTGACTTTGGGCAAACCATAGTGTTCGGCATCAAGAACTTTCTGGGCATGGATGACATCCAGATTGTCGTCCGTCTGTTTGCTCCAGGGGAGTCCAGTCAACCAGTCGATGTAGGTGCGGATAATGCCAACTTCGGGAGCCATGGGAGGCATGAGCATGAGGCGCGATAATTCTTTTACAGCGCGGTCATGAATTTCGTCCGGCAAGGCAGCATTGAGGATTTGTTCCTGCACCTCATTAAATTCCTGCTGGAAAATGTCGGCCTCACCCAATTCGTTCTGGATGACACGCATTTGTTCGCGCAAATAGGATTCGCGCTGACTGCGATCCATCTCCTGCTGCACCTGACTGGTGATTTCATCACGCAGTTCAAGTACACTCAATTCCTGCCCCAGCAAGCCGATAATTTCCTCAAGGCGATCATTGGCGTGCGGCATTTCCAGCAAATGCTGACGATCTTCCAGGGTGAGCATGAGGGAAGCAGCGATGTTGTCGGATAGCAATGCCGGGTTATCAATGCCGGTAATGTAATTCAGTACATCTTCGGGCAAAGCAGGGTTTAAATCCGCCAGATGACGCAGCAGGCGAATCACTTTTTCGATCAGCATGATGGTTTCGTCGTTCTGCTGAATTGATTCCGCAAAGGGACGAGCGCGAACAATAATGTAAGGGGATGTTTGTACGACATCCACCACTTCGACGCGCCGCCGCCCCTGCGCCAGTACATTGCGACTGCCGTCCGGTGTACGCAGCATCCGCCCCAGCGCCATTTCTGTCCCAATCGTATAAAGATCAGTAGGTGGCACCGCATCGGGGTGGTCAGAATCGCGCTGGGTGATGCCGATGACAGTGCGACGATCTTTTAAGCCTGCCTGAACAGCGGCTAAAGCACGCTGATTGCGCAGGGCGACTGGTGAAACAACACCCGGAAACATAACCATATCCCGCAGCGGAACCACCGGAAGTTCGATTAACCCCCGTTCGGCGACTTCCGCATTGGGTATATTTTGAAAATCATTACTGCCAACCTGCTTGCTCAATCCTTATTTTCCTTTGCGAACGGCTGTTCAGATCACGAGTTTACCGCAGAGCACATACACAGTAAAGACACTTGGCGAGACATAGCCTTTCCGCTAGACTTGGAAAGTCCGGTAAATGGGTAGGAAGTCTATGCGAATTTCTATTGGCCTTACTGTTATTGTTGCTCTGATTGTCCTGGCGGTGGTGCTGGTCATCGGCAAGGTGGTTATCCAGCCGAATCTGCCGCTTATCACGGACGCACAATTTACACTCGATACTATTACCCCCAATGCAGATGGGGATAACGATATCACACAATTCTCGTACAGTCTGTCACGAAATGCTATTGTTTCTATGATTTTTGAGAGCGAAGACGGTACACAGTACAGCTTCCGTAAAGATGAACTGCGCACAGTCGGCGATTACGCGGTGCTTTTCAGCGGGGTAGTGAATGGCTACACCCTGCCCAATGAAACTATCAGCGGCACCATTTTGAGGCGGCTGATGCCCAATGGCAGTTATATCTGGCATTTGCAGGCTCAGGATCAGCAGAGTGGAGAAACGGCTGAAAAAACTGGGAGCTTTATGATCAAAGATGGCAGCACAGAACTACCAGAACTCCAATCATTTTCGGTTGCGCCGAGCATTTTCACACCGAATCAGGATGGAATCGCCGATCATACTCAAGTGAATATGTACCTGACAAAAGGCGCTGATCTGACGGTTTATCTGGAAACATCCAGCGGGAACATTTATATCCCGGAATTGCAGTCCTGCCGCAAGGCGGGTGAACCGGGGCGACACTGCTTCGACTATGATGGCGGAGTCACGCTCGGTGCTCAACCACCACCCGATGGAACCTATCCGGTAGTAGCCATTGCGCAGGATTTAGAGGGGCAGACCATCGAGCAGCGTTCAACGCTGACGGTAAAGGACAGCGGACGGCCACAGGCTGAAATCGCGCCACAGCCCGATGGTGTGGATGTGGTTTTCACAACACGACCTTATGATGATCGTTATTTCACAACAGCAGATGCACCCGGCAGTCCGATTGATGCGCCGGATGCACCGGATGATCTGGGCTTTCATCAGGTAACGATGGCGCTGAACGATTTGCTGGTATTCAAGCTGACGGTTGAGAATTATGGCAATGTACCGATCCGTACCAGCGGCCCCTGGCCCGGAACCGTTTACCAGCAGGATCAAATCTGGGGCGCGATGGGCGTTTTTGAGGAATCCGGTTCATACCGAGTCGGGATACAATGTTCGACCACTACGACATCTTATCCCTGGCGCTGGGCGGTGGGCGCGAAAGATGATCTCCAGACGGAAGTTGACCCCAGCAGCGGCGGCACTTTTTATTATCTGCCAGCCGGGGCAAAAAGCGTGGTGTGGGGAGCGATACGCATGACTAATCTGGTCAAAGCGCGAAATCCGCAGCAGTGTTGGGCGGGTCTGATTCACGAAGATGTCGAAGTGTTGAACGCCAATGTGGGTTCGCGTGATATTTTGCTGGTCGGTGAAGACACCCAGACGGGCGGATGATGTTATAATCGCCCCATAGTGTCCGAACATTGGCGAGGATAAATATGGTGACTCAAAGACGGCTCAAGTCCAACCGAATATTGACAATCCTGCTGTGTGTCACCGTATTGCTGATGGCGGCAGCCTGTCGCCGTCAGGAAGCAGAAACACAGCAATCGACACAGCCGACCTTTACGCCTACACCGCGATCAACGCCGCTGCCTGCCCTGCCGACATCCGTCGCGCCAGGAGAGACAGGTAATCCGCTGCAAATGGTTATCCATCCGGATGGCGATATAAAGGCTGCACAGGCGGCGGCATCTGATTTTGAAAAAGCCATATTAAATGAATCCGGGCTGATCATTCAGGTGCAAGTGGTCGAGCGTGATGCGGAAGCATTAGGGGCGCTGTGCGGCTCATCCGGCGGGAGGACAGCGGCAGCATGGCTTAATGGCCTGAGCTATACAGCAGCACAGGCGCAAAATTGTGGACAACCGTTAATGCAGGTAGAACGTGGTACCCGAAACGATTTGCAGAGCGGCCAAGCGGTTTCCATTATTATCAAAAAAAGCGCAAGTATCAGCAGCGTCAGTGCTTTGAAGGGCAAGACTTTTTGCCGGATCGGGTATGACGATTTATATACGTGGCTGCTGCCATCCGTGATGCTGCAAGCCAACAGGGTTCCCCCACTCAGTCTGAAAGCAGTCAATGATTACCCGGACATCGGTAAACTGGTGGGCGCAGTAGCGAAGGGTGATTGTGACGCGGCGGGAATCCCGGCGAATGGATTGGAACAATTCGCGGATGATATTGGGGACGCAGCCAAGGATGTCAAAATACTGGATACCAGTATCGAGTTCCCCTACTCAGTTTTGATGATCCCGGTTGAAGTTTCACTGGGAACACGGCTGACCCTGACCAATACGCTGATGAAATTATCCGAAAACAGCGCAACGGCGGTCAAAATGCGTGCGCTGCTGGGGCAAAATGCACTGGTCGCCGCGAACACGGACGATTTCAGCGAACTGGCCGATTTCATGGCAAGCACCGGGATGGACTTCGCACAACTGGGTAATTAATCATTCATGTCAGACAGACCTCACCCCCTAACCCCCTCTCCAAACATGGCGAGGGGGAATAAAACACAGATTGTGTACTGTAGTTAATGACCGATCTCGCCGTTATTATTGTGTCGTGGAATACCCGCGATCTGGTTTTGGGTACGCTCCGCAGCCTGTTCGCTAATCTGGACGGGTTGGATGCCGCTGTATATGTGATAGACAATGCTTCATCGGACGGAACCGTAGACGCTGTTCGAGCAGAATTTCCACAGGTGCATCTGATCGCCAGCCAGGAAAATCTCGGATTCGCGGGCGGCAATAATTATGCCCTGCGGGAAATCGGGTTTGGTGATGCAGCAAAGATCGATTTGCCTCTGACCTCACCCCCTAGCCCTCTCCCCAAACATAGTGAGGGAGAACAAAGTCATAAACTGCCTCACGAGAATGATTTACCCAAAGCGGTTTATCTGCTGAACTCCGATACGATTACCCAACCGAATGCGACTCGTCAACTTTATGATGCGCTGATGGCTGACTCTAAAGTGGGTCTAGTTGGAGCGCGGTTGAGTTATGGCGATGGCAGTTTTCAGCCGAGCGCCTTTGCATTCCCGGATTTACGCCAATTGTGGGTCGAATTTTTCCCGACACCGGGACGCTTCATTGAAGGCGGCTTCAACGGACGATATCCACGCGCATTGTATGACGGAGAAAAGCCGTTTCCGGTGGACTGTGTTCTGGGCGCGACCATGATGCTGCGGCGTGAGGTTATCCAGCAAACGGGGATGTTCGACGAACAATTCTTTATGTACTGCGAGGAGATTGATTGGGCATGGCGCATTCATAAGGCTGGATGGGAGATTCAGTGCGTTCCGAGCGCCCATGTCATCCATCTGGTGGGGCAAAGTACGCGCCAGATACGCGCACAGAGCATCATTAATCTGTGGACAAGCCGATTACTTCTGTTCGGTAAGCATTATCCGCCCTGGAAGCGGCGCATCGCACGATGGATGATCGCGGCAGGGATGCGGCGTAAAATCTGGCAGGCCAAACGCGATCAGGAATTGTCGCTGCCAGAACGAGTTTCGCTGATTGGGGCTTATGAGACGGTATACGAAATGGCGTTGAAATCATCATGAAGCTGACCGGAATTATCCTGACGCGCAACGAGGCCGATCATATTGCCGCATGTATTGAAAGTTTGCGGTTTGCCGATTATATCCTCGTGTTCGACTCATTCAGTGAAGATGACACTGTGAGGCTGGCGAAAGAAGCGGGCGCAGAAGTGATTCAACGCGCGTTTGATGATTACGCGGGTCAACGGAATGCCGCGCTGAAAGCTGTTGAGGGACGGGCGGATTGGGTGCTGTTTGTCGATGCGGATGAGCGAGTTACGCCGGAATTAGCGGCTGAGGTGCGCGAAGTGATGGAAAAACCCGGTTATGCTGGCTGGCGTATCCCCCGTTACAATTATATTTTCGGTAAACTCACGCTCGGCGCGGGGTGGTATCCCGATTATCAGACTCGCTTGCTGCGCATCGGACATGCACAATATGACCCGGAACGTCAGGTGCATGAACTGGTTTTGCTGGATGGCGAGGAAGGCACGCTCATGCAGCATTTTATTCATTATAACTACCGGAATGCAGCACAGTTCGCGGCAAAACAGCGGCGTTACAGCGCTTACGACGCGCAAATCATGTACCAGCAAGGTATTCATCCTAAGCCGCAGAATTATATCTTGCAGCCCTGGCGACAGTTCTGGTGGCGCTTTGTCACATTGAAGGGATACCGTGATGGATTACACGGGCTGCGATTAAGCGCCCTGATGGCCTGGTACGAACTGCGGAAATATCGACTGCTGCGGGAACTGTGGACAGCGAAACAAAAGGGAGCCTGACCAGCAGGCTCCCTGAAAGTGACTAATCTGATTATTCAACTTGCGGGATAAGCACTCCATAGTCTCCCGCAGAACGCTTGTAAAGCACATTCAGGCCACCCGTTGTGGCGTTGAAGAAAACGAAAAAGGTGTGACCGAGCAGTTCCATCTGTTCAATTGCTTCTCTTTCGTCCATGGCCCCTACCGGGATTGGTTTGCGGCGGATCAATGACTCCAGCGACGTGTCTAATTCGGGTTCCTCGACATATTCCTCGACATCAGGAATATTTTCCGCTACATTCAATTCTTCGATACTGGCACTAAAGCGTTCATGACCTTTGCGAATCCGTTTGCCCTTAAAGCGCTGTACCCGACGATACATCTTGTCTACCGCCGCATTGATGGCGGCATTAATATCTCCCGGCAGGCGTTCCTCAGCACGTAAGATTGCGCCGCGCTTGTGGTGAATAGTGATTTGTGCGCTCACGAGGTCTTCACCGCGCTTGGTATGCTCGTGGGTCAAATCCATCCGAATCTCGTGGATATTGGGGAGGTAACGATCCAGCTTATCCAGCTTCTTTCGAGCGTAGTTTTCGAGGGCATCATTGACCTTGATATTGTGGCCTTGAATGATAACGTCCACTCTATGCTCCTTTTCTGATTGAGGTGAACTATAAACGTGCAGCGGTTACGGTTATGGCGTAAACCGCAGTGGCACCATTAGCAAGCAGCGTTTCTCCACAGGCCGTGAGAGTCGCGCCAGTCGTGTATACATCGTCGATTATGAGAACCCGGTGATGGGCAGCAAACGATGAATCGGCTTGAAAGGCATGTTCCACATTCGTCAGACGTTCAGCAGCGTTCATTGTGACCTGTGACTGCGTATGGCGCTCCCGGCGGAGTGCCTCTGGAACACACGGAACTCCTATCTGATCTGCAACTACTTCAGCTAGAAGCTTACTTTGATTATACCCCCGTTCCTTAAGTCGTGTCATGTGTAATGGCACAGGAACGAGTATGTCAAACATCCACTTTTGTGACAGGAGATGAGCGGCTAAGCGCTCACCCAGAGGACGGGCAACGCTACGTGCGTTATCATATTTGAGTGCCTGAACGGCTTCACGGATTTTGCCGCTGTGCAGTGCGGTGGAGGCCATGCCGGAAAATAAGGGAAGCTGGCGTACCTGTTGGGGAAAGGGTGTGAGTTCGAGGTCATGTTGGCAGGTTTCACACCAAAAGGTATCGATTTTTCCACAACCGGCACAGCGCGGCGGAAAGAGTAAATCCACGCCTACAGAAAGCCAATTTTGCAGCAGCGAGCGAGGCGCAAAAAGCCCAGGCGAAACCCGGGCTTCTGATGCTTGAAGATATGAGTCGTTATGCGGAGAACGATCTGTCATGTCCACCTTTCCAATTTTGGACTCATCAGTAGAAACATGCAGTATTCGTTTGAAAACGAGTCAGTATACCGTTAAACTTTACCCAATGCACCGCTATCCAGCAAGAAAATGATAGCGGGTCCCATCAATACGATCCAGAGCGACGGGAAAATGAGCAATACCATCGGGATCATCATCTTGACCGGCGCTTGATGAGCTTTTTCCTGGGCACGCTGACGGCGCTTGACGCGCATCTGGTCAGATTGGACACGCAGGATTTTGGTCATACTGACACCAAGCTGATCGGCCTGAATAACAGCGGCAATAAAGCTGGTCACGTCAGGCACATCCATACGTTCGGACATATCACGCAGGGCTTCACGGCGAACCTTGCCAAGCTGGATTTCGCGCAGGATACGACCAAAGCCGATTGCCAGATCGTTATCCCATTTTTCGTAAACCTTACCCATCGCCTGATCGAAACCAAGTCCGGCTTCTACGCAGATGGTGAGCAGATCAAGCGCATCCGGCAGGCTTTTCACGATGCCGTCCTGCCGACGGGTGATTTTACCTTTAATCCACATGATCGGGAGAATGTAGCCTAAACCTGCGCCACCCGCGACATAGAGGAATGCATTCGGGTCACGGCTGGCTGACAGAACGAAGAACACCATAAAGGCCAGCAAACCAAAACCTATGGTCGCACCGATACGCATGGCAAAAAACGCGGTAGCATCCATCGAACCCGCCATACCAGCCAGTTCGATCTGCTTGCGCGTTTGCTCAAGCTGCTTTTCAGGCGTAAAACGGGTTGTGATATCAGCAATTTTGCGCAGGAGCGGAACGAGAACACGATCTCTGAACGGCAGCGATAATTCGATTTCTTCCAGCGAATCTGGCAGTTCACGTTCGGCAAACTGTGCCAGACGATCCTGAAGCGGATCGCTTCGCTTGTCATCACGCAGGCCGATGTATACCAGACCAGCGACCACAACAAGAACGACAATAATCAATATTGCAACTGGCATATGGCTACCCTCTTAAATCTCAATGTTCACAATCTTCTGAATGATTGCTGTACCCATACCGATTAACGCTAAACCAATACCAATCAAGGGCCAACCGCACATGCGGTTTTCAAACATAGGGGTCATAAAGCCGGGTTCAATCGCTGATAGAAAGAGCGCCACAGCAATAGGCAACCCGCTAATGAGGTATCCGGTATAACGCCCTTGAGATGTTAATACGCGAATTTCACCCTTGAGCTTGATACGTTCGCGAATGGTGTGACCAATTGTTTCCAGAATTTCAGCGAGATTACCACCGACTTCACGCTGAATATTGACGGCGGTCACGACTAAATCAAGGTCTTCACTTTCGACGCGAGAGAGTAAATGTCCCAGCGCATCCTGTAGGTCGATACCGAGCTGAACTTCCTGAACAACACGCTTAAATTCAGTCGCGGTAGGCTCTGGTGCATCGCGCGAAATGGCTTCCATTGCCTGAAGCACGCTAAAACCAGAACGCAGCGCATTTACCCACAAACCCAGTGTGTCCGGTAGCTGCTGTTCGAAGCGCAGCAGGCGCTTGCTGGTCGCACGTGAGACATACAGGCGCGGGAAGAAAAACCCGACAAAACCTGCCACGATAGACATAACAATATCGCCCCGGAACAGCAAGAAATAGGCACCAGCGAAAAAGCCCATTGGAGAAATGACATGCAACGCGCCATATTCCGCAGCCGTTAGTTTAATGTCTGCGCGCGCCAACTGCTGCCGCCATTTTTGGGCAAACGGCCTTTTGGAGATGGCTTTGTCCAACGCATCCAAAGCTTTGCGGTCTTCCTTGGGCGCATCTTCGGCATCTTCATCTACTTCCAGAAAAGATTGATAGCCCTGGTCATAGCGTTCCAGGCGCTCCTCGACCAAATCGCGTTCTGAACGAACGCTGATGATGCCGAAAACAATAATCCCCAGGGCGACAACCCCGGCTGCTAGAATCAATGGGACAGGCATTTTATGCCCTCCAATCTACATCAACCACTTCTTCTTGTATTGTATGGATATTATGGAAAGCGCGTCAAGGATGACGCACTTCCCATGTATATCAATACGCTAACTTAAGCCATACGAGATTTAATAGTTGCGCCCGACACCGAACACTGACGGCGGCAGGTGGATACCAGCCTGCTCGATACGGTCAATAAACTTGGGACGCAGGCCTGTCGGACGAATACGCCCGATGATTTTGCCGCTCTCGATACCGGTCTGTTCGAACTCGAAGATGTCGGACATGGTGATGATTTCACCTTCCATACCCTGGACTTCGGTGATCTTTTCAATCTTACGTGTACCATCACGCAAACGGTTCTGCTGGCAGATCATATCGACTGCACTGGCGATTTGTTCACGAATAGCACGTACCGGCAAATCCATACCCGACATCAAACACATGACTTCCAAACGCGACAAAGTGTCGCGCGGGGTGTTGGAGTGGAGGGTGGTCAGCGAACCATCGTGACCCGTATTCATGGCCTGGAGCATGTCCAGGGCTTCACCGGAACGGCACTCCCCGACCACAATACGGTCAGGGCGCATACGCAAGCTATTGACAACCAAATCCTGAATGGAGATCGCGCCTTTGCCTTCAATGTTGGCTGGGCGGGTTTCCAAAGTGACGACATGTTCCTGCCGCAACTGCAATTCCGCAGCATTTTCGATGGTAACAATACGCTCATCGTTGGGAATAAAGCTAGACAACACGTTGAGGAGCGTTGTCTTGCCAGAACCCGTACCACCAGCAACGACAATATTCAGGCGGCTGATGATGCAGGCACGGAGGAAATCACCAATCTCTTTGGTCATTGAGCCAAAGCGAATCAAGTCATCAACCGTCAGCGGTTTCTTGGAGAATTTACGGATGGTGATCGTGGGGCCAACCAACGCGATGGGACGAATTACCGCATTCACACGAGAGCCGTCTGGAAGACGCGCATCGACCAGCGGTGAGCTTTCGTCAATACGACGACCCAATGGAGCCACGATACGATCCAGAATACGCAGAACATGTTCATCATTTTCGAAGGTAACATTGGCGCGAGAGAGATTCCCTTTTTGCTCAACGAAAACATTCTTCGGCCCGTTCACCATAATTTCAGTGACGGTATCATCCGCCAGAAGTGGTTCGAGAGGGCCAAATCCGAGAATTTCCGCGACAATTGATTCGAAAAGGTTATGGCGTTCCGCACGAGACAATACCATGCTCTCGTCAGCCAGAATCGCGTTGAACAGTTCCTCGATATGAGTACGCACCTCGTTCTTACGGGTGACATCCATACTTTGATGATCGAGTTCGGAAAGCAGCTTGTTCTGAACACGCGATTTCAAATCGAGGTAGCTATTTTCCTTACGACCTGAGCGCTGCGGGTCAGCAATCGCTTGCCGACGCTGACGCATAGCTGCTAATTTTGATTCTTCAGAATCACCACCGAAACCACCGGAATCAGGAGCACCTTGTGGCGCTAAATCACCCGTACCGCCCGGTGTGTTACCGCCACTTCCACCACTTCCTGAGCTACCACTACCTTTTTCAATACGTCTGAGTAACGACATAACGTTCCATCCTCCAGCTCGTTTCGTCTCCAGGCACTAAGGTTATCGTACCCCAGAATGCCGGATTCAATGCTTCACGATTTCCCAAATAATCCTAACCCGGTTCGACGCTTGGCTTTATCGGCCTGCGGCTGTTCGGAATTTTCTTCCTTATTACCCATCAGGCGTGTGTAAACCAATTCAGCAAGCTGCATTAGTTCCTTGACGGGCGACTTTGTGCGATCACGCTGCGCCACAATCAAAACACCTTTGTTCATTGCGCCCAGCACAGTTGTTTCGTCATTAGGGATTTCAACTTCAACAGGGCGTTTGAGGAATTTCTCAATGCGCTCTGTTGCAATCGTAATTTTCGCCTGGTTACGATCCGCCGGAACCTGATTTAAGACTAACATCGTCTTATCTGCCGGGTAATTCAACTGGTCGAACAAATCAAGGACAAAGCGGACATTCTTTACAGATGCCAGAGTCGGCATCCCGACCAGAATAATTTTGGAAGCCACGTCAAACAAAGATAGGAGCGTATCATCCAAATGGCGGCCTGTATCGACGACAATAAAGTCGTAGTGACTGGCAACCTTCTGAATAATCTGGGCGACTGCGGCAGGGTTATTCTGAATCACGTCAGCATATTCGGGACGGGCTGGCCCCATTAACACCTTGAGACCACTGTCGTGCGTAATCGCAATGTTATCGAACAAATCGGTATCAAGGTCTTCAATATTGCTAGCGAGGTCAACAATTGTCGATTGGGATTGCAGATTGAGGAACACCCCTACGTCGCCAAATTGCAGGTCAGCATCAACCAGGAGCGCACGAATACCCTCTTTCATCAAGCCAGATGCCAGATTGGTGGCGATAGTTGTACAACCAGCACCGCCCTGAGGACTATAAACAACCACGATATGGCCTGGTCGATCTCCGTCGCCTTCTGCCGGAGCCGCTGTCCGCTGTGTTTCAGCGGGTCGCTGCTGCAAGGCGCTGTACTGCGCGGCGATTGGCTTATTACGCGCATGTACAGTGCGGATCGTATTATATAATTCGTCAGGCAAAATGGGCTTGGTAAGGAAGTTGCGTGCGCCTGCCAACATGGCACGACGCAGATAATCAGGGTCGTTCTGGACGGACATCATGATGACCGCAGCAGTAGGAACCGCCTCAGTAATCAGTGTGGTAGCCTGAATACCATCCATATCGGGCATGTTAATGTCCATAATGATGATATTAGGATTCTTGTCCTTTGCTTCATCTACTCCCTCGCGCCCGGTTCCAACAGAACCAATGACCTTGAAATCAGGTTCAAAGGCGAGCAATTTTTTAATGTTTTCGCGCGTTTCAGCGATGTCATCCACCAGTAGGATGGTAATGATATCGGCTTCACCGCTGGGAGTTGCACCTGCTCTGTTCATGAAGTATTCCCCACCAAAAGCTCTAAACCCTATGACAAAAGTGGTGGGACTAAATTCCCACCACTTCAAAGCTCTCTGTTACTGTCCTGAAGATGGCTGGACTGCTGAACTCTGTTGCAGGCTGATTGTGTTTCCAGCCAACAACTGCCGAATACTGCGAATGGCTGGTTCGGTAGTGAAGTCACGCCGCGCTGGCACGTCAATGTTGAACTCGGACATCATATAGTCGAGCGTCACGGGAAGTGTACTAACGCGGGATGTGTCAGTGGCAGAACGAAGTGCGAGCGTCACCGGGAGTTTCGCTTCAATCGCCCAGGCCAGCACAACTGCATACTGTGGACTCACTGCCAGTGTGATGATGTCGGGGCGCGGTATCGCAGTTGGCGGCGGTGTTGGTGTACCGGACGTACCGCCACCACCATCACCTTCTCCACTGGTATCCTGAGGAACTGGTGTGGGAGTGGGCTGTTGACCAATGAAGTGACCATCAGCCGGGAAATCACCTACGTGAATGACGATTGCGTCCTGAATGGTACGCTGTGTCACCAGACGCGGGCGCTGTTGTTCAGAGGGGCCAATGATGGCCGGCCCAAATGCAGTCTGATCCGGACGACCCGACAGCGTATTCAAAAGTTCCAGTTTTTCACCATCCTTGCTAAACAAGGTGATGGTATTCGGAACCAGTGTCTGGAAAGCCAGATCCACATCGACAAACAACATCGAAATGATGATGTCAACATGGTCACCATCGGCAACGGCATAGGCCACACTGGTGATACGGTCAATCGGGAAGGATACCGCGACACGATCCGGCGGCAGCACAGCAGCCGCATCGGAACCGATTTTCGCGATCTCAGTAAGATTTTCAACCAGTAGATTGGTCAGAATAGGCTGTTCGCGGAAGATGTCGGTTCGGGCGACTTTCCCAAGCAGAAATTCCAACCCACCGTTTTCCTCGGTAATCGCGCCAAAAGGTTGAGCGTCTAACGGCCACAAGGTGTAATCGGCAACACCCTGCTGAAGAAGCTCTTCAATGGTAGATGGGAAGATATAGCCACGATTCAGGTTTTGCAGCGCCTGAACGATCTTCACCAATGGGGTCGGTGTCGGGGTTGGCAGGGCGGGTTCATTTGTCGCCTGCAATCCATTTACATCCGCCACCTGGGTGGTATCCACAGGCGCGGGCGAATTCAGGAGACCACCACTGATCACCACAACAGCAATCACGACCAAGAGAATTATTAAACCAACAAGAATCAGCAAGCGTCCACGCATGAGTACCTCCGTCAGGTCTTTCGGTGCTTATTTGCGCAGCGAAATCCCCTGCTGCGCAAAAGAGTAAGTGTGAACCGAGACATTATCCTAGTGTAGTCGAATAGCAATAGCTGTCAAATAGGCCGAATGGCTTAACAAACCTATTCCTTACTCAACTCAAAAATCATCGGCATCATCGCTGGCAGGCAGTTCCAGATGAATATTGGTACCTTCAGTTTCACTGCTGTTGACCACCAGTGAACCCCCTACCAGCTCAAATTTCTCTTTCAGGGTGAGAATCCCCTGCTGCCGAGGTTCCAGGTGTTTATCATCACCCGTAAAGGCAACCTCCGCGTCAAAACCACGTCCGTTGTCTTCAATATCGACCTTAATTAACTCACTCGACATATCCAGACGAACAAATAATTGAGTAGCGCCTGCATAATCCCGCGAATGTCCCATCAAGTCCTGAATCCCGCGAAACAACATGACTTCACGATGGGATTCCAGGCGGCGTTCTTCGCCGAGAAGTTCCAATTTCGTTTCAATATCGTTCTTCTCTTTAAACGAATCAACGTAACGCCTCACCGTCGGCACGACACCCAGGTCATCGAGCATCATGGGACGCAGATCGAAAATAAAATCGCGCACTTTCTGGAAGGTGACACTGGCTGTCGTTTTGAGGTTGTTCAGTTCGTCGGCAGCACGGGCAGGGTCACGGTCAAAAAGGCGCTGGCAGATTTCGGTTTGCAGAATGAAATTGGTCAGTGATTGCGCGGGGCCATCGTGCATCAGCCGGGCAAGGCGCAGTTTTTCTTCTTCCTGTGCCTGCACAATACGAACGATGTTGAGCGCAGCCTTGGGCGCAGCAGAGGTAGGCGCATCTTCCCCACTCGCCAATACATCTACGCCCTGTAGTTTGCCCATAAGGCCGGAAAGAAGAGTCTGCTCTTTTTCCAGTTGATCGCGGTTGGCCTGGAATTTTTCCAGTTGACCGCGCATGGTTGTGAGGCGGAAACGGGCATCAATGGCCTCATCGTACTTCGTGCGAATATCCTGACGCGGCACTGTTTCGATATTGTCCTGAATAGTCCGCAGTTCAGTGGCGATGTCAGCATTACGCTGCTGTTCACGATCCACAACCAATTGTGTTTGATCGATCTGACCTTTGATCTCAACCAGCTTATCTTTGATCCGTTTCATCTCCTGCGTGATGGTTTCGATCATTTGAGCTTTGGGGTCAACGATGTCTCTATCCATAGTTTTTTACACCCTAGGAATTGTTATTGTCCTGGATGCGCACCCATCCACGACGAATAGCATTAACGGCGGCTTGTGTACGATCCTCAACATTCAGTTTTTTGAGAATAGAGGTCATATGATTTTTGACCGTTTGCTGGCTGATACGCAGCTTTACGGCAATTTCCTTATTGCTCAGTCCATTGGTAACAAATTGCAGAATTTCCATTTCGCGGGGGCTGAGGGGAATATAATGTTCTTCAGCATCCACAATGTAGGGGCCGCTCATGGTTTCAACACTGGATTGAATCCACTCCTGTAACTGGCGTTCATCCAGGCGCTCACCATTGACAACAAATTGACCACCTGCCACATCGCGGATGATTTCAATGAGATCATCGGGCAATATATCCTTCGAACAATAGGCGGCGGCTCCGGCACGCATAGCGTGTAGAACCTGTTCGTCGTCGTGATAAGCCGTAAGGACAATTACTCCTACATTCGAGCGTTCAGTCTTCAACTGTCGTGCAACCTGAAGACCATTCATTCCGGGGAGGTTAATATCCAGCAGAACAACTTCAGGCTGAAGCTGACGGGCAGCTCTCAAACCGTCCTCACCATCCTCGCTTTGACCTATTACAGCAATATCATTTTCTAAAGCGAGAGCCTGCTGCAATCCATCTCGGAACAAAGGATGATCGTCTACTATTAATACTGAAATTTTGTGCGGTGGTGTGCGATATTCATCGCGACTATTCATTGGAAGTCCTCAGTCCTAAATATATGCACTGCTGTGAGTGACGGAATACGTAAACACAATAAAATTGCCTATAACAATCAAATTATCTTCAATGAACGTAATTGTTCGCAGTATACACCCAAAATGTTTTCAACCGCAAGAAAGGCTTCCGCAAAAAGTAAGGGAAAAACAGATTTTTAAAACACACATGATTTTTACAACCATAGCCTGTAAGATAAAGTTTGGTTTTCGCAGAACCCCATCTCAGAGAAACGAGGTCACTGGTTGCAGAAGATTAGCTGCGGTGAAATAGTCTATTATCGTTTTGATATGTGGCCTGGGCTGCGACACGGGGTATTCACCCGGAAAGGCGGCGCGAGTGTGGCTCCCTGGGATTCGTTGAATCTAGGCGGAACCGTAGGGGATAACCCCGAAGCGGTCAAACACAATCACGACCTAATTTACCAGACCCTTGCGGTCAATGGGGAGCGCGCCTGCACCGTATGGCTGGTTCACAGCGCGGAAGTGGTTGTTGCAAATGGCCCATTGGAGGAACGCCGCTGGCTGGCGAAAGCCGATGGCATGATAACGGATGTTCCGAATACGCCGCTGGTGATGCGCTATGCCGACTGTACTCCGCTGTTGTTCTTCGACCCGACACAAGGGGTAATCGGCCTATCGCACGCTGGCTGGCGGGGAACAGTACAGGGCATTGGCGCTAAAACAATCGAGGCAATGGTGCAAACGTATGGCTGCAAACCGTATAACATTCAGGCGTGCATCGGCCCCAGCATCGGCCCGGAACGCTATCAGGTTGGAGCCGAAGTCGTCAAAGCCGTACAAGATTATTTTGGGAGTGTTGATGGGTTAGTACGGCATGACGCTGCTGATGGAAGTAGTTATCTGGATTTGTGGGCAGCGAACCAGCTTGATCTGGAGCGCGCGGGTGTGGAGCAAATCGAAACGGCTGGGATTTGTACAGCCGGGCAAACAGATGAGTTTTTCTCACATCGGGCGGAAAAAGGTCGTACCGGACGATTCGGAGTGGTGTTATCTCTATGACCATAGTGGAAAATATTCAGGACGTGCGCCGACAGATTGAAACCGCATGTGCGCGGGCAGGACGAAAACCAGAGGCGGTAACACTGGTGGCAGTCAGTAAAACACACCCGGCGGATGCCGTATTAGAAGCCATTGCGGCAGGTCTGCAACATTTCGGTGAAAATCGCGTAGAAGAGTCTGAAAGCAAGATTCCAGCGGTGAATGCCCATGTCACCCAACCAGTGACCTGGCATATGATCGGGCATATCCAGAGCCGGAAAGCGAAAGCCATACCGCCGTTATTTCAGTGTGTACACTCAGTGGATAACCTGAAACTGGCGACAAAACTTGCGGCAGCCGTCGAACAAGGTAAAAGGCTGGATGTGCTGTTGGAAGTTAATGTATCCGGCGAAGCAGCCAAGGATGGCCTACAGGCAGCTAACTGGCAGCAGGATAAGGCAGTACGCGATAATCTATGGCATGAAATCGAACAAATTCTGGCGCTGCCAGAGCTGAATGTACGCGGATTAATGACAATGGCTCCGATAGTAGAAGATATGGAACAAACCCGTCCGATTTTTGCTTCGCTGGCGGCGCTGCAATCTGCGCTGGTCGATTCTCTGCATTATCCGATGCCCGACCTGAGTATGGGCATGACCGATGATTATCCAATTGCGATTGAAGAAGGTGCGACCCTGGTGCGGATTGGTCGTGCCATTTTTGGCGAACGTCACAGAAACGAGGTAACAACGAAGTGAGCGCTATCAGTCAAATCATTTTCCTGATTCTACGCATATTTGAATTCATTCTGCTCGCACGGGTGCTGTTAAGCTGGTTCCCGAACGTAGATCGTAGTAACCCAATCATCCAATTCCTGTACGACATCACCGAGCCGGTATTGAAACCTATCCGCGATATGCTGCCGCCGAACGGGATGTTCGACCTGAGTCCACTCATCGCATTTCTGATTATCCAGGTTTTGGCGACTGTTTTACCCGCAGTTCTGAGATAATGGCGTAACCAGCGCTTTCGCAGTACAGTAGTAACTTGAAATTACTTCAAAAGACCTCTTTTAAGGATTATGAGAGGTCTTTCTGCGATAGAATAGATTGTAGAGTATCAACGCGAGGTTACAACATGTCGCAAAACCGGAAATATGAGATTACAGATGCCAGAGGTGGGGCTGCTTTTGCGGTGCGTGTCATTACACGCGCAGCAGAGGCAGAAGTAGTCGGAACGCAGGAGGACGGAACACTTAAAGTGCGTCTGGTTTCATCCCCTGCCGGAGACCCTGCCGCCAATCAGGAACTTATTACCTTGCTGGCAGACAAGCTGGGCGTTCCGAAAAATCGTATTGAAATCGTGGCGGGTGCCAATGGCCGCGAGAAAATGATCAGCGTGGAAGGCATTACAACCAGCGATGTGGAGGCCAAATTCGGCACCCTCGCTCCAGGGGAGTAAGGCGGTTTTGCAATTCCTCAGGCTGCTGTTGGTGATGCTCGGCTTTGCCATTTTGTTGCCTGCCTGCACATCAACTGAAACATCAACCGCCGAGCCGACGCAGACTTTAATTCCGGCGACGGACACGGCGGTTCCTTCCCCGATTCCACCTACGGCGACATCGGCGGGTTTACCACGCGCTGGCGATCTGGTCACGCCAGAAAACACACCCGAACTCACCCCTTCTGTATCCCCCGACGGAAATCCAAATCTGGATGATCCGGTTGCTAATGATCTGATTGCCCTTGCGCAGCGGCGGGTCGCGCAAGACCTGAATTTACCAGTACGGCGCATTCAGGTCGTCGAGATTAAACCTTACAGTTGGACAGACAGCAGCCTTGGCTGTCCACTTCCGGGCGTAGCCTACACACAGGTTTTGATAGATGGCTACCGAATCCTGCTGGAAGCTGGCGACAAGCAGTATATCTTCCATACCGATTTTGACCGCGCTCTGCCCTGTGATGCGGCAAATGAGCATCTTCCAGAAGAACCCAGCAGCTAGACCGGCGAAGGCAGCGGTTTACCGATTTGAAGTTCCAGATCAGCCAGCGCACGATGCGCCGCTTCACGTACCTCCGCCTGTTTGTCATGCAATGCGCCGTATAATGCGCGTGTGGTGGACGCAATCCCAAGCTGTCCCAAATTGGATGCCGCGAAGACACGAATATTGGGTTCGCCATTTTGCAAGGCTTTTAGCAAAACCACATTAGCGCCTTCTCCGGGCGGCACATTTTCGCCGCGTCGCCCTGCCCAATCGGTCAGCCAGGTAATCCCTTCCACCGGGGGATAAGAACGCGGCGCACGATCCGTTCCGTGCTGTAATTCCTGGAAAGCCAACTGTGCAGCCGAACGCACATACCACTGCTGATCTTCCAAAAAAGCACGATAAATCGAAATGACTGCCCAGGTCGATTTCACCCGCTTCAAACCAAAGACAGCGGCGCGACGCAGCAGCATTTCTTCATCCTGAATAGCGTCGTACAGCACTGGATAACCTTCGTCAGGCATGTCTGCAAAGGTTTCCGCAATGGCCTGTCGCAGCCGTTCCGAGCCTTCAGTAAAGGCCTCGACCAATCCCATCAGCGCGGTTTCATTCCCTACCGCGCTTAAACCCAAAGCTGCCGCAATCTGGACATTCTCATCAGCATCTTTCAATGAAATCATCAGGTCATTGATGGAATCGGCATCGCCAAATGCGCCCATTCCAAGACAGGACAAGCGCCGTAAATGCGGATTGGGGCTGCGAGCAGCCTGACGGAAAACATTCAGCACACTGGGGTCGCGGGTCGCTACCAGTGCAGCAGCAGCCCGTTCACGCACCAACGGGTATTGGCTGGGCGAAAGGAATAAATTAGCGATATATCGCAGCAAGGGTGTGCGCCAGGCTGCGTCAGAAGGCGCAGACGGCAGCCAACTCGCCATCTCCAACACACCGACATAAAGCATATCCGCCGGGGCATTCAAGCGAATACGCACGACATCATCCACGGCAGTATGCAGCACCGCATAATTCAGAACGGCGTTCCAAGCAGGTTTCGCGGCCTTGCTGGCAAACTGTTCCGCTGGAGCATCTTTGAGCGTCAAGCTCGCAAGATAGTGCGTGAGGAAAATATGGCGGAACTGATAACGTCCACCAAAATAGCGGATGAGCAATCCGGCGCGATACAGCATCGCGATGAATTTTCCTTGCGCGGTTTCCTCTTTCCTGGGCGCTTTCCCTTTTTTACCGTCTGTACTTTCGTCTAACGACGGTTCATCAGCCACAGGCAAACCGGAAATCTGTGCAGTTAGTTTCACCTCGGTGATGTATCCTTCTTCCAATTGCAAAACCGCCGCCTGTGTCAATTGAGGCAGTAAAAGCCCTAACGATTGATCGGCGGGTAAATGACGTGTCAGGTAAGCGCGAATCCAGCCTTCAGACCCCGCGACTTCGGAATCGTCAGCATAATTCGCCCAAATTTTAAGCGTCATATCCAGCGGCGAAATGGCTCGATTGTTGGTTTTGACGCGCTGTATAACCTCGGCAGCGGGTCGCGCACTTTTCAAACGGCGTTTCGCGCCCATTTTCGTCCAGGCATCCGCCCACTTATCCGCCGCCTGCTCCATATCACGATCTGACCAGGGACGCAGGAACAGTGGTGTTAAGCCCAGGCGACGGGTCAGTAAGCCGTAGCCCAGCGCAGGCCCAGTGACAATATAGAAATTGTCCGGGTAGGTTGACATCAGGGCTTCCAGCCATGCCGCCTGACGTGATCGCTCACTATCGGGCAAATCATCGTAACCATCCACCAGCATCAAAACCTGACCGCGCTTGAGGCGTTTATATAAGTTTTCCGGAATGGTGCTGGAGGCAATTCGTCCCAATTGGCGCTGAACCGCCCGTACCAACGGTTCAGCGGGGTCTACTTCCGCGCCGAATTCGCCATCACGCGCGCTGAGTTCTGCCAAATGAATGTAAACCGGCATCATCCGATTAAATTGTGAACTACCACCGGCCTGTCCATCGGCATCAATATCAAAGCTGCCGCCCTGCTCTTTAGCAAGCTGTTCTTTCGCCCGCTGTTCCAGCACGACACGATCCTTAATGCGGACCGCGCGCTGCTTTTCTTCCAGCGCGGCTTCTTCGGCATCCAGCCGCTGCTGCACCTTATCAATAGGGGGCGTAAATTGAATCTGTCCAAGCGCATATAAGGCAATCGCCAGCAAAGCGGTTGTCCTGCCACTGCCGGGATTCCCCAGAACCGCTAAAGCTCGTGTACCACTGCTTAATTCCTGAATGGAAAAGGTTTCAACATTGTAAGGCGCAAGGAGATAGGGATGATCGGGAATGACCGGTACAACCTGAAAAACACTCTGAAAATCATCTTCCTCCACGGGAGCTGAAAGTGGTGGGGCTGGGACAAAACGAGGTTCTACCAGAATATCACTCAAATTGAGAGACTTACCCGCCATATGATTGGCTTCAATCAGGCGTACCAGGTCGTTGATGTAGCGTCTATCTGCTGTTTGCGTGGCATAATTCTGGGCACTGGTGGCCTGCTGCGTTACAGAATCAACCGCACCACGAATTAAGTGACGGGCACGATACACCCCATACGCCGTACCCCACCCCACCAGCAGACCGATTCCAAAATTCTCAAAATCGAAGCCCATGCCATCCCCTCCAAATCTATCCGGTGCCGTGCGCGAGGATGCGCCCACAGCTTGAGCAGGTGATTAATTTTTGCCCTTTGCGCACCTCAGCAATAATACTCATTTCCTGTTCGACACGGCAAAATGAGCAGCTATCGTTCAGCAGCAGAGCAACGGGTTGGTTATTCTTACGCGGTTTCAATGCGTTATAACTTTGCAGAAAATCGGCGGCTATTTCAGGCAATATATGTTCGCGCTTTTGCCGCTGCGTAACAAGCTCGGCTTTCAAATGATTTTGTTCTTCGATCAAATGCTGATGATCCGCCTCGCCAGCGCGGCGTGCTTCATCCAGATTGGCCTGACACTGCGCCACGTCCGCTTCGGCGCTTTCAGCCAGCAGCATCACTTCCAGAAGCGAATCTTCTAATTCACTGTTACGCCCTTTCAGCGATTGTATCTCCTGCTGCATATCCTGTAATTCTTTAGGATTACGCACACGCCCACTGTAAAGCGTTTCGTCAGTCTGTTTGATTTTGTCGGTGTTGGACTGGATTTCCAATTCGAGGTTACGTACTTTAGTTTGCAAAGGGGTTAAAATTTTCTGCGCTGTGGTTAATTGAGCCTGGGCGGCGACCACCGCCTGATTATCCGCCAAGGCAGCGGCGATTTCGGTCAAACGCTTCTGCGATTGAAGTATATTCAGCTCTATTCCTTGAAGACGATATAATATTTCAGCCTGTGTCATGTAAAGCCTTTTGGTGGCGTGCCCGATAACTCAGTGTACAATGGGCTACGGATAGCCTTAACGAAAGATCGTCATCCTTTACGCTACTCTTTAAAGTATAACGTGGTTAGGGAAAGCCCGCTAAATGCAGTAAAGGCGGATTGAATGCAACCTTCCAGGGACGAAGTTCATATTACACCGGCTGAGTGGCGCTGGGTCATTTTGTTCAGTGGGATATTACTCCTAGTGGCATTTGTACCCTTCCTATGGGTCGCCGTAAGCGGCGTGACCAACAGCCAATGGCAGTTCATGGGTATCCTGAATAATTATCTGGATGGCGCAACCTATCTGGCAAAAATGATGCAAGGGGTTGACGGCAGTTGGTTAATTCATTTTCAACACACCTCCGAAAATCACAATGCAATTCTATACAGCACAATTTATGCAGCATTGGGTCATGTGGCGCGAATCATCAATATATCTCCTATCGCGCTGTATCATGTCGCGCGGGTAATTGCTTCACTGATGATGTATATGGCGCTTTATTATCTAGGCGCAACCATTTGGCCGCACAAGCTGCGTTCGCGTCGTATATTTTTCCTGCTGGTATCTGTAGGTTCCGGATTAGGGTGGTTCTTTGCTCCCCTGATGGGCGATCCTACGTTTCCCGACTTATCAATACCTGAAATTTTTCCGTTTTTCAGCAGTCTGGTCAATATACACTTTCCCTTAACGATTGCTTGCATCGCCCTCATCATCAGCGTGCTGGTTGGCACTTTCCAACCCGGCCTGAAAAATGATCCGGATTTTAAAAATGGGGGTCTATTGATCGGGGTGCTGAGTTTCGCACTATCCTTACTTTATCCACAATCCCTCGTGCCACTCATCATCGCCGTCGGCCTGTATGTTGTTATCCATTGGTTCCGCATTAAGCACTTCACCATGCGGGAGCTGCGCTGGTGGTTAGTTCTGGCTTTACCATCATTGCCCCTAGCGGCTTATTACATGGCATTGGTCACCTATAACCCGGCTGCGGCAATGTGGGCAAGTCAAAATTCTACACCCGCCCCTTCTCCTATCATTATGATCCTGGGTATTGGCGTTCCCCTGTTAATCGCACTGCCGGGAATATATCGCGCATTACGTCAATTCGAACAGGATGGGGATCAGTTTGTCCTCATATGGCTCATCGCGATCATTATCGTGGTGTACTTGCCGACCTCGATTCAACGCCGATTCGCTGTTGGCCTGATGATTCCCATTGCCTATTTCGCAACCCGCGCATTGGAGAATTTCTGGTTTCATCGGATTAGTCGAGCATGGCGATATCGCCTGCTGGTAGCGGTTGTCCCCATCATGACCATCAGCTACATTTTCCCGCTCCTGAGCAATATTCCCATAAACGATGAAAATGTTCCTATTGGGCCATTTTTGCCAAAAGATTATGCCATCACCTTCCAATGGCTCAAGCAGAATACCGTCACAACCGATGTTGTACTCGCATCAGATGTAGTCAGCACCTGGATTCCGGGATGGTCGGGTTCACGAGTGGTTTATGGTCATCCTTACGAAACGCTGAATGCTGACTATAAAGAACAGCAGGTTGTTGACTGGTATACCGGTGAAAACGAGGCAGACTGTAAGGCTTTGCTGACTGAATATGATGTGCGGTACGTTGTTTTTGGCCCAGAGGAAGAAAAGCTAGGGCATACCAATTGTCTGGATTCGCTCACACCCGTATTTAGTTACGGCGCTGTCACCATCTATGCGCCTTAAACTGCT
Source organism: Aggregatilineales bacterium (assembly GCA_044226645.1). Classification (GTDB taxonomy): domain Bacteria; phylum Chloroflexota; class Anaerolineae; order Aggregatilineales; family Phototrophicaceae; genus CFX2. The sequence continues at coordinate 33,548 of JBGAGR010000008.1, forward strand.
GCTGATTGGGTTCGGGGCATTATTCCTGCTGCTGGCGGGGATGCGGCCTGACACAATGCCCTATTCGAATGCTCAGGCGCGGTATTCCGACTCGATTACAGCGCACTGGCCTAATGCACTTTTTTTGCGCGATTCCATTCTGGAACGTCATGAGTTTCCGGTCTGGCGCGATACGATTTTGGCGGGACAGCCCTTTGCCGCGAATCCACTGAACAAAACGGCTTACCCCCTGCAATGGTTCGCAGTCATTTTCCCGCCGACTCTTCACCTGAACATTATGATTGTGATTCACCTGCTGATTGCCGGAAGCGGCATGTGGCAGTGGGTGAAATCGTTAGGACTGCGGCAGGAAGCGATTATTTTGAGCGCGGCGGCTTACACTTTCGCGCCGCAACTCATCGGACGTACAGGTGCGGGGCATTTTGACATGCTGTATGCGCTGGCATGGTGGCCCTGGCTGATGTGGACTGTCAAAAGATCAGCCGACCAACCAAAGTGGATGGCATTTCTCCAAATTGGCGTAGTGGCAGCGCTGCTTTTTCTGGCAGATACCCGCACCAGTCTATTCGCCTTTCTGACGGCAGGCATTTACGGGGTGTACTGCTTTTATCAAAGCAACAGCCTGCGGGAAGTCTATAAATCATTAACGAGCCTCCCGGTTTTTGTGCTGCTGACGCTCTCGCTGCTGATTCCGCTGTTCCTCTGGCAGCCTTATCTGACACGCGCCAGTCTGACCCCACAGGATGCAGGCACTTATTCACTTGAGCCTATACAGTTGGTCAGCCTGATGCTGCCTGCCCAGCAGAATGTTGAGACACAAATCTATCTAGGCTTACCCGTACTGGCATTGACTGTATTGGGAATACTGGCTGCTACGCGCCGCCGGAAAATAATCGCGTTCATCGTATTTGTCATTATCACTCTGTACTCATTGGGGTTAAATGGCTTCCTCTGGCCGATTATTGTGCGGATTATTCCCACGCTGCTGTGGTTTCGTGTTCCAACTAAAGCATGGCTTATCCTGACTTTATTCGTGCCACTCCTTGCCGGATACGGTCTGCAATGGCTGCTCAATACCATTGAGAATGGCGCTGTTATCCCCTATTTGAAGCGCTTGAATCTGCTGGTCGCGGTTTCGACCCTGATTGCGATACTGGTTGCGCTGTTCGGAGTCGTGGTACTGAAGGTCGCATCCGGCGCGGGTGTCATTATCAGCCTCGCGTTAGGCGGTATACTCATCGCCGCGCTCAATAAACGCCTCGGCGCTCAGCGGGTTTTCATCCTGATATTGATATTCACGCTGCTTGATCTTGGTATAGTCGGCTATCAATCAGCACAATGGCGCGGCACGGATATGTGGCTCGATCCTTATCGGCCATTAGCCGAACGGCTGACTGCTGAAAACCCGGACACCATCTACTCACCAACTTACAGCCTCGAACCACAGGTAGCCGAAGTCTATCATCTGCGTCTCTTTGGCGGTGTTGACCCCTTCCAACTCGCGGGCATTGTTGATGCAGTATCACAGGGCAGCGGCATCCCTCATACGCAATACAATCCAGTTGTGCCACCATTAGAGGGTATTGAAGATGAAGCCGATGCTGCTCAGGCCAACCCCAATGCAATTATCCACACCGACATTCTGGCACAGTGGCACGTCAGCCATGTCGTTTCTGGTCATGCACTGGAAAACGATAGACTTGAGTTGGTCGATACAGTCAACGGCGTTTACATCTATAAAAATCTGGATTATGTGGCGCGTTCATTTCCAACGACAATCCCTGACTGGCCTGCTGCTTGGCCGGGTCTGCCCGATCAGGCCACCGTACAACAATTTAACCAAACCACGATTCTCATGACCTTCATTTCCGGTATAGGATGGATTATAGTTTTAGGTTGGTTCATCCTGCTGCGCATAAGGCATCGCTAAAGGCTAACTTTCGCATGGTCAGACGCTACTTTCCACTTTTCATCCTCGCCGGGGCATCACTAGTTACATTTTATCGACTCCTCACAGGCGAAGTTTTCTTCTGGGGACTGCCCGCACTTCAGTTTTACCCCTGGCGCGAATATGCTTTTGATTTGCTGCGTCATGGACAGCTTCCATTATGGAATCCCTATAACGGCGCAGGCGCACCTCTCTTAGCGAATTATCAATCCGCGCTGCTGTATCCACTTAACTGGTTTGGCCTGATTCTGCCGCTGGCGTGGTCGATGAGTGTAACTGCCGTTCTTCATCTGTTCATTGGCGGTTGGGGCATGTGGATGTTCACCGGGAAGTTGGGTTTACCTCAATTTGGACGCGGGGTTAGTACACTGGCCTTCGGGATGACCAGTTATCTGGTGGCGCGGCTCGGCACCTATCCGATGATCGCCGCAGCCGTATGGATTCCCTGGATATTATGGGCAGCTTTAGGGGTGCTTACACAATTGCGGCGGCACGATGTGGCCTGGTTGGCATTATTTGCGGCCTTACAGCTACTGGCGGGACATGCACAAATCACCTGGTACGGTATGCTGCTGGCGGGCGCATTTTCCGCATGGTGGTGCGCGACCCATCGTCCGGTTCAGTGGAAACGATTGAGCGTGCTGATTCTGGGGCTTATCCTCGGAGCAGGAATCGCGACAGCGCAGCTCGTGCCTACTGCTGAACTGCTGCTTCAATCGCAGCGCTCAGGCGGCGTGGATTACGATTTCGCTATGAACTACAGTTACGCTCCTCTGCGCACCTTAAATCTCATTTCGCCCAATTTCTTCGGCAACCCCGGCGATGGGAGTTACGCCACCAAAGGGGCATTCTTCGAAGACGCGGTCTATATCGGCCTGATTCCGCTGATTTCAGCCTTAACCGCCATTATCACATGGGCGTGGGGCAAAATTCGTCGTAAGGAACGTCCGGATTATTTCGCCACTGTTCCTTTCTGGCTGATCATCGTGGTCATCGCTTTTGTGTTCGCGCTCGGCAAAAATACGCCGATTTTCCCCTTCCTGTACCGGAATATTCCGACCTTCAGTTTGTTTCAAGGGCCAGAACGCTGGCACATCTGGACAGTATTTGGTCTGAGCGTGTTAGCGGGAATCGGAACCGGCATGTGGGGCAAAGGTCATTGGCTGTTATTCAGCACGCGGCTGGCGACGGCGGCCTGCGTCGGAGCGGCACTGCTGGCTATCGCTGCGCCCAATTTTCTGCCACCAGAAACAACCAATGAGCAAGGTGTACAGGTTCTCATCCGCGCAGTCATTGCAACCGGGGTTCTCGGCGCTCTGGCAGGCGTTTTGACTCTCACGCAGCCTGAAATGCCAGACAGTCGTTGGCGTATCTGGTGGGTCTGCGCCGTGATCCTCGTCATCGCGGGTGACATGACCTATGCCGCGCAGGGGCTGAATCCCAGTGTTACTGCTTCATTTTATGACCGTTCTACCAGTGAAAACAGCAGTACAGAACGCGCTTACTGGCCCAAACCAGAAGATGAAAACGATGGTATCGAGTTTGGGAAATATCTGACATTCGATGATTACCGCAACGCAACCCAGTATCTCACTGAATTTCGCGCCAGTAATTTACCCAATCTCAATTTAATGGATCGAACTCCGCTGCTGAACAATTTCGATCCACTTCTGGTGGGCGGCTATGCGCAATATATCGATCTGGTGGAAAAAAATCCCGATCAGCGGGACAAACTGTTGCAGGCAGCTGATGTATCCGCGATTTACAATGCTGAAACCGGACTATTGACCAACCTGGAGCGCCCTGCCACACGCGCATGGTTCGTCAATTCAGCCTGCTACAATGTCATTCTACCCGGTTCGAATGTGTTGTCACCCGACTGGGAACCGGCTCATCAGGTCTATCTGCAACCAGTTGGAAGTGGGACGGGCTGTTCGAATCTCTCTGACGTACCGGGGCAGGTATTGAGTCTGGAAGATAATGGCAGCAGTGTGGTCATCCATGTGCAGACCGAAAGTGAGAGCCGGTTGGTACTGGCAGACAGCGACTATCCCGGCTGGACAGCCACAATTGATGGTCAGCCAGCGGCGATTCAACGTGCTAATGTTGCTTTCCGCTCAGTGCTTGTTCCGGCGGGATCGAAAGTTGTAGAGTTCAACTACCGTCCCGGCTGGCTAATACCCAGCATTCTGGTCAGTATCGTTTCGCTGCTCGTTTTAATTGTGCTGTTTCGCTCGAAGAATCCGGATCGAGTCTAAAGATGCTGTTCTCTCCATCAAATGAGCGCAGACGGCTGCAACTGCGTATCTCCGAACGCCGATTGCTCCTGATGGCAGGCGATATGCTGGCAGTCATTCTGGCAGTATTGATAGCCCTGCGTATCTGGGCATTGGTGGCACGCGATCCCTTCACTATCGAGTTCGTCTGGCCGCGCAGCTATTGGTTTATCGTCCTGACCGGGGTATGGCTGCTTCTCGCCGCTGCCAACGACTTCTACGACCTGCGCGTCGCATCACGGCGTTCAACCATGTTCCTGCGCCTTATCATCATCAACCTGCAAATGCTGGTGCTGTATCTGATTGTCTTCTTCCTGTCTCGTCCGCTGGCTCTGCCGCGTTTGTTCATCTTATATTATGCGGTAGCCTCGTTCGTCATCATTGGGCTGTTCCGGCTGCTCAATCCGGCGGTGTCGGGTTGGGTCAGCAGTAAACGTCGTGTGTTGATTGTCGGAACCGACTCGTCCGCTGAGACCATCATCAGCATCATTCAGCATTCAGCAGCAGATGTCTATGATATTCGCGGCGTGATTTCCGAACCAGGTCACGAAGGCAAAACCCTGCGCGGTGTTCCAGTGGTAGGCACAGGCAGCGATCTTTTGCGGCTGGTAAAAATCGAGCAGATCAGCGAACTGATTCTCACGTCTACTCATCAACTCAGCACCGACGCTTTTCAAGGGGTGATGGATGCTTACGAGCAAGGTATCGCGATTGTACCGATGCCCTTGCTCTATGAACGCATTACCGGACGGGTTCCGGTTGAACATGTCAGCAATAATTGGGCGGTTGTCCTCCCAATTGATGGCAATTCGATATTCAACCCATATCCAGTATTTAAACGGATGATGGATGTGCTTTTGGCGATCATCGGGATGCTTGTATTTGCGCTGCTGCTCCCATTTATCGGATTACTGATTCGACTGGATTCCCCCGGCAGCATTTTCTACGCTCAGGAACGCACAGGGCTGAACGGACGCGCCTTCCGCATCTATAAGTTTCGCTCCATGAAGGCCAATGCGGAGGCCGAAACAGGTGCGGTCTTCAGTCAACAGGGCGATACCCGGGTCACACGGATGGGACGTTTCATGCGGAAAACACGGCTGGATGAACTGCCGCAAATCCTGAATATCCTGCGCGGTGATATGAGCATTGTAGGGCCGCGTCCCGAACGTCCTGAACACATCAAACGCCTGACCGAGAAAATTCCCTTCTACAGGACACGATTGGTGATTCGTCCCGGCCTGACAGGTTGGGCACAGGTTCGTTATAACTATGGTTCAACCGATGAAGATGCGCTCATCAAGCTGCAATATGATCTGTATTACATCCGCCATCAATCGCTGTTCCTCGACCTCAACATCATCGTCCGCACGGTTGGGAAAGTCCTCAAAATGAGCGGGGTCTAAGTAAGGATTCGCTGTGTCACGATTACTTGTGCGCCCGGTAGTGGTCGCCCTTTTTGTTTATCTGCTCTCACTGGGAGCCACATTTAACGGCGTCGTCAGCCCGGAAATCGGTGTGATGACGCTGGCACTGACCGCAATTCTGGTCGCCGTATGGTTATTCATCCGTTGGCGAAGCGGCTGGAAATGGTATCGTTCCCCGTTGGATGGCGTGTTTATCCTGTGGGCAATCGCCTTCGTCGTCTCACTGGTCGCTAATTGGGATGCGGCGCGGCGAATCGCGATTGGGTTATGGTATGTGAGTCTGTATATCGGCCTGTGGTATGTGCTGCACGACGCACTGGCAAACCGACTGATCACACGCGACACATTGGTCGATGGGCTGCTCATCAGTGGGGTTATTATTCTGGCGATTGGCTATTGGCAGCTACAATCGTGGTTCGTGCTGGCACTCCGAGAGGGTTTGAGTCTGGGGATACCGCGTCCGGTCAGCCTTTTCGGCAATCCCAATTTTTTGAGCGGCTTTCTCATCGTGTTGATTCCTTTCTTGTTCTCGCGGATATTTCTGGCGCGGCGTATCCAGCGAATTTTCCTCGGCATTTATGCCCTGCTCGCCCTGCTCCTGCTGTTCCTGACTTATTCCCGCGCGGCATGGCTCGGAATGGCTGCTGGGGGTACTGTGTGGATATTACTCTTACTTGCCCAAAATGGTCTGCTCTCCAAAAGTGGCTTTCTGGCGTGGTGGGGAAAACAAACCCGTATCATTCGCACGACGGTACTTGCCTCCACAGCTCTGACACTGATAGTCACTGTGGGCGTGGCATTCATTTTCATACGTTCGTTCTCGCAGACAGGCCGTACCGCTGATTTACGCGGCGACATTTACACTGGGGCAATCGAACTCTTTGCCGAAAAACCCCTCACTGGACAAGGGTTATTCACCTTCGGGCGCGGTCTGGTGCGATTGACCGATATTCAGCCGGATAAGCCGCACAGTCACGCCCATAACGCTGTTTTACATATCGCTGCTGAACTTGGTATTATCGGACTCATTGCACTGGCGGGCACTCTATTCGTTATGACGCGCGGGATGCGGACTAACTGGCGTGAAATGCCTTCACGCGAACGGGTTCTATTAGCCGGAGCGATTGGCGCGGTAGTCGCTTTTGCCGGGGATCAGTTGGGCGACATTCCGGCCATGATGCCTGCCATCGCATTAACCGGATTAATCGGCTTGTTTCTGGCGCTCGCCCCTCTTAAAGCCAAACCAGTAAATGCCAGATGGCAGCGTTCAGGGCTGCCAATTGGAGTCGCCGCATTGTGGGTTGCACTATTCGTAACCGGATTTTGGAGCAATGGGATTTACGGGCAGTATGTTGATGCTTTGGGTTACGCCGTCTCGACCAATGATTATCAAGGCGGAGTTGAGCGTTTACAACCAGTCCTCGAAGCTGACCCCAACCTGAGCCTGTATACGATGGAAGAAGCCTTCTTACTCGGTATGCAAGCCAGTGAAGGCAATTCAGATGCCGCGCACGATGCCATATCCGCTTACGAGCGTTTTATCGCGCTTGATCCCGGTTATGCATTAGCGTGGGCGAATAAAGCAGCCTTACACTGGCAGCTTGGTGAACAAGCTGAAGCACTGCAAGCCATCCACGAGGCGATCAGGCTTGATTCGAATGTCTGGCAGTATTATCTCGATCTCGCCCGTTATGCCGAAGCGATGGGGGACACTGATACGGCACATCAGGCATACGACCAGATTTTGCAGTTATACCCGGATGCCAGCCTGTATCCCGACCTCGACCAATTGACGATCCGGCGCGAATTATCCAGCAAAACACTGGAATTGACCCCGGCAGCACAGGTTGTACTGCTGCTGGACAACCATCAACCCGAACAGGCTGTCCAATTCTGGCAGGAAAATGCCCCGCCAGAAACTATTGCTAACGATGTGATACAGGTTTTGCTGGCGCTGACAGAGAACAACCGGGATGATGCGCTTACAACATTAGCACGAGCCGAAACACTCGTCAGTAGTCCAAGTGATGAAGCCTGGGTACATCTGGGGCGCAGCCGCGTGGCACAATTCGTCGGTGAAATGACGCTGGCAGACAGCGAATTAGCCGAAGCACGCAAGCTCGTAATTCATGAGCCGCTCGATGCTGATGACTACATCACCAGCAACGTCGCCTATGCCCAATTCCTGCGATTTATCATTCCGCGTCTGTACCTGCCACAAGTCGATTACCACTTTGATGACCCCGTTTTGGTGCATCTATTGGCAGGCGCGCCCTGAAGGAAAACTAATATGGGGTAGATATGCGCTCTACCCCATCGTTTCTTTCATGCTTAACGCACTGGCAAGCGATTGATATTGTCACTCAAGCGCCCGTAGCGTGCGGCAACCCATCCCGTTTGACCGTTAAAAACGACTAGCAACCAGGTGTTGTCGCTGCTGCGCCCGATGGCTTGAATTGTCGCTTTGAATGGGATCCGATCCAGCGTATCGGAATCGGTTGTAGGCGCACTACGCAAGCGCAGCGAATAGGTCAGCGTGAAATCCAGCGCATCCGTCGGAGCCACCGCCACGCCGCCAGTCGGCTGCCCCTGAGCGATGTTCACAAATCGAGCTGAAACATAGCCCACCTGACCATTAAAGTCGATTTTCACCCAATCGCCGGAGGCATCCAGCACCGCGAAAGTTTCACCGGGGTTCATTTTGCCTAAAACGCTGAAATTCGTACCCGCGCCACTGCGTACATTCAGCCGGACAACCGATGAAACCACCTGCGTTGTAGGCGCTGGTGCTGAGGTGGTGCTGGTGTTGACCGGGCTTTGACCGGGGATGCCGTTCAGGAAGGCTTCGTCCCAGTAGACACCGTTGGGGTTCGAGGGCTGATTCTGGGTGGCATATAAGAAGAGTGTCGCCACACCGCCCTTAGAAACATGAGCATTCACGCTCATGTAATTCCACTGGAACAACCCGCCGGCGAAAGACGACCAGACGACATTTCCACTGAAAGGATCAGTTCCGCCCGTTGGGTCAATACCAACACGCGCGCGACCATCAGTATAATTTTCGAGGAATGCCCACGCGCCACCCTGCACATCGGTATTAGGCGCTGCGCTGACCTGCTGGTAGAGATAGGCGGTAAAGGTTGCCCCGCCACGTGCCATGTTGTAGGAGAAAATCCCAGAGCGCTTGAGGCCACCGCTGTGCGGAAAACCATTGGGATGTACGTTCATCCAGAAAGCATCGTGCGGCGAAAAGACGATGCCACCCCACCATCCAGCAGGGGCATTGTAGGTCGTATTCGGGTCAAGCGAATCGGCGCTGATAAACGAGAAGCTTTCGCTATCGAAGCCGGGATTTTGCAGCAAGTTGGTCGTCTGGGCGCTGACCGGAACGACAACGGATAAAACCATAACCATGAGAAATAGAGACAATAATCGTTTCATGTATCACACTCCTTCGCGCTCATTATAGTCCGTTATAGCATGAGTACGGAGGATGTAACGCGGCGAGATGCGTTCCCGGCTGACGTTTACCCACCGGAAAGCCTACGCAGTGTTCGATGCGGAGTTTGTGAATGGCGGACTCATTGGCGCTGGTGTTCCCCTGGTGCAATCCGAATTGAGGGAAAGTTTATGGCGGATGGCGATGTTGGCGGCGTTGGCGAAAGGTAGTTCCAAATCCAGTTATCACAAATCGATCTTCGCTCTCCTTCAATTTCTATACGGCAGCCACCCAATAGCCAAGTTAGAAAATGGTTTCGCGGCGGCGGCGACCATTTTTGCCGCTGCAATCTTTGCTGCAAAAGAAGATAAACCGCAGCACCGCAAAATCCAAGCAAAGAAGTAAAGTGATTTAAGTCGAAAAGCCATCTTAAAACAGTATTCACCGTTTAATACGATACTGCCATTTCATTTTAGCGACAAATCACCCAGAACACAAGTTCGAATATCTTAACCTAGACAGTGCGCGTTACAAAAAATGTACGTTTGTTGACAGCGAGAGTCCTGGGGGTTTATAGTCGGTGGTAACGTATAAAGCGCCCCCGGCAGGTGTTGGAAGCACCCGCCGAGAGCTAATCAACCACGCTGGAACTAGCAGCATGGACGACTAAGGCATCATGGTAACTGCTGCCCTTTCGAGTCGTCAACTGCCCTTTCGGTGGTTGACGATTTTTGTTTCAAAAAGGGTAGATCATGAGATATGCAGCTTACATTCGTTACAGTCACGAGGAGCAGGCCGATACGTACACGTTCGACGCGCAGAAGCGGATTATTGAAGCGTACATCGAGCGGCAAAAAGGTAAACTGGTCGAAACCTACATCGACGAGGCCGAGTCCGGGCGCACGATGAACAACCGGAACGACTTTATGCGGATGCGGCAGGATGCGCGGAACAAACGCTTTGATGCGCTGGTGGTCGCCAAGTTTGACCGCCTGAACCGCAACCGGATGGATGCCATCGCCGTTAAGAGCCTGCTGCGGCGCGATCTGGGGATTCTGGTCTTATCGGCTACCGAGCCTTCCGAACATGACGGCGCGATGGGCGCACTGGTTGAAGGGCTGATGGAATGTGTGGCGGAATGGTACAGCCTGAACCTGAGCCAGGAACTCAAGAAAGGCAAACGGGAACGTGCTCTACAGGGTTTGCATAACAGTGTCGCGCCCTTCGGCACAATGAAGGATGAGCGCGGTGTATTGATTCGTCATCCCGACACCTACCCCGGCCTGCTGTTGAGCTACGAGTTATACGACACGGGGCAGTATAGCGATAATGATGTGGCGCGTGAACTGAACGAGCGGGGATACCGCACCACACAGGGACGCTTGTTCTCAACGGCTACGGTGCGTGACATGCTGCAAAACAAAACCTATACGGGGTATGTGCGCTATTCGCAGCACGTTATTAAAAGTGATGGGCACCGATCTACGCATGAGCCAGTGGAGTGGATTAAGGGACAGCATGAGGCGTTCATTCCACAGGAATTATTTGAGCGATGTCAGGAGATACGAAAACACAGAGTACGGGTGCATGGCTACTACCCCAAACATCATATCTACCTTTTGAATGGAATCTTTTATTGCTGGTCATGTATGCAAAACAAACCTGATACAAGAGGGAACAAGGCTTATGGCAAAATGGCATCCCTATCAATTGGCGACGACATGCATGGGAGACCGATTTTATATTATCGATGTACCGCTAATGAGTTTGGATTGAACTGTCCACAAAAGCGTGTGAATGCAAAAATTATCGAAAGACAAGTCATTGACGCTTTACACGCTATGCGACTGTCAAAGGAGTGGCGTGAACATATACTTCAGTCAGTCGGTCAGGTCATCAGCAATCAGCAGTTAGAGCAGCGCATGACCGAAATACGTGACATTATCGAGCGAATGGACTTTCGCTTTGACAATGGGTTCATCAGCAATCAGAGTGAGTATCTGGAACAACGTTTACGCTTGCAGCAGGAATTGGACAATTTAACTCCTATCCCAACAAACCAATTAGAACAAGCCGCCGATATGCTGGATAATTTTGCGGATTACTGGCAAAAGACAAATAAAGACAGACTTCTACAACATGATTTGATTCAAACCATTATTGAAGAGGTCTACGTTGAAGGGGAAAATGTAGTCGGAATAGTGTTACGATCTGGCTATTTTCTAGAAATGGGGAGTGAATGACGACGAAGGAAAATTCATCATTGTCCTAGTGTCTCAAATAAAAAGGTCATAATATATGTTCATTATTTAAACATATATTATGACACACTTCGTAACCGCTTAGCAGGCGGCCCCATTCGACCACTCTGGCACCCCCCCATTGGGAACGTGGTCTTACCAGGCGGAGGGAGTGGGATTCGAACCCACGGTACCCCGGAGGATACACAGGTTTTCAAGACCAGCGCCTTAAACCGCTCGGCCATCCCTCCCCGTTTGGTTAAAGGGATTTTAGCATGGGTATCTTTCTCGGTCAATGATGGATTGTGTTATCATAGAGAGGGCACTTGCAACCCAGGATACAACCTACTCTATGGACATTACGTATCTTTTCCTGAGCTTTTATTTTGGCGTACTGATTTACCTCGCCAATCAATACGAAGTCGAACGGCGGCAAAAGATTTCACCCGGTGATAGCAGCGCGGATCAGCGTGCCACAATCGTGCGCTGGATGCTGTATGGCATCGTCGCCATGAAGTTCGTTTTCAGCCTGTATATCGTTCAATCGGCCTACCTGAGTACTGCCGGGGATGTTTTAGCCCAACTCGACCTCGATTTGCCCCCCATTGACACGACAGCGGCGCTCTTAAATTTTGGGCTGGCACTGGTGCTGTGTTACTTTTCAATGCGCATCATCATGGCAGAGTCAACACGCACCTGGCTTAAAGAGCGTATTGGCGGCAGCGGCATCTATAATCCCGATTCAAGCATTCACATGGTGGCGATTGTGCTGCTGCTGTGTTTCGTATCGTTCATTTTTGACAATCTCGTGGGCAGCGGTGGTTTGAGCGGCATCGCGGAACAGGCCAGCCAAAACAGCTTTTCAGTTTTTGCGCTGATCTTTCAGGATGCGGTATTGGTGATCGGCTCGTTTCTCGGTGTGGGGATGGCGATACGGCGCGGTATCCCCGAAAGTCTGGAACGGTTGGGGCTTAAAATTCCCACGCCGCAGGATGTCCTCTGGGGCATCGGAGCCGGACTGCTGCTTTTTCTCACCAGATGAACTGCTCAAGGCCTTTAATACCCTGCCGCTGGCACTGCTGCTCTCCGGGCTGGCGGGGGTGAGTGAAGAAATCCTGTTTCGAGGCGCTTTACAGCCCATCTTCGGCATCTGGCTGGCGGCTCTTTTCTTCGCGCTCAGTCATCTTCAATATGCGCTGACTCCGGCAACGCTCATCATTTTCGTGGTCGGTCTGGGGCTGGGATGGCTGCGACAACGCCGCAATACGACAACCGCCATTATTGCCCATTTTGTCTACGATTTTGTCCAATTAGCTATCTCTATTCTTGTCGTCCAAGCCGTAGGTGGTGGGTGATGCTCTCACGTATTTTCTTTATTGCTGTACTCTGTCTATGTCTTGCTGCTGTGCCCGTCATGGCGCAGGATGCACCTACTCCAACTGCTCAACCGGAACAACGATTCATTCTGAGCTGGTCAGCGGAAGTCATTTTCCCATCAGCCATTCGCTTTGTCGTGACGCTGGGGCGACCATTGAATCAGTTAACCTCAGCGGATTTGCTGATTCAGTACGAAAACAGCGAAGCGATTACGCTACCCGTTAACCTCAAAGGCTCGGCGACTATCGAAGAACCGTATTCGCAGCTCGCCTATATCTGGTCAATCCCAACCAATAACCCGCCGCATATTTTCCATGACATCACCTTTAAATGGCGCGTCATCTCCATTGAAGGCGAGGCTGCGCTCATCACCGATGCGGTCAATTTCCGCGATGCACGCGCCGAATGGCTGCTCGACCAATCGATTGGGAGCAATATCAAATACATCGCTGCCAGTGATGATCCGTTAGTGCAAATTCAAAACACCGTCAAACCGATTTATGATTTACTCGCCAGCAATACGGGGACTAATCTGTCTTATCAGGTTTTCCTCAATCATCTGCCCGATTGTGTCCTGAACGCGACCAATGAAGCGGTGGCTGTGGGGGTCATCAGTGAAACGGAAGTGCCGTGTAATCCGCAAACGGCAAATGCGATTTTCCAGGCAAGCGAATATGATCTGGTCAAAAGTGCGTCCGGCGACATCATCGACATCCAGAATGCATTCGCGGCCTACCTGACCGGAAAATTCTATACTTCGCGCTGGTCAGGCAAAGCAGTACCGGCCTGGTTCCAAAGCGGATTGGGATTATTTTATTCGCCAGCATCCAAGACTGCTTATGGCCTCCCGGTGACGAATGCTGCCCGAACCAATGCGCTCTATTCACTGGTCGCAATGAATACACCACCCACCAACAGTGCCGATGCTGATTCGTGGACGGCGCAGAGTTACGGCATGGTGGTTTATATCGCGTCACAAATCGGTGTGGAGGGTTTATTCAATCTGGCAAACGCTGTTGGAAATGCCGCTTCATTTGCCGATGCTTATCGGGCGGCGATGGGTCAGCCTATCGAATCGCTGCTGCCGGATATGAGTCGCTGGATATTCACCAACGCCGGACTGGCAGCATTTAGCTTCACACCCTATCAGGCCGCCACTGCTACACCAACCGCTACCATCACGCAAACGCCCACCAGAACGCCCACCGCGACAGCGACGAATACCTCTACACCGACTGCAACAGTGACGGGTTTGCTATCGCTGACACCGCGCCCGACGCATACCGCCACCCGCAGACCAACGTCAGCACCGGCAACCCGGACACCACGTCCACCGGGCAGTCTGAATACCGCAACGGCAACACCTGTGCCGCCAACTGCACTGGCACAAGCGGCAGAAAACCCGCGCGTAGGGGTATTCGTGCTCATCGTCGGCCTTATTATCATCGCCATGAGCGCTGTCGTGTATCGTATGTTTCGAGGGAAGTGATCTTGATAAACCTCTATGAATCGAATAAAAGTCAGCTTCATGATCTGCTGGCGAGTTGGGGAGAACCCCGATTCCGTGCCAAGCAAATCTGGTCATGGCTATACGAAAGCCGTGTAGCATCGTTCGAAGCGATGTCGAATTTGCCTAAGACACTGCGTACCAGACTTGAAGCGGAAACCACACTCGGCACGTTGAAAATCGTCACTGAACAATCCAGCATTGATGGAACGGTCAAGCGGCTTTATGGTCTGCCGGATGGTCAACTGATTGAATCGGTACTCATGCCCTATGACGATGACCGCCGGACTGCCTGCATCTCGACACAAGCGGGCTGCGCGATGGGGTGCGTTTTCTGCGCCACTGGACAAATGGGCTTCGCGCGGCATCTGACCCCGACTGAGATTTTCGAGCAGGCCATGTTCTTCGCACGTGATCTGGAAGCACAGGGAGATCGTCTGAGCAATGTCGTCCTGATGGGTATGGGCGAACCGTTCCACAATTACGAGTCGTCGCTGGCTGCGATTCGCCGCTTAATTGATGATCTGGGAATCGGTGCGCGGCACATCACGGTTAGCACGGTTGGACTTGTGCCGCAAATTCTGCGCTTTGCTGAAGAGGGCTTGCAGGTCAAACTGGCGATCAGCCTGCACGCCGCGACGGATGCTGAACGGGTTTCACTGCTTCCGGTCAACAAACGCTGGCCGCTGGATGAATTGATGGATGCCTGCCGCACGTATGTCGAAAAAACCGGGCGGCGTGTGACTTTCGAATGGGCTGCTATCAGCAAAGAGAACGATACGCCCGAACAAGCCCATGCGCTGGGGAAACTGCTGAAAGGGATGCTGTGCCATGTCAATATCATTCCGCTCAACCCAACTGGCGGCTATATGCATGGCCCATCGGCGCTGGATCGCGTTGATGAATTTATCGCGATTCTGGATGAGTATGGGGTCAGCGCAACAGTGCGTGTCCGGCGCGGGATTGATATTGATGCGGGCTGCGGTCAGTTGAAAGCAGCGGTGATTAAGCCTGAGAAAATCCTGAATAAGTAACAGCAGGTAATCGGTATATGGTTATTCACTTACCTGAAAATCAATATAGTGGAGTGAATGCTCATCTCCATAGTTATCTTCAGCAACATAACGACTGGAGTATCTTTCATGGAGAACATATCAGCGATTTGCGCCGCGCACTCCAGAATCTACTACCCCCAGAAAGTGGCTATTTTGCAGTGTCGGAAAAGTCACTGCAAATTATTCGCGATGATCTCACAACCGGGCGACTAAGCAGCAGCAGAACTATTCCAGATATTGGGGTGTATAAGACGGCGAATTGGGGAAATGTGATGGCTACTCCTGCAATGAACCCCGCTGCCCCCGGTGCAACAGTACCCATTATTGATACGTTAAGCGAACCCGAAAATGTAACCAGTGTACTTATTTACCGGCAAAGTAATGATGAGGATGTGATAGGCATCCCTGTCACGCGGATAGAATTACTTTCCCCTGCCAATAAACCGCCCGGTTCGCACTATCGTCAATATCTGGCGAAACGGGATGAAACGCTGCAAAGCGGTATTAATCTGGTAGAGATTGATTATCTTCATGAGCAGCGTTCAGCAATCGGTATCCTGCCAAATTATGTCCAACGTGATCCCAAATCCTACCCTTACGTCCTTCTGGTCAACACACCCTATCCTTCCATTTCGGATGGCGAAACAGCTATCTTTGGCTTTCGCGTAGACGATCCTATTCCGACCATTTCAATACCGCTACAAGGCAATGATCAGGTTTCGCTCGATCTCAACCTTGTTTACAACCAAACATTTTTGTCCAATCTGGTGTATGGTCTGCGGATTGTAGATTACGAAAAACTCCCCGAACATTTCGAATCATACGACGACGAAGACCAGCAGCGCATCCAAAACCGCATGAACCTTGTTGCTCAAACGCACAAGAAGGGAAAATAAGCATGGAATACGTCAATCTCGGCAAAACAGGCCTGAAAGTCTCACGCTTGTGTTTGGGCTGTATGACCTATGGAACGCCACAGTGGCGCGATTGGGTACTGGATGAAACAACCAGCCGCCCTTTCTTTCAACGCGCATTGGAACAGGGCATCAACTTTTTCGATACGGCTGATGTTTACTCGCTGGGTGTCAGCGAGGAAGTGACCGGACGCGCCCTGAAGGAACTCACCAAACGGGATGAAGTCGTCATCGCCACCAAAGTCTATAACCCAATGGGCGACAAGCCCAATCAGCGCGGAAACTCCCGCAAGCATATTATGGATGGGATCGACGCATCGTTGAAACGCCTCGGCACGGATTATGTTGATCTGTATCAGATTCACCGCTTCGACAGCGAAACGCCTATCGAGGAAACGATGGAAGCGCTGCACGATGTGGTCAAAGCAGGCAAAGCGCGGTATATCGGCGCATCGAGCATGTATGCATGGCAGTTCGCTAAAGCACTCTATATAGCGGATTTGCACGGCTGGACACGCTTTGTCTCGATGCAAAATCACTACAATCTGGTATACCGCGAAGAAGATCGCGAGATGAATCCGCTGTGTCGCGAAGAAGGCATAGGCATCATCCCCTGGAGTCCATTGGCGCGGGGTTTTCTGGCAGGCAACCGAACCCGTGATAAGAGCGGCGAAACAACTCGCTCGAAAAGTGATGGTTTTGCCCATTACATGTATTATCAGGACAATGATTTTGCCACCTTAGACCGGGTAGAAGAACTGGCGAAGAAATTGGGGTATTCCAACGCGCAAATCGCGCTGGCGTGGATGCTGCACAAACCCGGCATCACCAGCCCGATTATCGGCGCGAGCAAGATACCGCATCTGAATGAAGCCATTGCCGCGATGAGCATTAAGCTCTCCACCGAGGATATGGATTTTCTGGAAGCGCCCTATCAACCGCATCCGGTATTAGGGCACTGAAAATCAAATTGATGGTGTGGGCAGTGCTTTTGCCCATACTATTTCTCATTTTGCCCCTACCTCAAAAGTTATATTGCCGAACGGAGGAGTGAATGAAAAAATCTGTGTATTCAATCCACCAGAGTGGGGCATATCTATTAATTTTCAGCTTTGTGATGTTACTCTGCGCTAGACCCGGTTACGCACAAACGAATGACGAACTATCACTCGAAACAATTTCCAGCTCAAATATAGACAAGCTCGAATTGTTAGCGTCTTGGCAACCCGATGGTGAATTGCTTACAAGAGGCATTGGTATTACTCCCGCCAAAAATGAAGATTTTGCCCTGATTGAAAATCGTCTTCATAGTACCGTAGGAATTATCGACCTGAAGAACTTGAAATTAGAGCCAGTTATTCACTTTACTTCCGGCGATATTCTATGGAATACGGCGATTAGTCCAAATGGACAGTTCGCCGCTACAAAAAGCTTGAAGGTAATCGATATTTGGAATACATCTACAGGAGAAACAACGCTGCATACTGAAGTTCCAGATGATACCTTTGAAATCAATCAGATTGGCTTTTCTTCTAACAGCGAACAGTTTGCTTATGCGACCAATAGTTATCCAAATCTTTCGCCTCAGGATGGGATTTATATTTATGATTTGACTACCGAAAAACAGGTAGAAATATTTCAGCATCCAGCCGCTAAACTAATCAGCTTTTCACCGGATGGAGAGCATCTTGCATCCGGTGGGTATGATGGAAGTGTACGGATATGGGATTTAGGAACGGGCGATTTTACTGAAATCAGGCCGACTGATGGTAACAGCGTCTGGCAACTCGATTTCGTAAAGTCAAACTTGCTGGCGGTAGAGTTGACAACACAAAATTTCAAAAACGTGCTTGAATATTGGGATACAGACAAAAACGAAGCATTGCCAATCGAAAGTTCAAGGCAATTCAGTGATTATCGCAGAGACGGTATTGCACAGATTAGCATGGAACATAATACGTCTTTTCAACTTTGGAGTATCCTCCAGCAGAAGGACTTGGCATATCTGAATGTTGCTATTTTAGACATTGATGTAACTGGAAATCTCGTAATTACATCACCTATTGAGGTGTCAGAACCCGGAATTCAATTTCGCCTGCTTGATACCGGGGAAATTGTTCATTCCATAAAGCAATCTAGCCTTACTCAAGGACTTTTTAGCACCAGCGGCAAACATGTCATTGCATGGGACGGGCCAACAGGTTTTCTAGAAGTATGGGGAGTTCGCCAAAGATAGTCAGCAATGAGATGCAGCCCTAAAAGCCACATCCAGTATTGGGGTATTGAGAGTATGGACAGAAATTATTACCCATACTCTCTTTTGTAGAATCAGTTGTGTTTCACGATTACCGGCTTATTTTGCAGAATCGCCTCGATCTGGTCATTGATTTCATCCGTAATTTTCACAGCCAGCGTCTTCAGATTTTCATCAAGCTGTGACGGTTTGCTGGCTCCGGTAATGGCACTGGCGACCAGCGGATTTTTCAGCACCCAGGCAAGCGCTAAAGCCGCCGGGGTCGTCCCCATTTCCTGCGCCAGTTTGCTAATGCCACGCGCTTTGACCAGCTTCTCTTCGGTGATATGGTCTTTAAACCAGCTTACACTCTGGTAGCGGCTGTTTTCCGGGATACCATTGTTGTACTTTCCGGTCAGGATGCCCTGTGCCAGCGGACTCCAGACCACCATGCTCATGCCATGATTGGCAAGCGATGTTTCCAGGCCGCTCTCCACCCCCACTCGATCAATCATATTGTATTCCGGCTGCTCGACAATTGGACGATTGGCATTGACTGCTTTCGCCATCGCAATCCCATCATTGATATTGGCGGCATTCCACATGCTGGTTCCCCAGTAGAGAATTTTGCCCTGCTGAATCAGGTCATCAATGGCGCGAACCGTTTCATCCAATGGTGTTTCATCATCAAATCGGTGGCAGAAGAAAATGTCGATGTAATCCATATCGAAGCGCTTGAGTGATTTGTTGACCGATTCAGTGATGTGCTTGCGGGATAATCCCCGGTCATTTACATTGTCGCTCATCGACCAATAGGCTTTGGTGCTGATGACCAGATCACTGCGCTTGTAGTCCTTAATGGCCTTGCCCACCACTTTTTCAGCTTCACCGAAGGCATAAATGTCGGCCACATCGATAAAATTGATACCACTCTCGATGGCCTTGCGAATGCACTGGACAGCGGTATCCTGCTCGACACTGCTGCTGCCGTAAGTGAGCCACGCGCCCAATGAAATTGCACTGACCTTTAAGCCCGATTTTCCGACGCGACGATATTCCATGCGTTATAATCCTTTCTCAGTTCAGAAGTAGTGGGAACAGTATAATCTGCTGAGGTTAAACAATTGCAGTCCACTGATAATCCATCTGTCGAAGCAAATGAGCCGCTGTTCAAAATGCCTGTCCGGGGACTCAAAACCGGGTCAAAGGTCTTCATGCGTTTGTTCAGCCGTTTCAATCCGGTAGGAATCGAAAATATCCCACCAGCACCATTCTTGCTGACGGGTAATCATCTGTCGTACTGGGATGTCCCGGCGATTGGCGCGGTCAGTACCTACCCTATCCCCGGTTTCTGCGCGAAAAAATATAAGGGCAAGCCGATGGGTGTGCTGTTTTATCTGGGATCACCTGTATGGGTTGAGCAGGAAGCACCGGATCGCCGCGCACTGATGACCGCCCTCAAAATCATTGAACAGGGTTATTCCTTCGCCATCGCGCCGGAAGGCACACGCAGCAAAACGGGCGGCCTGCAAAAAGGGTTGGAAGGCGCAGCTTTTCTGGCGACCCGCGCCAATATTCCGATTTTGCCAATTGCTATGTGTGGAACGGAGAAAATGTTTAAGCAGCCGCGCCCACAAGTCACGGTGCGCATTGGCAAGCCGTATCGCCTGCCGGAAGGTCGCGCCAGAGGCGACCAGTTAGCCGAATATACCGAGCGGATGATGTGCGCACTGGCGGCACTTCTGCCCGAAGCGTATCATGGTTATTATGCTGGAAATCCGCTTATTCAGGAAATGGCAAAGCTGGTATGCTGACCGTAACTTCGCAAATTCCTTATGGTTATACTCTTCAGCACGATAAACACGAGAAAGCAGGTTAAACGTGCCCCATCCAATCAAAATCGCCCCTTCCATACTCGCCGCCGACTTCGCCCGATTAGGCGACCAGATTCGCGAGGCCGAAGCTGCTGGCGGAGATTTAATTCATGTCGATGTGATGGACGGACGTTTTGTGCCCAGCATCACATTAGGGCCGCTGATTGTAGATGCCGCGCGACGCTCGACCCAACTGCCATTGGATGTTCACCTGATGATTGTTGAACCGGATCATCTTCTGCCAGCATTCGCAGAATCAGGTGCAACTTCGATCAATGTGCATTGGGAAGCCTGCCCGAACCTGCACCGCACACTGCAAACGATCAAAGGGTTGGGTTGTAAGGCGGGTGTTGCCTTAAACCCTCATACACCGGGCAGCTTACTCAGTGAAGTCATCCATATGCTGGACGTGATTATCGTCATGACCGTCAACCCCGGTTATGGAGGACAATCCTTCCTGCCGGAAACACTGCCCAAGATTAAACAACTGCGCGCCATGATTACCCAAAGCGGTCGTCATATTGACCTGGAAGTGGACGGAGGCGTACATGCTGAAACGGCGCAATCGTGTATTGAGGCCGGAGCGAATGTGCTGATCGCAGGCAGCGCGGTCTTCAGCAGCAAATTCAGTGTAAAGACTGGGGTAGATACGCTGCGACAGGCGATTCGCTTATAAAAGCAAAAAGCCCGCAGCGGGGCTTTCTGGAAACGGGCACACTCGGCGAAAGCAGATTAGACCTTCGCCAGTGCCTTGATGCACTTGGTGCATAGGGTCTTACGGGTGAAAACACCCTTTTCGTAAACCTTGATGCGCTGAAGATTCGGTTTAAACTTATGCCGGGTCGCGCGCAACGAATGGCTGCGGCGGTTGCCGAACATCGGGCCTTTGCCGCAATTTTCACACTTAGCCATAATCTGCCTCGGAGATAGTTCTTACTCAACGAAAGAATAGTTTTGATGCTACCATAACGAATGACGATGTACAAGGGTATTGCTGAAGTGAACCCACTTCCACTACCCTTATATTTTGTGAGCAATAGACCACTTCGCAAAGAGGATTTATTTATGGCACCCAATACCCATATTATGGCCTGCGACGGGCATTTACTGAAACGCCTGACCGAAGCGGGTCTGGTTTGGCTGGAAACCCATCAGGAAACCGTTAATCGTTTGAATGTTTTCCCGGTACCCGATGGCGATACCGGAACTAATATGTATCTGACTATGCGTAAAGCCTGCGATGAAATCGCCAATATGGACGATTCGCACGTCGGCAATGTCAGCAGCAAGATAGCCCAGGGCGCATTGATGGGGGCACGCGGGAACTCCGGGGTCATCCTGTCCCAGTGGTGGCGCGGTTTTGCCGATGCGCTGGACGGACAACAGACATTTGATGGGACATTATTCGCCTACGCCTGCAAAAACGCCGTTGACCGCGCTTATCAGGCTGTCGTAAAGCCTGTGGAAGGCACAATTCTGACCGTCACGCGCCAGTCAATGGAAGCGGTTACTGAACGTTCCCATGCTGAAAACCATCTCGATTTACTTTTTGAGACTAAAGTTCAGGCCGCTTATGATGCCTTGAAGCATACACCCGACTTGCTACCAGTGTTAAAGGCCGCTGGAGTAGTCGATTCCGGTGGACAGGGCTGGACGTATATTATCGAAGGAATGCTCAAGTCGCTGCGTGGCGAAGAACTGCGTATCCGCGCTGTGGAAGCCGTTAGTGTACAGGAACATGATTGGAAGGACGCGCTCGAACCGGAGGACGAGGAAGGTTATGGCTATGATGTCCAGTTTCTCATGCATGGTGACACATTAAATGTCAATGCCGTCCGGCAGGCCATCTCCAATATGGGATGGTCAACACTCGTAGTCGGTGATAACCGTCTGATCAAAGTGCATGTCCATGTTCATAATCCCGGTGTACCTATAAGCTATGCCATTGATCAGGGAGCGGAATTGGACGATGTTGTTGTCGAGAATATGCAGCGCCAATACCAGACCTATGTCATCGAACGCGCAGCACGTGAAGCGCAGGAAGCCCCTGCCCCGATTGAAGGTGTTGGCGTAATTGCCGTCGCAGCAGGTGATGGTATTCGACGCATGTTCGCCAGCGAATTGGGCGCGGCTTTTGTCATCGGCGGCGGACAGACCATGAATCCCAGCACTGAGGATTTTCTGGAGGCGATCAAATCCATACCCAATCATGAAATCATCCTGCTGCCCAATAACCCCAATATTATCATGGCTGCGCAGCAAGCCGCCTCGCTAGCGGAAAATAAAAAGGTTCGTGTCGTCCCTACTCGCAGCATACCGCAGGGCATCGCGGCGATGATTGAATACGGTAATGAACGGGAATCTTTGGCGTTACCCGAACTGACGGACGCGATGAACAAGACAATCAAAAATGTCATCACAGGCGAAGTGACAACTGCCACCCGCAGCGTTTCCCTGAATGATGTTTCCGTCAATGAAGGCCAGTATATCGGGCTGATTAACGATCAATTGGTCGTCGCCGCAAATGATATTCCATCTGTCGTGAAAAACCTGCTCATCAAAGCGGGGGCGGACAAACGTGAGTTAATTACGCTATACTATGGAGATCATATGAGCGAAAATGATGCCCAATCGCTCATGGAATCACTTTCTGCCGAATTCAGCGATCAGGAATTCCAGATTGTGAACGGTGGACAGCCGCTTTACCCGTATATCATCAGTGTGGAATAGATGCCGAATATACAAATTGTCACGGATAGCTCCGCCCATTTCACAACACCCCACTTCCACCACCAATACCCGATGGTTACAGTGGTGCCGAACAAAATCAGCATCGCGGGTAAAGTTTATCGCGAAGGAATTGATCTGAGTCTGGAAGAAGCGCAGCGCCTCATTGCTTACCAGACCTATGCGCCGCTGGTGACGGTTCCTTCCGAAGCGGATTACATCGAGGTTTATAATAAACTGGCACGCAACAGCGATGGGATCATCTCCATCCACGTCTCGCGCGAAATGTACCCTAGCTATGACCATGCGCTGGTGGCTTCGCGCCAGTTTTCTGGTCACTGTCCGATTGCAGTCATTGATTCACAGACGTTGTGTGCCGCACAGGGCATGTTAGTGAAGTTAGCGGCTCGTGCGATTGACCGTGAGAAAACCTTTGAAGATATGGTACGGGTGGTACGCGGCGGTGTGGATCGTATCTATTCAACCTATTATGTTGAAAGTGTGAACTACCTCCTGCAAAATAAGATCATGTCGCCCTCTCATACGATACTTAGCTCGATGCTCAGTATTAAACCCGTATTAGGTGTGGAACATGGACACCTGGCCGTCATTGAAAAAGTGCGCACACGCGGACAGGCCATAGATCGACTGGTTGAGTTCGCCTCAGAATTTGCGGAAATCGAAGATGTCGTCATTTTGCAACATCGCGCTTATCTCAGCGAACAGACCCGCATGATTCAGGATCGTTTGGCAGTCGAATTTCCCGGTCAATATTTCCCCTACGCTATGTACAGCGCATCGCTGGCGGCTTTAATTGGAACGGATGCAACCGGCGTAGTCGTTCTTGAAAAAGAATTTGAAGAGATGGATGATGACTTCTAAGAATATACGTTTTGTAGCTGACAGCACCTGCGATATTCCTCCAGCGCTCGTCGAAAAATGGAAAATTAAGCTCGTACCCGCCTTTGTTAACTACGGCGGCAAGAGCTATGCCGATGATGGCATAGAATTAGATCGTGTGGTCTATTACAATCAGATGCCGAGCATGACCACGCAGCCGACGACTGCCGCGCCGTCGCCCGCATTGGCAGAAAAGATCATCCATGAAGCATTTGCCGAAGCCGATCATCTCATCATGCTGACCGCTCCGGCTGTCCTGAGCGGCATTTATAATACGTTCCGTCTCGCCGCCAGCCAACTCCCGCAAGACCGTGTAACCCTCATCGACAGCGGCACCGTCACGATGGGTATGGGCTTTCAAGTCCTTGTTGGCGCGGAAGTTGCAGCAGAAACAGGCGATGTCGAAGCTACCGTTGCTGCCATTCACCGCGCTCGTGTGAATCAGCAGGTCTACGCCGCGCCGGAAACGATGGAATATCTGCGACGCAGTGGACGGGTCGGTTGGGCAAGAGCCAGCGTCGGGGCGCTGCTGCAAATTAAGCCGATTATCAATCTGTATGAAGGTGATGTGCAGTCGATAGCGCGGGTACGCACCTTCTCGAAAGCCATCGATAAGTTAATCGAATTGACGCAAAGTCAAGCACCGTTAGACCGGTTGGCGCTGCTGCACGCCAATAATCCTGATGGTGCGCTGGAAATCAAAAACCGTTTGGGAGATATTACGCCTGCTGAAACGCATATCATCAATGTTACCCCGGTCATCGGTACGCATGTTGGGCCGGGGTCCCTGGGTATAACCACCCTCAGCAAGGCATGGAGAACTTAAATGCCATCAGCATTGGAAACATTGGTCAAGATTCTAAAGTTAGAACGGGAACAGGGTTGTAAAAATACAGCGGTTATCGGCGGATTGGGGTCATTTAGCGAAAAATGGTCACAGGATGCCCATACACAGGCACGTAAACCGGAACATCACCTGCTGGTCGATGAACTCACTGGTCTGCTCAACCAATACGCCGGACTTGAAAGCAAAAACGAACGCCTGACCCGTATCACCTATATGCTGGATCGCATCATGGGGCGTGTGCCGCCCCCGCCGGAGATTCAGGCAAAATTAGCCGAAGTCGATACCAGACCGAAAGAAACTCCACCCCCTGTCGAGGCTCCACCGCCGGATAGAGCGCCGCCGGAGCGCAGGGCGGAAAATGCACCCTCCGAGCGCGGCGAACGGCAGGAAAGACCGCCAAAACGAGAGCGATCACAACAGCCGCCACAGCGTCCTCAACCGCAGCAGTCACAGCAGCGCCAGCCGCAGCGTCCACCGCGCCCGGAACTCAAACCGCGTTCAGAAGATGACGACGATGATGCGCGCGATAATGAACCGGCTCCACGCGAGGAATTGAGCTACGACAGCTACGATGCTCCACCCAATCGTGGGCGCGACAACCGGGGCAAATCGTCACCTGTTATCGAGATGGATATTCCGACTCCGGCACGTCTGGCACGTGTGCCGCGCCGTCCACGTCCGCAAATCAGTGCCGAAGAAGCGGCTGATATTATGCGCGGCTTAGGTGCCCCGGTCACGACCTTAAAAGGCGTTGGCCCCGGCATGGCAAAAATGCTGGAAAAACTCGGCATCCAGACGGTTAATGATCTGCTGTTTTTCCTGCCGCGCCGTTACGACGATTACACCCGCCTGCGCACCATCAGCCAGCTCACACCCGACCCGGACAAGCCCGTCACGGTCATCGGGACAGTCATGCATACGGAAATTCGTGTCGGACGCAGCAACCGCAAGGATTTTTTCATGGTGCTGGACGATGGCACCGCCCGGATGAGTGTGATTTTCTTCGGCAGGCATTTCATGATCCGTCAGGTGAAAAAAGGACAGCAGGTCGTACTAAGCGGTATCGTTTCGATCTACGGACATCAGGTGCAGATGAGCAACCCCGAATGGGAAATGCTCGACACTGAAAATCTGCATACCATCGGTATTGTGCCCGTCTACCCCTTGACCGAAGGCCTGAGCGAACGAGTGCTCCGTAAGCAGATGAAATCGGTTGTGGAGTATTGGGCTGAACGTTTTCCTGATTTTATCCCTCAGTCAACGCTGGAACGCTGCGAACTGGCGGATATTGGCTGGGCACTCAAGAACCTGCATTTCCCGGAAGGCATGGATCATCTCGAACATGCCCGCACCCGCTTCATGTTCGACCAACTGCTCACTCTTCAACTGGCGATGCTGGCGAACCGTCGTGAATGGCAGGGCACACCCGGTATTCCGTTGGAAGTATCCGACGACTACATTGACAGTTTTATTCAAGCCGTCTTCCCCTATCCACTGACCGGGGCGCAGCGCCGTTCAATTGATGATGTGCGCCGCGATGTGGCTTCTATACGCCCCATGAACCGCCTGCTGCAAGGCGATGTGGGTTCCGGTAAAACTGCGGTAGCAACTGTTGTCATCGCGATGGCACTGGCGAATGGCAAACAGGCTGCTATCATGGTTCCGACAGGCATCCTGGCTGAGCAGCATTATCGCAATATCGGCGCGACACTGGAAAAAATGCCCGGTGAACGCAAGCCAGTCGTTGCCCTGTTGACTGGTTCCCTCAGCACCAGCGAACGTGAATCCATTTATCGCGGCATTGCCGATGGTTCGATTGATGTCGTCATCGGAACGCACGCCGTCATTCAGGAAGGTGTCGAGTTCAAGGATTTGGCGGTTGCCATCATCGACGAGCAGCATCGCTTCGGTGTCGAGCAGCGTAAAGCCTTGCGCGGCAAAGGTACGAATCCACACCTGCTGGTCATGACCGCCACGCCGATTCCCCGTACACTGGCGCTGACCATGTACGCCGATCTTGATCTGAGCATCATCAACGAAATGCCGCCGGGACGCATTCCGATTCAGACTAAGGTCGTCAGCCCGGTGGAACGCGAACGAGTCTATAACTTCGTCGAAGGGCAGTTGAATCAGGGGCGACAGGCCTTTGTCGTTCATCCACTGGTCGAAGAATCTGACAAAATTGACGCACCTGCCGCCGTCGAAGCCTACGAACGCTTGCAAAAGATCTTCTTCCGCCACAAAGTTGGCCTGCTGCATGGACGCATGAAACCAGCCGAAAAAGATGAGGTCATGGAAGCCTTCGCCAACGGCGAGTATCATGTGCTGGCAACCACCTCCGTCGCGGAAGTCGGCGTGAATGTACCCAATGCTTCCGTCATGGTCATCGAGGGGGCGAACCGTTTCGGTCTGGCGCAGTTACATCAATTCAGGGGACGTGTCGGGCGTGGCGAACATGCCTCCTACTGCCTGCTCCTGTCGGATACCAACTCTGACGAAGCCAAACAGCGTTTACAGGCTATGGAAGAAACCACTGACGGCTTCAAGTTAGCTGAAATGGATTGGAAACTGCGCGGTGCGGGTGATCTGGTGGGCTTACGGCAAAGCGGCGGCAGTAAATTGCAGCTAGCCGAAATCATGTCTCCGCATCTGGTCGAACTAGCCCAGCGCGAAGCCCGTACCATTTACGAGGAAGACCCCGATTTGGGGCAGGAACAGCACCGCCTGTTAGCACAGCGGGTGAAAATGCTCCATAATGACCGCAGTGATGTAAGTTAAGAGTAATTTGAGATGACTGACAGCCCAAAGGATACCGTCTATATCAATGTGGAGTATTTTACGGGTACGGATGAGGGGGACAATGGTTCCCCCTATTATGTCGCGTACTGCGATGAGCTTCATTTCGTAACAGATGGTGAAACCTTCCAGGACTTGAAGGTAAACATAACAGAGTGCCTTATCTTAACATTGCAGGACACAGATAGCATTTCAGAATACAACGTCGATCCTCATGCGAGGGTAAAAATCATCCCAGAGAGCGAACTTAAATCGCAGTTTTACACAGATTAAGCTTATTGGAGCAATTTTCATGATTCGACGCGCTGTTTATCCTGCTTCCCTCGACCCTATCCATAACGGTCATATCGACGTAGCGATGCGCGCCGCCAAGATTTTTGATGAAGTCATCGTTGCCATCTACGACAAACCCAAAAAGAACCTTCTGTTCACGGTTGATGAGCGCGAATCACTGGCAAAACAGGCATTTGACGGCATTACTAATATCACAGTTGCGCGATATTCGGTATTGACTGTAAACTATGCACAAGCGGTTGGTGCGATGGCACTGGTTCGTGGGCTGCGAGTTTTTTCTGATTTTGAGTTTGAGTTCCGTATGGGACTTGCCAACCGAAAACTTGCGCCTGAAATTGAAACCATCGCCATCATGACCGACGAGAAACATCTGCATATCAGTTCGAGTACCATCCGCGAGATTGCCGAACTGGGAGGCGATGTATCGAGTATGGTTCCATTTTTTGTGGTGGACGCGCTCAAAAAACGGTTTGATGAATTACATGCAAATCAAAGCAGTCCTGGTTACAATATTAGTATTCGGGATTAAGCGGTTACACGGAGGGAAGGGGTTATGGATATTCAACATTTGGTAGACCGACTGGAAGACCTGGTGGACGAAGGGCGGCACATGCCTTTTAGCAAATTCACCATGATCGACGAGGAACGGGCGCTGGAAATTATTGACCAGATGCGCATTTCGATTCCTGAAGAAGTCGAAAAGTCTGCGAAGGTACTGGCACAGCGTGACCGTATTCTGGCGCAGGCCAATGAAGAAGCCGCGCGTATTATCCAGGCCGCGCGTGAACAGGGTGTTCAGCTCCTTGACCGCGAAGCCACTGTGCAGGCCGCTCAAAACCGCGCTGCCAATATTGTTGAACAGGCACGTCACGATGCCGAAAACATCACGGCGGAAGCTGACCAGTACGTACTGGATACTCTGGCGAAACTGGAACAGCAGTTGGCCAAAGCCCTGGGTATCGTGCGCAATGGCATCAACGAAGTCAACACATCCGGCACACCTCAGCAGGAACCGCAAACCATGCCGATTGGTTCGTTCCCTGCGCCGAGTGTATTTGAGTCAGTCAGCACCAAAACCAACGCCAAAGACGACAAGAAGTAATTCCTTATGTTGTGTGTTCTGTGAGGGTATCCATTTTGATACCCTTTTTTATTTTGTGATGGTTAGAGTATTTTGCTATGCGCCTCATCTACCTCGCACTCGGTTGGGCGGCTGGCATCGTCCTGGCAGCAAACACAACGGCGCGCCCGCTCAGTCTATGGCTGGTATTAACCGCAGCAGCCCTTTTCTTGCTGTGGTGGAATCGGCGTGACTCAACATTCCTTCCATTGAATTTGTTCATCATCGGTTTCGCGCTGGGCGGCCTGCGCTTCGCCTTTGTCCCGGTTAGCAGTGATGTAGCTCAATATAACAACATTGGCGGCCTAACCATTGAAGGTGTTGTTGTCGCGGAACCCGATGTGCGCGACACCCGCATTGATTTACAGGTTCAGGCAGATACAGTTATCCGCATTGGTGGAACTGCCCCAACCAGCGGCCTTGTATTGGTACAGGCTCCCCTCACAGCCTCCGTCCATTATGGAGATCGTATCGCGGCGACGGGCATCCTGACCATCCCTGCTGCATCAGACACTTTCTCCTATGCCGATTATCTGGCGCGTATCGGTGTTTACAGCGTCATGCGCAATACCGCTGTCGAGATCGTTTCCAGCGGCTACGGCGACCCCATTTACACAGCACTGCTCGATTTAAAAGATCAGGCACGCCAGCATATCGCCGCCAGTATGCCGGAACCAAACGCAGGTCTGCTAACTGGCATCCTGCTGGGTGATGCGCGTGGCCTCCCGCCCGAAGTATCCAACGCCTTCAGCCGGGTTGGCGCGGCGCATATCATCGCCATCAGCGGTTTCAATATGGCGGTCTTGAGCGGCGTGATTATGGGACTGCTCAAACGCTTCCATGTACGCCCCGGTTGGGCAGCGCTCATTGGGTTATCGGTCATCGCCATCTACACCCTATTCGTCGGTGCGACACCCAGCGTCCTGCGTGCGGCTGTCATGAGCAGTATGCTTGTCCTCGGCGCATTGATACGCCGCAAAACCTATGTCCCAGCCTCATTGGCTTTCGTTGCTATTTTACTTTCCGCTTTAAATCCAACATTGCTATGGGATGTAGGCTTCCAACTCAGCCTATTTGCTACAATCGGCCTTTCATTGTTCGCTACGCCATTTTCACAGCGTTTCACCGTTCTACTGGCACGTCTATTTCCGCGCCGCACAGCCGTCATCCTCAGTGACTTTCTGGCTGAACCCATCGTCGTCAGCATCGCCGCACAAATCACCACGCTGCCGCTCATCATCCTGTATTTTGGACGGCTCTCATTGGTATCCCTGCTGGTCAACTTGTTGGTGATACCCGTTCAGTCCGTACTGCTGATTTTAGGCCTGGCAGCGACCATCGTGAGCTTTGCCATTCCGTTTCTGGCGCAAATCCTGTATTGGCTCGACCTCCTGCTGCTGTCATGGACATTGGCTGTGGTGCGCCTGTTCGCCCGTTTGCCTTTTGCCGATGTCGGATTCCAGATCAGCCCACGATTGATTTTGCTGTTTTACTTGGTGTTATTGGGAGGAGCCTTGATAGCTGCGACTCAACCAACATGGGCATTACGCTTAAGCCGACGGATACGACAGCGTGCTGTCATGACCGCAGTCGCTTTCGCCGGAGCGGGTCTGGCACTGTTGATGGTAGCTTTGGTGCTCAGTCGCCCGGATGGCAAGCTTCATGTGTGGATGCTGGATATGGGGCACAGCAACGCGGTGCTGATTCAAACACCAGGCGGTGCACAAATGCTCGTCGACGGGGGTCAGTTTCCATCACGCCTGCTGACCGCACTAGGAGATCGCTTACCCTTTAACGACCAGGAAATCGAAGTCCTGTTTATCACCCAGCCGGATGAATTCGATTATGGAGCGCTGTCATCAGTCGCAGATCGCTACAAAATCGGGCTAACTATAAGCAATGGACAGCCCAACCTCAGTCCAGCTTACACCGCTTTGCAGGACAAACTGGCTTCCTATCCAATGGTGAATGTCCATGCAGGCTATTCACTGGATAGCGATGATGGCGTTCACATCGATATTCTGCACCCACAGTCGCAGCCCGACATCAACGCCTCATTGGACGATCAGGCACTGACCATGCGGCTGACCTATGGCGACATCTCGTTTCTACTGACATCCGACTTAAGCGCAGATGGTCAGGCAGCCTTGCTCAATGCAGGCCAATGGCCGCTGGCAACTGTCTTGCAGTTACCCAAACATGCAGCAGCTCGTTCTCTGAACAGCGATTTTCTCGCCATCGTTCAGCCACAAGCCGCCGCATTGGAAAGTGACATCACTAATCGTCAGGGCGATCCTGATCCTGATACACTCGCGAAGTTGGGCACGATCCCGCTGTTCCGCACAGACCAATCCGGAACAATTCACTTCTGGACGAATGGTCACGAGCTTTGGAGCAGCGGGTCAGCCAGATAACTATCCACGCTGAATCAGGAACCAGAATCCGAAGAAAAATATACCGGCTAAAAGACTGGTGAATATCGCCAGGGGAACCGATTTTTTATTCATGGCAATCCCTGCGACAATCAGCGGCAGCACGAACATAAGCACGTTAACGATCAAAGACCCCAGATTAGTTGAGGGGAAAATATTCAATTTCGCAATGACGGCACACGCCCCTACCGTTCCCATCATGAGCGTAGTGCTGTTTTGCTTATCCGACTGCATAAACATGGTGATTACAGCCAGAATGAAGATGATATAGAGAAAAATATTCCAGATAAGTCCGGGAGGCGAACCGGGGCCAAGCTGGGCAAGAACCTTATCGGCAGTCAGACCATTCATAACCACACGCTCCATAAAAGATAATGCTGATACTCAAAACTATAGCACAACTCACAGACGTTCTACACATCCACTCCACAATTTCCCTGTGTGGTCAATGCGGGAAAAGCAGCATTTTGTCTTTCCTAATCGCTAACCCCTAACAGCTAATGGCTTAGGGAACCATCAGGAGCGGTTCCAAAGCAGCTTTCAAGGCGGCGAATGTGGTATAGTGGAGAGCATGGATACCAACTACCTGTGCCCCGCTGATATTGGCAGGCATATCATCAATAAAGATAACCTGTTCAGGCGGACAATTCAATTTATCCAAGACGGTCTGGTAAGCAGCAGCAGCCGGCTTCATAACGCCAATCAGCGCGGAAATCACCAGGGGGTCGAACAAATCACTGATTTGCAATATCTGGAGCTTATCCAGCAAAGCCGGGCTGTCATTACTCAACAGCGCCACAGCATGTCCCCGCGCTCGGAGCTGACGGGCATAATCAACCAATTCCTGATCCAATTCATCGCCGCTGTAAAAATCATGGGCAAGCTGCCGTATCTCCTCGGCATCAAGTTTGAGTTGGGTAGCCACATCCGCCCAGTATGCATCCAGCGAAATCAGACCAGTTTGTGCCAGTCGCCAGCTTTCGCTGCCATGCACCACCCGCTCAACACTCCCATGTGGCAAGCTCAGACGATCATCCCATTGATGGCGCACTGTATAATCAACTGTCTTCATAAAAACACCGCCAAAATCAAAAACAACGGCGCGTGTTTTGGATGAAGCATCTGGATAAAGCGATGTCTGCATATTCATACTCTCAATCCATCCATTTTTTCGGCAGGCAGTGATGTTGAAGTTTATTCGGCACTGGTGGAACAACCAAGACTCGGCAACCCGCGAACTCCCCCATTATCTCTGGCGTGCAGGACTCAATTTCTCGCGCACCGGCACTCGTCAGGCAGCGGCGCTGGCCTATTATGCCATCTTTTCGGTATTCCCGTTGTCGTTGCTGCTGGCGGTGGTCATCAGTACCCTCTTAGGCCCGGTTGCCGCACAGGAACAAATATCCAGTGCGCTTTCGCTCTTTCTGCCGCAGGAAACAGTACAGCTTCTCCTGAAAAATGTCACTGAAGCCATGCAGCAGGGCAGTTCATTTACCCTTATCGCCCTCGCGGGTCTGCTCTGGTCGGGTCTGGGATTATTTTCCAACATCACCTCGTCGCTCGACACCATTTTTATGGTTCCAGCACGCCGCAGCCTGTGGCGACAGCGCCTTGTGGCTCTGGTGATGACCCTTATCCTGATTGTTCTGATAACTGCATCCTTTTTAACATCGGCGGTACTCCGTCTGATTTCAGCCTCGTTGTTAGGGCAGTCCAGCAACTGGCTCACCATTGGCACCATCTTTCTCCCATTGGGGCTGAACATGGTCATTTTTGCCTTGCTGTTCCGTTACATCCCGTCTCGTCATGTCCACTGGGATGCGGTCTGGACAGCTTCCATTTTCGGGGCGGTAGGCTGGGAACTGGCTAAAGCAGGCTTCGTGCTCTATACCACCCGCATCGCCAATTTCCAATTCATTTACGGCAGCATCGCCACCGTGATTGTGCTCCTGTTGTGGGCTTATTTGATTGCCGCCATCTTTTTACTCAGTGCCGAATTATGCGCCCAGCTTAATGAGTGGTTCCTGATTCGCGAGGAGCATGAACTGGAGCAGTTGAGCCTCGAAGCTACCGTAACATCCTCCCAAACCGACCATCACCTGCTGCCATCATCTTTTCACAACGATACTTCTGATGTACACTCGGCTTGAGCAGTAATGAGCTACGATTGTTGGTGTAAAATTGACAGATTTCCCCGAATTTAATCCGGAAGATGTCGAGATAACAGAAGTCATCGAACATCCCCCGGCGGCTACAGAACGCAGCGCCGCGCGGCGCATGGCCTTGCAAGTGCTTTACGAGGTTGACAGTGCTCAGCATCCGGTTGGCGAAGTCATCGCTGCCCGCGTGTTGGCTGACCCCATCAGCAAGAAAGCGGAACGCTACGTAAACCGTCTGGTTAAAGGTGTTTACGATCACCGCGCTGAACTCGATACCATTATCCAGCGCCACGCTGCCGAATGGCCTATCGGGCAGGTTGCGATTATTGATCGCAATATTTTGCGTCTGGGGCTGTTTGAACTGGCATCACAACCGAATGTATCCGTCAGTGTCATCATTGCGGAAGCGATGGAACTATCCAACCTTTTTGGAGCCGAGGGTTCAACCCGTTTTATCAACGGGGTTTTGGGCGCTCTGGCTGCCAATGATCAGGATGCAATCCGAAAACTTTTAACGCCCGAACCGGAAAGCGAAGATTAAATTATGTCTTCTGACATCAAAAATCCCAGACAGGCTCCCCATGTCCCACCGCCCGTAGAACCAGAGGTCGAAGCCGAAGGTGAAGGGGCACGTATGGGCTTTTTTGAACATCTGGACGAGCTGCGCCAGCGATTGTTCAAAGCGGTTTTGGCGCTGCTGGCGGGAACGGTTATGGGGGTGTTGGTTGCTACGCCCGTTCTGGAATTTTTGCAGAAGCCCTATGGACAAACCTTTCTCATTATCGAACCAACCGGCGCGGTCATTGAATATTTCCGCGTATCGCTACTGATCGGTGGGATCATTTCTATTCCCGTCATCACCTTTCAGTTGTTGATGTTCATCCTCCCAGCCCTGACCCGCAAGGAAAAGCGCTATCTACTGTATTCATTAGCGCCCGTTACAGTATTGTTTCTGGTCGGCGTTGCCTTCGCCTGGTTCATGTTGATACCGCCAGCGCTCAACTTCCTGACCAGCTTCCAGCCGCAGTTATTCAAAACCGACTGGACGGCGGATCGCTATCTGGCCTTCGTCACGTCGCTCATGTTCTGGATGGGTGTCGCGTTCGAGACACCGCTGGTCTTTTTCTTTCTATCGATTCTCGGTTTTGTCACGCCGCGTCCCTTAATTCACAACTGGCGTGTCGCGGTTGTCGCATCCGCAGTTGTCGCGGCCATCATCACGCCCACCATCGACCCCGTCAACATGTTTTTGGTCATGGGGCCGCTCATGAGTCTCTATTTACTCAGCATTTTGCTCGTCTCAATTGGCACGCGGTTTAATCGCGGCAGGTCGTAGGCCGCCCACTGTCCCATGACAGCAAACGAAAACCTTCCTCGACCAAATTTGAGATTGCGAAGACGCTATTGGCTGCGGCTGCTGCGCATTTTTATTATCGGGCTGGTCGCTACTCTGGTCATCACACCGTTTTCGTTGGGTTTCATTACTGTCTGGGGATTAACCCATCCCGCTTGCATGGCGGGTTCTGACCCCGGTTGGTTTAATCCCAAATTCGAGGACATCAGCTTCACATCTGCTAATGGCTTGCAGCAGCAGGGCTACTTTATCCCCGGCACCAATAGCGCCACCATCATCATAGCCCCCGCCTATGCTGGCAGTCGCGGCTCGGAACTGGATGTCGCCCAAGTCTATAACAACGCCGGATTCAGTGTCTTCACCCTGAACTCACGCGCCTGTACCGATCACAAATGGATTTCGCTCGGCTATCAGGAAGTCGAGGATATTCAGGCGGCCTATCGCTATCTGCAAACCCGCCCTGATGTAGACCCAACGCGCGTCGGATTACAAGGCTTCTCCTCGGCTGGGGCAACCGTCATGATGTCAGCCGAGCGGATGCCCGAAATCCGCTCCGTTGTCGCAATGGGCGGTTATCACGACTACCCTACTGCTCTGGGACTTGGAGCAGTGGATAACTTCTTTATCCAGATATTCCAGTTCGGCGCAGTCGTGTATGGATAAACTGCCCCCACGCCCTTTACTCCTTATCTACGGAACGCGCGAGGTCTCTCTGCCCGGCGCACAAGCCATGCTCGAAAAAGCGCAATCATTGGGAATGCAGGCGGATTTATGGATTGTCGATGGAGCCGATCATGGTCAATATCTGCTGGTAGCCCATGATGAATTTATTCGCCGGATAGTCGAATTTCAGCAGTCTGCTCTTCTCGGTGAACTGCCGCAATCATGAAGGAAAACGCATGTTAAACAAAAATCAACGCCCCATCCGCATTCATGGGGTTCCGATGGACTTGGGTCAGAACCGACGCGGTGTCGATATGGGGCCGAGCGCCATCCGTTACGCGGGGTTACAAAAACGCCTTGAACGCCTCGGCCACGAAGTGCGCGACGGCGGCAATATCCATGTCCCCGGTCACGAAGAAATTGCCCATCTTTCGGACGATGCCCGTGCGCACAACGCGGGTGCGATTGCCGATGTCTGCCAGCGCATTCACGATACCATGTTGAAATCCATTCAGAACGACGAACGTGCCATCTTTCTCGGCGGCGATCACAGCATCGCGCTCGGCACTATATCCGCTGCGTTGACGCGCCCCGGTGGCATTGGTCTGCTGTGGATCGACACACACGGCGATTTCAACACGCCCGACATTTCGCCCTCCGGTAACGTGCATGGCATGGTACTCGCCGCCCTGATGGGACACTGCCCACCGCCGCTCGTGATTGGCGAAAAACGCCTTCAGGCCGAGCAAATTGTCATGATCGGCATTCGTGACTTAGACACTGGCGAAAAAGTCGCTATTCGTGAAGCTGGAATCAAAGTTATGTCCATGCGCGACATTGACGAAAACGGCATGGCGAATGTCCTCCGCGCGTCACTCAATGCATTGGGAAATGTCGCCTCTATCCATGTCAGCTTTGATATGGATTCGCTTGACCCGTCTATCGCGCCGGGGGTCGGCACACCTGTTTCTGGTGGATTGACCATTCGCGAAGCCCATCTCATCATGGAAATGTTAGCCGATGATGGTCGCGTCCGTTCGCTCGATCTGGTCGAGGTCAACCCGATTCTGGACGAGCACAATCGCACTGCGCAGGTCGCTGTTGATCTTGCCGCCAGCCTGTTCGGACAGCGTATCATATAACTGTTGGTTCATGGTGATTGATGGTAGAATCTCAACGCTTTTCATATTGGAATAGACTGAAGACAGCCCGCACGCCGACTGCCTCCACACCCGAAAGATGACATGGTTTCACTTTTCAATCGTCGTAAAAAGACACCGCGCGTACTCGTCCTGGGGTTGGACTGCGCCAGCCCGGATTTGATCTTCAACCAGTTCAAATCGGATTTACCCACCCTCACCCGCCTCGCCCAAAACGGCACATGGGGGGAATTAGCATCGAGCATCCCTTGTATCACCATTCCCGCCTGGGCGAGCATGTTGAGCAGTCGTGATCCCGGCGTGTTGGGCTGCTATGGCTTCCGTAACCGCGCCGACCATTCTTACGACAATATGGTGACAGCCAACAGCAGCGCCATCAAAGTCAAGCGCGTCTGGGATTACGTCAGCGATGCTGGAAAGCAGTCCGTCGTACTCTCCGTCCCGCAGACCTATCCGCCACGTCCCTTTAACGGCCATATGGTCAGCGACTTCCTCACCCCCGGCACAGAAAGCGCCTTCACCTATCCCGCCATTTTCAAACAGGAAGTGCTGAAGATCACGCCGGATTACAAATTCGATGTCAAGGGCTTCCGCACTGACAAGAAAGCCCCCCTGCTGCGCCAACTGTTGGACATGACCGAAATCCAGATGAAAATGGTACGTCACACCATCAAAACCAAACCGCCCCCCTGCTGCGCCAACTGTTGGACATGACCGAAATCCAGATGAAAATGGTACGTCACACCATCAAAACCAAACCCTGGGATTTTTTCATGCACGTCAACATCGGCGTTGACCGGATGCATCACGGTTTTTGGCGCTTTCACGACCCACAGCACCGCCTGTATGAAGCAGGTAATCCTTTCGAAAATGCCATCCGCGA
The DNA here is from genome assembly GCA_044226645.1 of Aggregatilineales bacterium. GTDB lineage: Bacteria > Chloroflexota > Anaerolineae > Aggregatilineales > Phototrophicaceae > CFX2. Next base: position 71,173 of record JBGAGR010000008.1, read on the forward strand.
TTACTACAAGATGATGGATTCCTTCGCCGCCGAACTGATCCAACTCGCAGGTGATGATGTAACCGTACTGGTCGTCAGCGATCACGGCGTTTCCCGCATGGATGGCGGCATTTGCGTCAACGAATGGCTGTGGCGTAACGGTTGGCTGGCCTTCAATACACCCCCCCCCGAAGGGCAATTGACCAAAATCGAGGATGCCGATATTGATTGGGCGCATACCCGCGCATGGTCAAGTGGTGGATATTATGGGCGTGTGTTCCTGAATGTAGCAGGCCGCGAACCACAAGGCATCGTTCCTGCCACCGATTACGAACGAGTCCGTGACGAATTAGTCACTGCAATCGAATCCATCCCCGGTCCCGACGGCGAACGCCTCAACACCCACGTCTTCAAGCCCGAAGAGGTTTACCAGCAGGTGAACGGAGTCGCGCCAGATTTGATGGTCTATTTTGGTGATCTGCACTGGCGCTCCGTCGGCACACTCGGTCACGGCAAGCATTACACGTTTGAGAATGACACCGGCCCCGACGATGCCAACCACGCTATCAACGGCATGTTCATCCTGCACGAACCGGGCAAGAAAGGCGCAGGCCGCGTCATGGGTCATCAACTGATGGACATCGCCCCAACGCTGCTCAATCGTCTGCAAATTCCTGTGCCAGCCGAGATGCAGGGGCGCATCATCGGATAACGCGCAACGGGCATGTCCCTTTTCGCGTATATGAAGGTACAGACAAAAAGCGCGCTTCAGGGATACACGATGGGCAGGAAAAACACTTCTTTGGAAAAGCGATTGTGGCGTGGGTCAGTCATGCTGCATGGACTACTGTTCACTCTTTTTTGGGCAGTAACCTTTTATGAGATTGCTTTTAATCCCAGCAATTTGAACGACTACAATAACTCGCTGCCAGTTTTGGTTATGCTCTGGATACCCTTCCTTATCATCCATATCATCGCGTCGTATCATTACACGCAAAAACCCGAAAATACTGACCTGGAGCGACAGGCTTATCGTGAGGGTTTTGCCGATGGAATGCGTGAACGCGCTAATATAGGCGACAGCTACAACAGCCGCCGCCTGAGTATTGATGATGAAGGTGAACTCATTGAAGACATGCCTGAATCCAACAAACGCAAACGGGAAATGCGGTAAATATCCAGTCCGCGTCTTTACTCAGTCGTTTCTTTAGTGACAGCTCCCATTTCCGCCGTTTCTTCGACCAGTACCCGCCGCAGCACTTTGCCCACAAAACTCTTGGGGAGTTCCTGCCGGAATTCGACTTCCCAGGGCACAGCATATTCCTTCAGTCGGCGTTTGCACAGGGTAATCAATTCCTCGGCGGTCAAGGTCGTACCGGGGCGCGGCACAACATACGCTTTCACCCGTTGATCGCCATTGTTCCCATGCACGCTTAAACCGACCACTGCCACTTCCTTCACGCCGGGATGCTCATACAGCACTTCTTCCACATCGCGCGGATACACCTGATATTTCCCCGCTAGAATCATCTCTTTCTTGCGGTTGATAATCTGGAAGTACCCGTCCTCGTCCATCCGGGCAATATCCCCCGTCAGCAGCCAGCCATCTGGTGTTAACGGCTGTTCCCCCTCCTC
>JBGAGR010000330.1:0-7855 GCA_044226645.1 Aggregatilineales bacterium
GATTTCCGTCTGCCGAAAGCGCTGGCGGCGATGCTGGCGGGGGCGGCGTTGGGCGTAAGCGGCTTGCAGATGCAGACGCTTTTTCGCAATCCATTGGCTGATCCGTTTGTGCTGGGCATCAGTTCCGGCGCGAGTCTGGGAGTAGCACTGGTGGTATTGAGTCTGGGCACGACTGGCGCAACTCTGCTGGCAGGGATTGGTATAGCGGGTGATTTCGGCATGACCGTCGCTGCCATTCTCGGCTCGGCCTTCGCGCTGCTGCTGGTGATGGCCGTTGCTGCGCGTGTCCAGAGCGTGATGACACTGCTCATCCTCGGCCTGATGTTTGGCTATGCCGTCAGTGCATTGGTCAGCCTGTTGATGTATTTCAGCATCACCGAGCGTGTACAGGCTTATATCAACTGGACATTCGGCAGTTTCGGCGGCGTGACCTGGAAGCAGATGCCCATTTTCATTCCGATTTTGTTGGTCGGGCTGGCGGCAGCTTTTTCCCTCGTCAAACCCTTGAATGCGCTTCTGCTCGGTGAAGCTTATGCCCGCAGCATGGGCATGAACATCCGCCGCGCACGTCTGGCGATTATCATCAGCACCGCCCTGTTAGCCGGGGCGGTCACTGCTTTTTGCGGCCCCATCGGCTTTCTCGGCATCGCCATTCCGCACCTCTGCCGCAGCATCTTCGGCACATCTGACCACCGCACATTAATCCCCGCTACAATTTTGCTGGGCGGCATCGTGGCGCTTATCGCGGATTTGATCGCGCAGGCTCCCGGCAGTCAGATCGTTCTGCCGCTGAATGCCGTAACGGCTTTGCTCGGTGCGCCTGTTGTCATCTGGGTCATATTGCGCCGTCGCAATCTGCGTAATACATTTGCCGCGTGATTAGGAAAAAGAGGAGGTACATCATGACGAAGCACGTATTGTTTATTCATGGTGCTGGGGAAGGTGCTTACGAAGCAGACAAAAAACTTGCAGCGAGTCTTGAGAAAACACTCGGCACAAACTACGAAGTCCATTTCCCCGCGATAGTGGATGAAGGTAACGTGCCCTATGAGCAGTGGAAGCCGCAAATCGAACAGGAACTGGCTGCGATGCCGGAACCCATCATGCTCGTCGGTCATTCAGTTGGCGCTTCAATCGTCATCAAGTGGTTGAGCGAAACTGAGGTAAAGAAGCCCATTGCGGGGATTTTTCTGATTGCTGCGCCATTTTGGGGCGGGGATGGCTGGCGCTATGAAGGCTACGAGAAACTTGCCCTTCCAGAAGGTTTTGCCGCCAAACTTCCACAGGGAGTGCCAATCTTTTTGTATCACAGCCGCGACGATGAAGTTGTACCTTCTTAACGCAGGCGGTCATCAGCTCGATAATGATTTATCCGCAGTCGCGCGAGACATCAAAGCCTTATGACGTTGTTGGCTGGATAAATTATCAGGTAAATGAGCAAGTGCAGACATGAAAGTTACCCTGTTGGGCACAGGTACACCCGATTTAGACCCCAATCGTCAGCACTCTGCACAGATTTTGGAGACGAACAGCGAGAAAATCCTTGTCGATGCTGGACGTGGCGTAACGACTCAGATGCTCAAGGTGGGTATACAACCGCAGGACATCGACGCGGTATTCATCACCCACCACCATTACGACCACATCTGCGACCTGGGCGAATTTTTGATGTGTGCATGGCATAACGGACGGAAAACGCCGCTGCCCGTCTATGGGCCGCAGGGGACTAGCGCGATTGTCGCCAGTTTATTTGGAGGGGTTTTCGCGCGGGATATTGCTTTCGCGCGTTTGACTGATCCCGATAACGCGGACATACGCGAATGGGTGCAGGTCACAGACATAAGCGGCGGCTGGATACATGACAGCATCAGATGGACAGTTCGAGCGGAATATGTCGAGCATGGAAATAGTTTAGGTCTTTTGCGCGAGGTGTGGCCTTGTTTGGGCTATCGCTTCGAAGCAGACGGCAAAAGTATTGCCATTAGCGGCGACACCGTTCCCTGCGAGGGGTTAGACCGCCTTGCCCAAAATGTCGATGTACTTATCCAGTGCTGCTATCTGGCGGACGCGGAAATTACTACAGACGCATCAGCACAACAGGCCGCCTATGTCATTGCATCGTCGGGGCAGGTCGGCAAAATCGCGGCTCGAAATCAGGTGAAGAAGCTGGTGTTGACGCACATTGCGCCAAAATCGGATGCGCTTCTGCGTTCCATGTTGGACGATGTGCGCCGGGATTACAACGGCGAAGTGGTGTTGGGTGAAGATTTGTTAGTGATTGAGGTGTGAAGCATTGAATAGCCCGAACCTGATAACCGCTCCTTCTCTTACTACTCAGCACACTGTACTCAGCACTCAGGACTTGGCGATTGGCTATCCAGTTTCGCGTCATGCGCCGAAAGTGATTCTGGCTGACATCAATATTTCGCTGAAAGCAGGTGAACTAGTTTGTCTCATCGGCCCCAACGGTGCGGGGAAATCGACCCTCATGCGGACTTTAGCCGGGATGCAGCCGCCTCTGTCCGGTACGGTTACGCTGCTGGGTGATGATCTGCGCCGCCTTAAACCGGCTGATCTGGCGAAGCGCCTGAGCATCGTCCTGACCGAGCGCGTGGATGTCGGGATTCTTTCGGCTTATGCGCTGGTCGCGTTGGGGCGCTATCCCTACACGGGCTGGATGGGCGACCTGACCGCCGCTGATGAAGCCATCGTCCGCTGGGCAATCGAATCCGTCGGCGCGGTTGATCTGGCAGGGCGCAATGTGCAGGAATTGAGCGATGGCGAACGTCAGAAAATCATGATTGCGCGTGCGCTGGCGCAGGAACCCGCATTGATGCTGCTGGATGAACCGACTGCCTTTCTCGATCTGCCGCGTCGTGCTGAGATTCTAGCCATGCTGCGGCGGCTGGCGCGGGAAACCGGACGCGCCATTTTGCTCTCGACCCATGACCTCGATCTGGCACTGCGTACAGCGGATCGAATCTGGCTGCTGCCCAAAGGCGGCCCCTTGAGCAGCGGTGCGCCGGAAGATCTGGTTCTGAGCGGTGCGTTTGAAGCGGCTTTTCACAGTGAGGGCGTGACCTTCGATGCCGCGACGGGTTCATTTCGGGCGAATGTGCCCGCCGCCGGACTGATCGACCTGATTGGAGAGGGTCTGCCTGCGCTGTGGACGATGCGTGCGCTCGAACGCGAAGGCTTTTGCGTCCTGCGCGGAGGAAACACGTCACCGATCCGCATTGAAATTACGACACAGAATGATCGACCTCACTGGCATTTGACAGTAAGCGATGCTGTCAGCGAGTTCAATTCGCTGTATGGTGTGACTGAAGCCCTTCATAATGTGGGGCAGGGACATTGAATGCTATGGGAGCATTTTCATAATTGCTTGTTGAGGTTGAAATCGCACAGGTTATAAAGATTGTGATAAGATTGATTAGGCTCCCTTTCATCACATCAAGCGTGTTCCATAATGACAAATGTTTTTGAGGTTGTTGATCCACGAGGATACAAAATTGTTTGCACCGAGGATTCGTTCAATAATCACATTCTGATACAACACCCTCAGATGAAAGGTCGAGAAGCGGAAATTCAGGAAACAATCGGGCATCCGACGCTGGGATGTATTTATCAGGATGCAAATAGGCCGAGCCGGAATATTTACTATCGCCTGAGTAAAAATCGAGAAAGTTACATAAAAGTCGTTGTCGAAATCAATCAGGATCAAACCGGACGGGTGATTACCGCCTTTCCTACCAGCGCCCCAAAATCAGGAGAGAAATTGATATGGCCCGACTAGAGCATTTGACTTTCACAAGTGAACTTAAAACTTCGCTTCTGGAAACACTGGTTAAGACCAATAAAATTCAGTTATGGGTCAGATACGACGATGATTTCGACGCTTTAGTTATTCGATTTGTGCCCGATGCCGAAACAATTGTGCATTACCTCGACGATCACGTAGCGCTTCTTTATCAGCCTACTTCCAAAGAAATAGTTGGGATGCAAATCGAAGACTTCGTTCACAGCTTTTTGCCCCTTCATGATACCGTTCAGAAAGTTTGGCGGTTAAGCGACGCGGATGCCAAAATTGAGACAATGGGGGATTTAATTCTGGCATTCGAACGTAAAACCCCCGAAGTTGCGCGGGAAGTGGTCAAAGCTGCTGAAGATGTACTCCACCGCGAAGGCGTGGAACTCAATGGTGTTCTTTAACTGCCCTATATTCCGCTGAAGGCGTTGACACCACCATCTACCATAATGACGGTGCCGTTGACGAAACGGGCTGCCGGACTGCATAACCAGATGACAGCACCCATCAAATCATCGGGATTGCCGAAGCGTCCGGCAGGGGTATGGGCAATGATTTTTTCGCCGCGTGCCGTCAGACTGCCATCTTCATTCACCAGCAGATAGCGATTTTGTTCACCGAGGAAGAATCCCGGCGCGACGGCATTGACCCGTAAACCTTCGCCAAATTTCAGAGCCAGTTCTACTGCCAGCCAGCGCGTGAAATTGTCAATCGATGCTTTTGCCGCTGAATAGGCCACAGCACGGGTGAGGGCGCGTTGGGCGTTCATGGACGAGATATTCAGAATGCAGCCCTGCTTCTGCTGTGCCAGTGCTGCGCCGATAACCTGACTGGGCAGGAGTGTGCCGATCAGATTTAAGTCGATCACTTCACGCATCGGTTCGAGGGGCATATCGAAGATGGTCTTGTCGGGCGGGACGGTGGCTTGCGGCGTGGTTCCGCCAGCAGCATTCACCAGAATGTCGATTTTTCCCCACTGCTTAACGACAGCATCGCGGGCGCGTTCCAGCTCAGGGCGTGCCATCACATCGGCGGGGGTCGCCATTGCTTCACCGCCAGCTTCACGGATTTGGGCAACGACAGCTTCGGCTTTTTCGGCACGTCGTCCCAGAATGGCGACTTTTGCGCCAGCACGAGCCAGACCGAGCGCCATAGCACCGCCTAAAACACCTGTGCCGCCCGTGATAATCGCGGTTTTACCTTCCAGACTGAATAGTCCCTGAATGAAATCTGTTGATGATGTAGCCATGTTCAACCTCTATGTGTTTTCAGAATGTGTGGAGTATAACCTGTTTTCGGGTAGAGGCGAAACCTATTGTATCCGGTGATTTGGTGGCAAAAAGGGTTGACTCATGCTGAACGATTGCGGGTCATATCCGGGCGGCGTTACAATTTCGCTGCCCATTTATAGCATGGGGGGATGATATGCTGTCCCTTACTTTCTGCGCTGACGACGTTTTGCATTCCAGTTTTCATGAATTGAATAAGGCTGTGTTCAAACGAATGACCCGGTTGCTGCTATTCGTCGTTTTCCTGCTGATAGCAGGTCATGTGATGCGGGCAAATGCACAGTCAGCGGATAATCCCGCTGCGGAAATAATCCGTCTGCACCATGAGAGTCGGGTATTCGCGGCAGTGTGGAACCGGGATGAGAGCCGGATTCTGAGTTGGTCAGCCGATCACACGGTACGAGTGTGGGATGCAACCAGCGGGGACAACCTGCTGACATTGGTTCATGACAATGAGGTATATGGGGCGCTGTGGAACCGGGATGAAAGCCGCATTCTGAGTTGGTCAGCCGATGATACGGTGCGGGTGTGGGATGCAGCCAGCGGTAAGAATCTGCTGACTGTGGAGCATGACAAGTCCGTGTATGGCGCGGTATGGAACAACGATGGAAGTCGCATTCTGTCGTGGTCGGCGGATAAGACAGCGCGGGTATGGGATGCGACCAGCGGTGAAAATCTGCTGTCGCTGCGTTACGAGGATATTCTATCCGGGGCAGTATGGAACCGGGATGAAAGCCGTATTTTGGCGTGGTCGGTGGACAAGACAGCGCGGGTGTGGGATGCGACCAATGGTGAAAATCTGTTCACAGTCGGGCATGATAAGGCAGTATACGGCGCATTATGGAGTGCTGATGAAAGCCGCATCCTCACATGGTCAGATGATGGAACGATACGTGTCTGGGATGCACGAAATGGAACCCAACTGCTCAACCTGAATCACAGAGAGACCGTCATTGGGGCGATATGGAACGCCGACGAAAGCCGTATTCTCTCCTGGTCGATTGATGGTACCGCGCGGGTATGGGATGCGGTCAGCGGGGAAATGCTGCTCAGTCTGCCGCATAATCGCTCGGTATCGCGGGCAGTGTGGAACCGGGATGAAAGCCGCATCCTGACCTGCTCAGGCGATTTCGTGCGGGTGTGGGATGCGGTTAGCGGTGATAATCGGCTCACGCTGCATCATGACCAGATACAGGGCGCGGCATGGAGCCGGGATGAAAGCCGAATCCTGAGTTGGTCGTCGGATGGCACCGTGAAGGTGTGGGATGCCACCAACGGGGATAATCTGCTGACTTTTCATCATACTGATTCTGTATTCGGCGCATCATGGAGTCAGGATGAGCGGCGTATTCTCTCCTGGTCGGAAGACGGCACGGTGCGGGTATGGGATGCTGAAATTCCTTAGCCTTCAAACGGAGTGGGGATGTTTTCTCCGCCATTAGACGGATGCTGGCGTGATGTAATCGCTGTATGCTGAACATAAAAGCAGTTCCGCCGCTGGTGGTGGATACGGAGAGAGACATGGCACAGCCCGGAGATGTACTCGAAAATTCGGCGGGTGATCGGATGGTTTTCCGCAAGACCAACGGCAGCACACACGGCCTGCTGCTGGACATGGAAGTGACCTATCATGCCCAAAGCCCGCCGCCAGCGCCGCATTATCACCCCATGCAGGAAGAACAGTTCGAAATTATCAGCGGCAGTATGCAGGTTCAGCTTGGGGAAACGACGCACGTTTACCATGCCGGGGATACATTTATCGTCCCAGTGGGGGTATCGCATTCGATGCATAATCCCACGAACGAGGAAGCGGTTGTAATCTGGCAGGTGTATCCCGCGCTCAACACCGAGGCGATGTTCGAAACCATCTGGGGATTGGCGGCAGACGGCAAAACGGACGCGGGTGGAAAACCGCCGCTGCTGCAAGCCGCTGTCATCGGATATGCCTACCGCAACGAGTATCGCCAGACGAAGCCGCCTTATACTATCATGCGCTTCGTGCTGCCGATTTTAGCGTTGATGGGCTGGCTGATGGGCTATCGACCCCGCTACAATCCGACTAAAGACCGAGCTTATAATCCTCTGACCGCCGGAAGATAATGCGGTTTGCAATGTTTAGAATGTCCTTATCAGTCATTATCATAAGGACATTCACGATGATAATGACTGATAAGGACATTCACGATGATCCGCGTTAAAGCGCTGCTCATTCTACTGCTCATCGCCTTATCAGCGTGCAGCCTATCGAGCCAGGCAACCACGCCTGTACCGCCAACGGCTTTCCAACTGCCGCCGACAGCGACTCAGATACAAATGGTGCCGAGCGCGACAGCTCAACCCTTACCGACTCAACCTATCGCGACGACTGCGCCGATTCCGACCAAACGTCCTGCCAGCCCCGTGCCGATTGGTACATCTATTTCGTCGTCAGCGGCGACACGCTGGCGAAGATCGCCGGATGGACAAATACTACGGTTGACCAACTGGCTCAAGCCAACTGTTTAGCCAACGCCAACACCATCTTTGTCGGGCAGCAGCTTCGCGTACCGAAGATTCCGCCGACTGTCACCTCGGTCACACCCATGCCAGCGACAGTGGGGTATGTCGGGATATTCTGCCGTTCGTCAATGGCGCGTCCGGCATCGCGGAACTGGATTTGGCGCGAGGTGACGCTGCGCTGGAATGATGCGCCGTTGGATGCGTCGAGTGTGCAGTTTGTGCTGCTCGATACCGCGACAGGTGGTTCGCAGGTGATTGC
>JBGAGR010000331.1:0-7880 GCA_044226645.1 Aggregatilineales bacterium
CTCATCGACATCCGCGACACCGAAGAAGCCATTCTCTCCCGGATGAATCAGGGTACACGTCGCAAAATTCGCCAGAGCCAGAAAAACGGCATCCGTTATTACGAAGGCTCACGCGCCGATGTCGCCATATTCAACGGCATGATGCAAACCACTGGCTCACGCAACGAATTTGGCGTTCATTCACCCGATTACTATGAACGCGCTTATGACCTGTTCGTCCCAGACGATGCCGCCCTGATCTTAGCCGAACACGAAGGCGACCCGCTGGCAGGCATCATGGTCTTCGCCAAAGGCCGTACCGCCTGGTATCTCTACGGTGCATCCTCCAATACCAAGCGTAATCTCATGGGCGCATATGGTGTCCAATGGGCAGCCATCCAATGGGCGAAAGCGCGCGGCTGTCATTATTACGATATGTGGGGCATCCCAGACGAGGATGAAGCCACCCTCGAAGCCCAGTTCGAAACTCGTTCCGATGGTTTATGGGGTGTCTATGGCTTCAAACGCGGTTGGGGTGGTCAAGTGATTCGTTCCGCTGGCGCATGGGATAAGGTATATAATCCAGTGATATACACTGCTTATAAACTGGCATTGAAAATAAGGGAATAATGACAGAAATACCTAAAGAGCAGCTTGAAAATCTTGTATCGGTACTTTCCCATATACGTCTTCGTCCGGGTATGTACTTCTCAAATTTTGCTCCAGCCATTCATAACTACCTTCATGGCTTCCAAGCAGCTTGCACATTACTAGGATTTGATATCTGGAATGGTCAACAAGAGATTTGGGCGGAACGAGGATGGAAAATCAGCGCTCTTCATCCAATAAGTCAGATGCAAGAAAAAGGCATGACCGATGACGAAATTGCTGCTGAAGTATTTGGAATGATGCTTCTCCATTTACGAAGCAAATACAATATTTCTGATGAGGCCGTTTTAAAAATCCATCGAGATATTCGTGAAAAGACCGAGAAGTCACGTCTTGATTTGGACAATCCGAAGAAAGATGATTATTATGAAAAACACCCCCGCTCTGCGGAACAAATCCGCAAACAACTTGAGCACACCCTCGCGGCTTTAGATAGTTTGGAACACGATATGGGCATTTCCAGCAAGAAATAATTCCACTTCCGTATTTTACTCAGCACTCAGGACTTTGAACTCAGCACTATCGCTAGTCCATTACTCCCAGATTCGTCTGAATTCTGAAACAAAAGCCCATCATTAAGCACGTTGGAATCAATTTACGCTTTACACTGGACTCATAGTGGTGAGTCACAGAGGTATGATCCAAATGGACATTCTCAAACAGCGTAATTGGTCACAGGATGATCTTCATCGAGCGGGATTTCGCGCCTACGAGCGTAAAAAGTTCGTCGTCCTCGCCCGTGAACTGCGCGCCAGCGAATCCCCCAAACGCATCAAAACCGCCTGGGATACCCTTATCGCGCTCACGGGTTATATGATCTGCTATGATGTGGGCGACGGCAAAGAACGCGCTAAACTCGATGACTACGAACATTGGCCCGTTGAACCGCAGATTTTCCTTAAGAGTTACCGCAAATGGGATTTCCAGACTGTATGGAAGCCCAATGCCGCTGAAAAACACCTCATCGATCACGGTTGCAAACCCTATTTCAAATTCGCCGGAGTCTGGGCAAAGCACTTAAAAGTACCCATGTGGATACAATCGCTGGAAGGGGTCGAACCGATTCTCGTTCCCGCTGGTGGTTGGGTTTGTATCGGTGTCGAGGGCGAACCCACCAGCCTGACATCCGACGAATTCCGCAAACGTTATCGACGCGCGGAAGCAACGGGCGGAATCAGTTAGTACGTCAACAACCTTACTTGAAGAATAGACAGTGGGTTTCATCTCGCTGTTCAGCCATCATGCTCATCTTGTTGATATGCCAAACGGCTGACCGTTAGTATTAAGCAAAAATTCGTCCCACCCCCTACGCCCGAAAAGCATTTTTTGTCTTTGCTCATCGCCAACGGCTAAAAGCTTATCGCTCTTTTCACTTCTAACATAGCCTCTGTTCCATGCCAGTTGTATAATCGGCCTATGAAACACCCATTGTTGAGGACATAGGCTTATGTTTAACGACTCGTCATCCGGTGAGTCTGCCTTCTGGCAGGAACCGGATTTTTTACTCGCTGATATTATCTCCGGTTTCGTCAACCGGGGTGGAATGGAACTCGGTATCACCCTTTTCATCAAAGGACTCGTCATCACTGGCGTTTTGGTCAGCGAACGTGAATACCTGCAAGCCCTGAGCAAAATGTTCGCCTCGCAGGCCAAAAAATCACTGGTCAACCCCAGCAAGCAGGATTTGAAAAACACCGAAGAAGTCTTCGATTTCACCAATCTGGCGGAAGATATTGATATATCCGAAGAAGATGAGGACGACGAAGATGACTTTGACGACTTCGATGATTTCGATAGCGATGATCGTCATTTCCCCATGATTCGCTATCTGCACCTCAAAGACCCGGTCATTGTTCAGCCGCAGCCTGCCATCAGCTTTACCCATAATCAGGTATCCATTTTGCGCATCCGTCTCAAGGCCGTAGATGGGTGGATGATTGGTAAGGTCAATGTGGATAACGATGACCTGATGGATACTTTCCCACCGCCGCCGCCATCCAATGAAATTCGCCACTAAAGGCCAATCCAGCACCCGATGATGAGAAAATGGCTCTATCGCTTTTATGCGGTTGTCAAACATCGCCGCCTTCGTCAGATGCTGCTGATGGCATTCCTATGGTGGCTGTGGATCGTGCTGGTGCTGGTCGTTGTCATCGACGCTTACGGGCATGTTGACCAAGCCCAGCCCGCCGATGTCATCATTGTTTTGGGAGCAGGCCTGCGCCCTGATAACACAGCCGGCCCGTCACTGCACCGGCGTGCTGCTCATGCCGCCGATTTATGGAAAGCGGGCTACGCACCCATCATCATCTGTTCGGGCGGCAATCCCGGCTACCGCCCCCGCAGCGAGGCCGATGCCTGCGCCGAACTCCTGCGCGACGATGGTGTCCCCGAAACAGCCATCATATTAGAAGACAGCAGCCGCAGTACCGAGGAAAACGCCTTCGATTCAAAAATCATCATGGATGCTCATGGCTGGCAGACTGCCATCGTCATCACCGACAAATATCATCTGTTCCGCGCCAATCGACTCTTTCGTAACGCAGGTATCATCCCCTTCATGAGTCCTACGCCGGGTGACCCCACTCCACCAGAATACATATCCTCGTTAGGCCGTGAAATCATCGCCTTCCATTGGCAGCTTTTTAAAGAAGCCTTCAACATCCCTATCACTTACGTGCAAAGCATCTGATTTTTAAGGGCAAACATTGCAAATGGGGGGGATTGCCCCACGGGACTTCCTTTGGTCGCTGCAATGTTTGCAATATGACGACGATTTTTCCCCGTAAATTCATGTGTATGCTGTGCAATTTCAAAAGGCAAAGATTGCAAAGAATGCAAATTGGCTGCGATTTTGCAATTTGCGCTTCAGCAGTCGATGGCAAAATCAGAACACTCAAAGACACAGTAGCACAGGTTGCGATGAAAAGGGTTACCTTTTGGTAAACTTTTCGGTGTGAAATTTCTAACGCAGGAAATTGCCACCGATTATTGATAATCCTTCCCTTATTTTCGCAGAGTCTTACGTTCTACCTCGTCGTAAGCCGCATCATCAACGATTTCTTCCAGTTCACCGTCATCGGTCAGCCGCGTCATATGCTTGGGCTTTTCTTCCAGACTATCCTCGTCCTCGCCCAAACGCATCATTTCCTCACCCAAAGCGCGTCCATAAGCCCGCTCCCGCATCTGGCGCTCACCTGCTTTCGTATCCACAATCAGAGAAATGAACTGGAATAACACCCCCATGAATCCCAGCATGGATAGCATAACCATAGCCCCGGCAATAGGATCGTTCGTATTTGCCACACCCGGTATGTTGGCCTGTGGCAGCGCCCCACCAGCGGAGAGATACATCCCCCAACTGATAATCATGAACAGGATGAACATAAACAGATACACCACAAAAAAGATACGCCGCATTAGTAATTTATCGCGCTGGAGTCGTTCTTCAGCACGGCGGCGAATCTGGCGATAATCAATATCATTGTGTGCCATCGCAATCCCCTTCACTACTCATCCAGAATATACGAAAATTCTTCAATACCAGTTGTGTCGCGGCATAATCTGAACACAAAAATAACCATCTGCGTAGGCCAAACGTCGGGAACCCACCATTGGGGCGATGTTTCCTACCAACACGCTTTATCCTATAATGCACAGTAGGGCATTCATGCCCCTGCCTGAATCACCTTGAGAGGGAAAAATATGCGTCGCCTTGCTTTAGTCTTTTTATCGTTACTGCTCGTTCTCCTGAGCGTATCGTCACTGGCAGCACAGGATCAGCCTGCCAACCCGACGCTTCAGGTCGTTGATACCAATCCCTTTACGGGACAGGAACTCGCGGCACAATCCGATATTGTCATCTATTTCAACCAGCCGTTGAACTGCCAGACTGCTCAGGCAGCCTTCAGCCTGACTCCGGCAGTACAAGGAACGGTCACGTGCAATGATGCGGAATCGTCACTGCATTTTACCCCTTCGCAGCCTTATACCCCGGCTACGAGTTATACGGTTTCGATCAGCACTGCGCTGCAAAGTCAAAGCGGTGCGACTCTGCCGGAAACCTTCACACTCGATCTCAACAGCCTCGGCTATCTGCAAGTAACGGATGTCCTCCCGGTAGATGGCACAACCGATGTTGCCACCGATGCCGCGATTACGGTGATTTTCAACCGCCCGGTGGTGCCGCTGGTTTCAGCCGAAGAATCCGCCAACTTACCGAGTCCATTGGTTATCACACCCGATGCTGCCGGCAAGGGTGAATGGCTGAACACATCGATTTATATCTTCCGGCCTGCCCCTGCGCTGGCTGGTGGCTCAAATTACACCGTGAGCGTCCGACCCGATTTGCAGGCACAGGATGGCGCGACACTCGGCGAAGCCAAAAGCTGGTCATTTACCACCGTCCAGCCCGCCATCAGTGAAATCGTGCCGCAGGACTTGACCAGCAACGCCCCACTGGATCAGGCGGTTCAGGTCAAATTCAACCAGCCGATGAATCGTGCCAGTGTCGAATCCAATTTCTATGTGCGTCCACAGGGACAACCCAGTGGTACAGTTCCGGGCACATTTGAATGGGCAGACGACAGCGCAGGTTTCAAATTCACTGCCACCGACAAACTGCAAATTAACACCGTGTACGATGTCGGTCTGAATGCGGCTGCGGTTCAATCAGAAAATGGTGGTTCAACCTTAACAGGCTTCAGCACATGGAGCTTCGCGACAGTTCCGCTGCCGGGGATTATCAGCACTGACCCCAACGACGGCGCGGCAGATGTTTACCCCTGGGGCAGCTTTACCATTTACTTCGCTTCACCAATGAACATCGACACACTTCAGGACAAGATCACCATCGATCCCAAGCCCTGGCGTGACCCGGATTTCTACTACAGCGAATACGACAACAGCTACACCGTCAACTTCCCGGTTGAGCCAAGCACCAGTTATAGCATCACCGTCGCACCGGGAATGCAGGATGTCTATGGCAATACGATCAATGAGCAGCGAGTGGTTCACTACACCACCGCCGCCTACGATCCATCCTTCACGCTCAATGTCCCCGGCGAACTCGGTTTCTACAATGCCCATGCGGATAAGACACAGTTATTCCTCACCCATCGCAACATCAGCCGCCTGGACTTGCAGCTCTACAGTGTGCCGCTGTCGAATTTCATCCCGGCGCTCGCCAACAATAATTACAGCCCTGCCAGTGATATTGGGCTGAATTCAGCATCACTCCTGCGCAACTGGCAAATGCCGGTTACGTCGCAGTTAAACAGCCAGAAATACGAACTGCTCACCCTGACCGGGCAAAACAGCGCGGTTGAATGCCCCGGCGCACCAGCCAGCCGTCTTAAGGTTGGTGATGTGGCTATCGTCGTCAGCGATCCTGACCCAGTACGCGCCCGTTCCGCCCCGCCGGATGGGCAAATTGTGGCACAGCTCTACAAGGACTATCAGCTTCCGATTGTCGGCGGCCCGGTCTGCGCCAACAATATCGTCTGGTGGCAGGTCGAACTGCGCGATGCCAGCAAAGCCTGGGTCGCGGAAGCCATCGTCGATAATGGGCAGGATAATTACCTGATCGACCTGCGTATTCCCGGTCAGGCTACCACCGTTGATGTCGCGCCATCCGCCGACAGTACCGGTGCGCTGTCCCCCGGCATTTACCTGCTGCGGGTCACTGCGCCGGAAACTGCCAATAATGGCTATCAGCCATCATCGCATTTCCTCGTCGTTGGCACAGCCAATCTGACGATGAAATATGCCATCGACAGCGTATTGGTCTGGGCAACCGATGTTCAAACCGGGCAGCCGCTCGCCAATGCACCCATTACGCTGTTTGACAAAAACGATGCGCAAATTGCCAGCGGCACCACCGATAGCGATGGTCTGGTGAAAATCGCCATCCCGCGCGTCACCGATTTGTATCAATCGATCTTCGCCGTGCTGCAAACCGATTCACAGTTCGGAGTCGGCTTCGTCGGCTGGTCGGACGGCATCGAACCGTACCAGTTCGGGCAGAATTACAACTACTACCCGACCAAATATCAGGCGTATCTCTACACAGACCGCCCAATTTACCGCCCCGACCAACCGGTTTATTTCCGGGGAATCGTGCGTATTCAGGATGATGTGACCTACACACCGCCGGATTTCACTACCATTCCGGTTAAGGTCTACGACACCAACAACGAAGTCGTCTTCGATCAGGTTTTGCCCATCACGCAGTACGGCACATTCAGCGGGCAGTTTGATATTGCCGATAACGCCCCGCTCGGTTATTACAGGGTCGAGGCTGAACTACCGAGCGACAATCCCGATGCCTACTACACCCCGACAGGTTCGATCAGCTTCGGTGTAGCAGAATTCCGTCTGCCGGAATTTCAGGTGAATGTCACGCCCGCCGCCGATCAGGTGGTTCAGGGTGATAACATCCAGATTACCGTAGACAGCAAGTATTTCTTTGGCGGTTCGGTCAGCAATGCTAACGTGCAGTACAGTGTGGTCGCCCAGCCCTATTTCTTCAGCTACAAGGGCGACGGCTACTACGACTTCCAGGATTACAACTACGACTCCGGCCCCAGTGAAACCTATGGCGGCGGCGGCGGACAGGTCGCCAGCGGCGAAGGCACAACCGACGCAAAGGGCTTACTGACCATCACTATCCCGGCTGAACTGAAGGACTCGACTCAGAGCCAGCAGTTCACCATCGAAGCGACGGTCAGTGATGAAAGTCAGCAGGTGGTCGCCGGACGCACACAGGTGATTGTCCATAAGGGTCAGGTCTACATCGGCGCACGTCCCGAACAGTACGTCAGCACCGCCGGACAGGAATCAACTATCAACCTGATCGCCGTCGATTGGGAAAGCCAACCCGTCGCTAATCAGGCGATTGATGTTGAAGTGGTCGAACGCCGCTGGTCGAATGTGCAAGAACAGGATGAGGCCGGACGCACCACATGGACATGGGAAGTTGAAGAAATCCCGGTGACAACTGGCAGCACCACCACCGATTCCAATGGCAAGGCACTGTTCACCTTCACGCCACCTAACGGCGGTATCTTCAAGGTAAAGATCAAGACTCACGACAGCAAGGGAAATGAAGTCATCGCCGCAACTGATGTCTGGGTATCGAGCGAAGATTATGTCTCGTGGCGGCAGCAGAACAGCAATCGTGTCGATCTGGTTGCCGATAAAACCGATTACAAAGTGGGTGATACCGCCGAAAT
>JBGAGR010000332.1:0-7403 GCA_044226645.1 Aggregatilineales bacterium
CCGCGTAATCAGGTGGCGTTTGTGGAGAGCCTGCCGGATTACGGGATTATCGCGTACCGGGGCATTGAGCAAAGCTGGTATCGCAAGCTGCCGATGCAGCGTCCTTTGCATCTGCTTGACCGAGCGTTGGGACTGCCACCTCCAACTTATGACCCGGCGACTTTGCGCGTGAATGACAGGCTGGTGAATCTGCCTGCCTCGCAATTTCTGATGGCTTACGATGGGATACGCGGGAAAATCCCGACCAGTTCGCGCGTTCGACAGGCGAAAATGGGTCTGGAACGCGCGGTGCGGCAGGGACAGCTCTATCATTTGTGGTTTCATCCGTTCAATCTGGGGACGAGCGACAGGATGTTTGATGCACTGGAACAGATTTTGCGCGAGGTGAATCGGTTGCGCGAAACGGGCAAAATCGATGTTCTGACGATGGAGCAGATGGCAGACATGATTCTGCGCCAGCCTGTATAAAAGCCGCCGAAGTGCGCGGCGGGAAGCAGGGGAAAAGGCCGCCGTCGGCAAATTTGGCGGTAGTGACAGCAAGGGAGACAGCCGCTGAAGGCAGTGGATATACGGGAAGCAAGCGCCGCTGATGGGGAGGGGGGTGTGGCGGCAAATAACACGGGGAACGTATTGCCGCCGCGATTGCCAAGAAGGTTCAATACACTGCACTTTGACCCAAGGATAGAGCGATTCAGAATAACAGAGCGCACTGTCTTTCACCATTTCTGCTGATGAGCCAGATGAGGACAGCGTAGCACAGATGGGCTGGAAAAGGGCTACCTTTTGGTAAACTTTTCGGTTAGAAAGTGGTTTGCGGCGCAGGCGAAATCAACGCGCTGACTATAGCGTAAATGATACCTTTCTCACCAGTATGTCTGCACAGGGTATTGCTTAATCATTGCGTCAGTCGTTAGGAGAATCAGGTTTTCGACGCGCGATTGCGCAATGAGGACTCTGTCAAATGGGTCACGATGATGTGAAGGAAGCGCATCCAGTTCAAATATGTGCGATTGTGTGATTGGCAGGAGGCGTATCATATTTTCCTGCTGTTCCTGAACTAAATCGGCAAGTGGCAGATCTAACTTGAGTTTGCCAAACTGAACTTTTATCTGTATTTCCCAGATACTTGCCAAGCTCAGAAATAACTCATTTGATTCATCTTTACAGGCGGCGAATGCCAATTTTGAGAGGCGTTCCGGCTGTTCTGCCCACCAAAGAAAGGCGTGTGTATCCAGTAGAAGCCTCATGCATCCTCACCAAGCCAAAATTCATCTGGCAGAGGATCATCAAAATCATCGCTAATCCAAATCTTGCCTGCATGAAGTCCGGGGATGCGTTCTGTCTTGTGAGATGCTGTATCCTGTTCCACCTGTTGGATGAGAATGCGCTTTTGTTCATCTGAAAGCTGTTTGACTGCTTCCACCAATTCATCAAATTGGATGGCTATATTTACCATATAATGCCCTCTGTGACCCTTTCTGAACATTATAGCACATGAGCGGGGGTGGGTGTTGTTCCTAACAGGATGCCGTTATAAAAACGGTATATCCTGCTTATTATACCCAACGTTTCGCTGGTCAAAGCGACGGCGCGAGTACATATGCTCAAGCAGAACAGGCAAAAATTCGCATGTTTCTGTAATGACATTCAACACATTTCATTATAGCCATATTCCACTTTATCATTCACGCGGGGTAGAATACCCTCTCTACAGAAGAAGGAGTTTAAATTATGGCTATTACCAAGCAGGATGTGTTTGATTATCATCGCATGGGTCGCCCCGGCAAAATCGAGGTTACGGCGACCAAGCCTCTGGCAACCCAGCGCGATCTTTCGCTGGCGTATTCGCCCGGTGTGGCGGAAGCTGTGCTGGAAGTGGAACGCGATCCCCTGACGGCTTATGAATTAACGGCGAAATCCAATCTGGTGGCGGTTGTCTCCAACGGGACGGCTATTCTGGGACTGGGCAACCGGGGGCCGCTGGCTTCCAAGCCGGTCATGGAAGGCAAGGGTGTCCTGTTCAAGCGCTTTGCTGATGTTGACGTGTTCGACATTGAACTGGATGCCAAGACGGTAGAAGAGATGGTTGCGGCGGTGAAGGCGATTGCCCCGACTTTCGGCGGCATCAATCTGGAAGACATCAAAGCGCCGGAATGCTTTGAAGTTGAAACCCAACTGAAAGCCATGCTGCCGATCCCGGTTTTCCACGATGACCAGCACGGTACGGCGATTATTTCCGGCGCGGCGCTGATTAATGCCTGCGAAATTCTGGGCAAAAAGCCTGAAAATCTGAAGGTGGTCATTAACGGTGCGGGAGCCAGCGCAATCGCAACCGGCGATTTTTATATCCGGTTGGGTGTGAAGCGCGAAAACATCCTGATGGTGGACTCGAAGGGTGTGCTGTACGCAGGCCGCGAAGAGGGCATTAACGAATATAAGGCGAAGTTCCTGAATTACACGGACGCGCGTACCCTGAGCGATGCGATGGAAGGCGCGGATGTCATGCTGGGGCTGTCGGTGGCGGGGTCGGTTACACAGGAGATGGTTAAGAAGATGGCTCCTAACCCGATCATCTTCGCACTGGCAAACCCGACACCGGAGATTATGCCGGAAGAAGCGCTGGCGGTTCGCCCGGACGCGATTATCGGTACAGGACGCAGCGATTATCCTAACCAGATTAATAATGTGCTGGGATTCCCCTTTATTTTCCGGGGCGCTCTGGATGTGTATGCCAGTACGATTAATGAAGATATGAAGCTGGCGGCAGCTCAGGGGCTGGCGGCGCTGGCGCATGAAGATGTGCCGGACAGTGTATTGAATGCGTATGGGGTCACGTCGCTCAAATTTGGACGTGATTATCTGATCCCCAAGCCGCTTGATCCACGTGTGCTGCTGTGGCTGGCTCCGGCTGTGGCTGAGGCCGCCATGCAGAGTGGTGTAGCACGGCGCAAGATTGATATTGAAACGTATCGTCAGCAGCTTGTCCAGCGGCAAGGGGCAGGGCAGCAAATGCGCAGCAATATCGTCAACAAGGCGCGCATGGGTACGCCGAAGCGGATTGTCTTCCCTGAAGGTGAAGATGCTAAGATCATCCGTGCGGCGGCGCGGGTTCAGGATGATGGTATTGGCAAGCCGATTTTGCTGGGGCGTGTAGAAACCGTCCGGCAGCGAATCCGCGAACTGGGGTTGAATTTTGACCCACAAATCATCGAACCCTACACTGATGCTGTACACCGTCCCCGTTATGAAGCTGCACTGTATGAACTGCGGCAGCGGCGGGGTATGTCACGCAGAGCGGCGGCGACCCAGCTCACCAGCCGGACACACTTCGGGCTGATGATGGTCAAGATGGGTGATGCCGATGCGTATGTGAATGGGCGGCTGCACGAATATCCCGATGTTGTCCGGCCTGCGCTGCAATTGTTCCATACCCGACCCGGCGCGAAAGTCGCCAGCGGTGTGTATCTGATGATCGTCAAGGGACGGTTATACTTCTTTACCGACGCGACGGTCAACATTGATCCGGATGCGGAAACGTTATCTGAAATCGCCATTCTCGCGGCGGATTTCGCGCGCAAGCTGGATGTCGAACCCTCGGTGGCGATGCTGTCATTCTCCAACTTTGGCAGCACACCGCATCCGCTTTCCGACAAAGTGCGACATGCGGTGGAATTGGTACGGCAGAAGCGTCCGGATATTCCGGTGGATGGCGAAATGCAGGCCGATACCGCTGTTGTGCCGGATTTGATCGAGCGGCGTTATCCGTTCAGCCAGGTTAAGGATGCCAACATTCTGGTGTTCCCTGACCTCGAAGCGGCGAATGTGGCTTACAAGCTGCTGGCACGTCTAGGGCAGGCTGAGGCGATTGGCCCGATTCTGCTGGGGATGGGCGCACCCGTTCATGTGCTGCAAGCTGGTGATGATGTTGAGGACATCGTTGCGATGGCAGCCGTTGCAGCGATGGACGCTCAGGGACGCGACTAATTTCTTTTGAACGTGAATCGGGGATACCAGAGTTGGCTATCCCCGATTTTGTTTTACTGATCTACGCGGTAGAAGGCGCTATTCGGCTCAGAATGGTTGTGCCGATGATGCCCGCCAGCACCGAAGCGGCAATGATGCCGATTTTGGCTGCTGTCAGGTAGGCTGATCCTTCAAAGGCCAGTCCGGCGATGAACAGCGCCATGGTGAAGCCGATGCCTGCCAGCCATGCCATGCCGTGAATATGCCACCAGCCAATATCAGCGGGTTTATCGGCAATTTTGCCACGAATGGCTAACCACGATGCCAGTGTGATGCCAATCGGTTTGCCAAGCAGCAGACCGAAAACGATTCCGGTTGTGACCGAATTGATGACTTCCCCGTTCCCACTTAAGCTAACTCCGGCATTTGCCAGCGCGAAAATCGGCATGATGAAAAAGGCCACCCAGGGATGGAGCGCGTGTTCCATGCGCTGAAGGGGTGCCTGTACCTGTTTTGAGGCCACATCCAGCGCGTGAATGGCGGACTGCTGCGTCTCATTTTTTAGGATGCTGTCACTATCTTTATCGGCGCTTTCGAATATGTCCAGCTTTTCGCGGCTGCGCTGTAAAAATTCTTTCGGATTGATAACCGTCCGCGCGGGAATGGTCATCGCCAGCAGGATTCCCGCGATGGTGGCATGAACGCCGGATTTCAGGAAGGCCAGCCACAAGCCAATCCCCAGAATGGTATAGATGAGCGGGTGGCGAAAGTGCAGACGATTGGCGATGAACAGCGCACCCAGAAAGCCAAAGCCAATCATCAGACTTATCCAGGCAATATCCGACGTGTAAAAGATGGCGATTATCAGTACGCCGGTAATATCATCGACAATTGCCAGGGCGGTCAGGAAGATGCGTAGCGAATCCGGCACACGATTGCCGAGCAGCGCCATCACACCCAGGGCAAAGGCGATGTCGGTAGCGATGGGGATGCCCCAACCGGATGCTCCCGCGCCGCCTGCATTGAACAGGATGTAGATGAGCGCGGGGACGAGTACACCCCCTAAAGCGGCGGCGATGGGCAGGGCAGCCTTGCGCCGGGAGGCCAGTTCTCCGACGAGAACCTCACGTTTGATTTCCAGACCGACTACGAAGAAGAAGATCGCCATCAGGCCGTCGTTAATCCAGTGCAGCAGTGACTTGGAAAGTTCGAAGCTGCCTGCGCCGATTGTGAGTTTGGTTTCCCAGAGCGTGGAATAGCTTTCCGACCAGGGCGAATTTGCCCAGATGAGCGCGATCAAGGCACAGGCGAACAGCAGTACACCGCCTAAGGCTTCGGTGTGGGCGAATTCCTGAAAAGGCCGCAGCAGGCGTGAAAGTGAAACCTTTGTCTGCATGGATTGTGCCTCCAATTAAATAACAATACAATATCGTTAAAATACAACAATATAACGGGTGCTTAAGGATGTATGATACAGGGTTTGCCGGGAAATTCAATCCAGGCAGGGGCGAATTTACGCCGTTCTTACAATTGGAGATATTGAAGCGGTTGGGATGAACGTGGTTTTAAATATGGTTTGTGATGCAAACTGGTTGTTGACAAAGACATTAAATCGCTGTACGATGGTTTGTAGTACAAACTGGTTTGCAAATGGAGAAGATTGAAATGGAGAACTATCAACGTATTCGTTTCACTGCCGCGAATTACTACAGCCTGCAAGGGCTGCGTTATGTCCCGGCGCTCCTATTCGCGCTCATTGTCACGGTGGGCGAGCAAATCCGCTTTACCGTCCTGGCAATCTGGAAGTGCGTTTCGTGCTGCTGCTGCTGAGTCTGGGAGCGAGTTATTTCATCGGGCGCTACTATCAACAGCACTTCGGGCGGGTCGAAATGTCGCGCAAAGTTTCGGACTGGGTGGTGATTATCGCGCTGGTGGTTGGTGTAATCGCGGATAACACGTCGCCTCAGCCTGATCGGACTCATCGTGGCGGCTTTTGGGTGTTTGTATGCTGGGTGGTGATTTCTGGGCATATCACTGGCAGCCTGAGACTCCATCGTGGCGGCAGCAGTCAAAAGGGCTGCGCTCGTATTACGCGGTTTTCGCTGTCATCAGCCTGATTGGAAGTCTGCTGCCGCTGGTGGTGAAGCCTATCGAGACGGCTTATTTCTGGACGATGCTGGTGATTTTGCTGGCGGCACTGGTCGGCGCGGTGCTCGATCATCTACTGCTGCTTCAGATGACACAGCGTCCGCGCGAGGAATAACATGGCGACCCCATTTGAAGAACTGGCGGGATTAGACCGGATGGTACATGAGCCGGGGCGACTCGCCATCATGACCGCGCTTTCCGCCTGTAAGCAAGCCGACTTTCTTTTCCTGCAAAATCTGACGGGCTTGACGAAAGGCAACCTCTCGACACACCTAACCAAGTTGGAAGAAGCGGGTTTGCTGGAAATCGACAAACAATTCGCCGGAAAAAAGCCTGTGACGATGGTGCGATTGAGCGGGCAGGGGCGGACAGCGATTGAGGCTTACTGGCGGCAGTTAGAAAATCTGCGGGACAGCGCTCAACAGTGGCAGGCAGATCAGAATAAGCCGGACTAGTGGATTCTAAAGTTATCGGAACAGCAAACAGAGGGCTTATGCAGCCCTCTGTTTGTTTGGTTGACCGGGCATCTGTGGTACCCGTTGAGGATGGTGATTTTAGTGTGCGCTGTTGGGGAACAGTGCCCATTTGACCTGCTGCATACCGACATTGATGGCGGATTGCAGCGCGCCGATATTCCGCAGTGACTTGAGGTAGGTAATGATCGGGCCGGGACGGAACATCCACTCACGCATCGCGCGGCGAGCTTCTCGTTCCAAATCCTCAGCGCTGAGATTGCTATATTGCAGAACCGTCGATTGATCCATATCCACCTGCTCCCAGCGCGTACCGGGCTTGAACCAGTTGTTCTCCATGACCATGAAGAAGAACGGTGTGCCGGGGTAGGGAGCGGCGATGTGGAAGATTGCCAGATCGAGCGGCAGCGTTTTGCTGAAGTCGATGGTTTCCTGAATGCTTTCCTTGGTTTCACCGGGCAGGCCGACAATGAAATAGCCCAGGTTGCGGATACCCGCTTCATGCGCCCATTTCACGCTCTGACGGGCACGTTCTGCCGTTGTACCTTTACGGGCTTTTTTCAGGATTTCCTCGTTAGCGCTTTCGATACCCCATGAGAGTACCGAGCAGCCAGCCTTCGCCATCATCTTCAACATTTCTTCATCCACGTAGTCCACGCGGCTGTTGGCGGTGAAGTTGATCTTCAGGCCGCTGTCGATGATCTGCTGGCAGATGCCCATGACCTGATCGCGATTGGCGGTAAACAGGTCGGCATACATATGGATGTTGCGGACACCGAGATCGTAGAGCATCTTGATTTCCGCCATGATGTTTTCCGG
>JBGAGR010000333.1:0-7741 GCA_044226645.1 Aggregatilineales bacterium
TATCGACTGCATGGGCTTGCAGTGCAGCTACTGTACGCCCGGTTTCATTCTGGCGACTCGTGCGCTCCTGAAGGAAAACCCCACCCCCACTGACGACGAAATTAAAGAATATCTGGCGGGTAATCTATGCCGCTGCGGCAGCTATTACAAAATTCTGGATGCTGTTCATCTGGCAAGCAATCGATTAAAGTAACAGTCATCGTAAATTGTATTCTCAAATTGGAGGTTTCTGTGGCTAAACTTTCGGCGACTCTTTGTGGTGTAGCTGGAGAATATTTCGTTGCTGCTGAACTCTCCAGACGAGGCTATATTGCATCCATAACTTTGCGAAATACGAAGGGCATAGACATTCTGGCATCAAACGAGGCTGCTTCCAGGCAAATAGGAATACAAGTGAAATCGAGTCAGGAAAACAAGCCGACATGGACGCTTAACGAAAAAGCCGAGAACTATTTTGCCGATAATTTGTTTTACATTTTTGTGAATCTGAAGGATGAATTTGAACACCCCTTCTACCACATTGTTCCAAGTCAAGTTGTAGCCAATTTCACAAAAACAAGTCATCAGCATTGGCTTGAAACTCCCGGTAGGCATGGACAGCAGCATAATGATAATCCAGTGCGAAAATTCGACGATTATGAGGGAGAATATCTCGAACGGTGGGATTTGCTCGGACTTTGATGATTCCTGCATAAATCAGCATTAGAACACTAAAAGCAGGATTTTAATAGGACATTCGTCGTATCTAAACAACGACCGCAAAAAATCTCGTCTCTAAACGGTAACAGTGCATTAAACTATGGAGAATGATATTTCGACTGTTATATGCCACGAGGCGTATGAATTAGACATAATTGGTTCATTATTACGGAGACAAAGATGGACGACCCCAACAAAGTGATCGATCAGTTTCTCGGTGATGCCAGTACGCCCATCGATTGGGTGAGCGAAGAAGAAAAAGGACTCCATTTCTGGTTCGATGATCTGCACTGCCCACAGCCGATTTCACCCATGTGGCTGGATGTCGGGGCGTGGTGGACAACATGTGGCTACATGTATCGCCGTTTTGGTGCGCCCTTCGGCAAGGACTGGACAGGTAAAGCCATCAACCAATATATCTTCAGCGCGGTCATCCCACGTCCGCCGCAGGAAGCCGAAGCCATTGCCCCGTACTACAACATGGTCATGCCGGTTTATGCCAAACATTTCATGACCTGGTGGAAAAATCGCTACCTGCCGGAAATCCTCCGCAACTTCGAATTTCTTGATACTTTCCCGATGGACTCGTCCTCATTACCGGAACTGATGATCCTGTTGGAAGATGCCATTGACATTCAGGAACGCCATTTCCGTCTGCATTGGATTCTCAATCTGGCGCAGTTCCAGTCGCAGGCCGATTTCAGCACTGTTTTCACCGAGATCGTCGGTCAGAACGATCTTGAACTGATTGGTCGCATTCTCATATCGGATGAAGACCGTAATTGGGACTCGGTGCGTGAACTTTGGAATCTGAAAGAGACAGTCAAAGTCAGCCCAACCTTAAGCGCCGCTTTTAAGTTAGAGATTCCCGGTGATGTTCTGCGTGCCCTCGGTCAGTCTGAAGAAGGCAAGGCTTTCCTTAAAGACCTCGATGCTTATAGACTGGAATACGGCAATAAGTCCATCTACACGCATGAATATATTTTTACCACATGGCGTGAAAATCCCGCGCCAATCATCGAAGCCCTGCGTGGCTATCTGAATTCGGACTACGATTATAATCAGGCCATCACAGCACTTCGTGAGAGTCGCGATAATGCCATAGCTGAAATGTGGTCGCGTGTCCCGGCAGACCGCACCGATGAACAGCGCGAAAAATTGCAGCATTCGCTCGACCTCGCCCTCAGTCTGGTTCCCCTCACGCCCGATCATCACTTCTATATGGATCAGGGCACATATGCCCGTGTTCGCCTCGTATTCATGGCCATTGGACGCAAATTGGTCGAGCAGAAAGTGCTCAATCAGTCTGACGATATTTTCTACCTGAAGTACGAAGAACTCCGCATCATCGCCGCCAATCACGGCGCATTCGATGCTAAAAGGGCTGCCTCAGAACGCCGCCGCATCCGCGAACAGGCTTACAGTATCCGTCCACGACTATGGGTTGGCACGATTACGGAATGGTCACTGCATGGCGAACCCTATAAAAGCAATTGGGGATGGCCTGATGTTTATATGCAGGCCGCTGAACGGAACAAATACCCGGCTGGTACTGTGAAAGGTTTAGGTGCATCCACTGGCGTGGTCGAAGGTATCGCGCGCGTCGTCGAAACCCCCGAAGAGTTCGACCAGGTGCAGCAAGGCGAGATTCTCGTCTGCAAAATGACCAATCCCGCCTGGGTTGTTGTGTTTACCAAAATCGGCGGCCTCGTCACCGATGCCGGGGGAGCACTCTCGCATCCCGCCGTTGTTTCGCGAGAATTTGGCATTCCCGCTGTAGTAGGCACAATGATCGCCACCCAGTGGATCAAAACAGGCCAGCTTCTCCGTGTCAACGGTGTAACCGGCTTGGTCGAAATCTTGAACTGAAACATAGGTTACAAAGGGTCTGTAGGGGCGCTTCATGAAGCGCCCTATGTGTGCTTTTCCGATTGACTAAAAACCATTAATCATCCGCTACTTGACAGCTCGTCGAATTTGCCTTACTATATCGAACATTGATATATCAAATCTCGATGCATCAGTTTTCGATAGTGAGACATGACGATGAAAAAGACTGACCCTGAAAGTTTCCTCCCATTGCCGCCCGCCACCTTTCACATCCTGCTCACCTTAGCAGGCGGTGAACGGCACGGCTACGGCATCATGCAGGAAGTTGACCAGCGCACCAACAGCGCGATCAAACTCGGCCCCGGCACACTCTACGGCACTTTAAAAAAGCTGCTCGAATCCGATCTGGTCGAAGAGGTTGAAGCTCATAGCGACCTAACCATCAACGAAGAACGCCGCCGCTATTACCGACTGACGCAGTTAGGCGAACGAGTCGCCCGTTATGAAGCGCAGCGTCTCGCCAGTCTGGTAAATGCCGCCCGTGAACAGGGTTTGCTGGGAGGGAAAGCATGAAGACCACATTCCGCCTTTCAGATCGGCTCTATCACCTCCTGCTAACCGCTTACCCACCCGCCTTCCGCCTCGAATATGGTGAAGACATGGCGCAGGCTTTCCGCGATCTCTATCGCGATGCCGAACAGCAGGGAATGACGCAGATAATTTTCATGTTATGGCCTCATGTTCTTTGGGATGTGCTTTACACAGCTATCCAGCAGCGCCTATCTGAAGCCCGAAAGAAAAGAGGAGAACCAGTGGATACCCTAAAATTTGACCGTCAGCTTGGCAGCACCATCGAAGCCATGACCGTACTCCTGCGATCCGGTTACAGCGTCACACAATGTATGGAAATGATTGCTGATAAATCGCCGGAACCCACCGCCACTGCCTTCAAGCAGTTTATGACCGATATTCAGAGCGGAAACTCAGCGCTTGAGGCGCTCAACAATTTTCGTGCGCGCGTACACTCGCCGCATCTTTCGCAGGTCATTGAAACCATGTTCCGCCAGCATGAAACGGGCGGCAATCTGGCTGAATTTCTCGAACCCGTCGCCGCCGCCATCCGTCAGGATTCAGGCACTGACGAATCCGCCGATGCCATGCTCGCTCACTTCCGCCAACTCACAACAGCAGGAGAAAATTAACTCCACCGAGATGCTTAAGGCGGAAATTAAAAAGTCCCCTTTCTAAGTATGACCACAAAGAAAGTGCGGGATGTTTTTGTAGGGGCGAAGCACCGCTTCGCCCACATAATCCCGCGAAATCAATTTGCTTGTACTTAGTACGTCAGCCTCGTGGTGGAACGAAATGAGAAGCTTATCAGATATTGAAATCGACTTGACAGTTGAGGTTGGTGGCAGCGTCTTTGAGGCGGGTCAGAGGGCTTTTGGTGTCCTTCCCGCCGCACTCTATAGCCGGGTGGTTTTCAACCCCCGGCGACATATATATTACCCCCATCCGCGCCTCGACCTGTTCAACACTCGGCGCACCCAGTTGCGCTTCTTTCAGCCCCAGAATCTCAACCCACAGTGGAAACTATCTCCCGGCTCGACGCTTTTCCCGTCGTTTTGCCGAAAAAAATCCATCGTCGGCTTTTCCCGCCGCACAATCTCATCAACCATGCTGCTGGATGGCCTTTGCGATTTTCTGGGCTTCAATGCCGATTTCGCGCAGCATTCCGCTTGGCGAGACATAGAAACCACAGAAATATAGCCCCGGCAGTGCCGATTCACGTCCACTCACCAGCGGCACACCCTCCGCATCAAGGACGCGCTCTGCTTCTGTCAAAAAATCTTGCAGCGCCGGACGATACCCCGTCGCCATCACAACTGCATCAAATGCCTGTTCCTGACCATCCTCAAAAACGACACCATCCACGTTGAATCGCGATATACCCGGATACACCGTGATATGCCCCTCGCGGATATGGCGCACTGTCCCGACATCAATCAGCGGTATGCGCTTATCACGCTGGATTTGCTGCAATGGCCCATACGGGTGTTTCCGTAGTCCCAATTTGCGCACATCGCCAATCATCAGGGAAATCAGGGGCGCGAACAGGAAGTCATTCAATGCGGGTGGAAACATGGATGAATATACACCAATCGCCAGCACCGGAATCCCCAGAATATCGCGCGGAATGATATTCACGGGATTGCGCACCGCCAGCGACGGTTTTGCACCCTGTTCATACAAATCAATTGCGATTTCGCCGCCGGAATTTCCAAACCCAACCACCAGCACCGATTGTCCCTTATAAGCCACGCCTGTTCGATACTCCTTACTGTGGAGTATCTTGCCTTTGAATAGTTCCATATCTGGGAATGTCGGCATAAACGGCTGGCGTGTATATCCGGTAGCGATTACCACGAAATCCGACTGATAAGTCGTGTCCGCCGTTTTAGTCATCCAGCCGCCATCTTGTGCTTCAACCGAAGCCACCTTCTGACCAAATTTCGGCGCGAGGTCAAACGCCTTCACATAATCTTCCAGATACGCCACCAATTGATCGCGCGAAGGATACTGCGGATAATTCGACGGCATCGGATGATACGGCAGGCCGGAAAATCCGCGATTGGTGTGCAGATGCAGGCGGTCATAATGATTGCGCCACCGCACGGCAACCTGCTGCTCCTGCTCCAGCAAAACGAAATCAATGCCCAGCCGCTTCAAGCAGGCAGCCGTCGCCAGCCCTGCCGCGCTCGCCCCGATAATGACCCCACGAGTTTTAATAATTTGTGTTTCGCTTATGATTGAACCTCCTCTAGACCCCGGACGAAAACGAAAGTACAAGTTTGTAGATACCGCCTGAAAAGTCAAGGACTGGCAACCTTTTCCCCTCAACGTTTATACATTCATACCTGATAAACAGTCGAAAAACAACCTTTACGGGAAGAACGGCGACTTTGAGTGAACCAGCCGCCGCAATAATCGTAATACAAGATGCGTTAACATGCCGCACGGGTGATCTGCGTAGGGGTGATGTGCCCTACAAAATCCTCTCGCCCTGCATTTTCTCGGTGTCCTCTGCGTCTCGGTTAGAACATTCATACCGAAAAGTTTACCAAAAAGTAGCCCTTTTTCTTTCGCTATGCAGTACGCTGTATGCGATGAGTACGACGAGATGGAGTTGAAATGATGATAAATGATGTCTGGCAAATCCGGCGGCTGCCGACGGCTGCCACTCACGGGGAAAGCGCGGCTGCCGTCCCCCCCCGGCACATCGGCGGCTGCCACATTGCAAACATTGCAGCGACCAACGGAAGTCCCTGCGGGGCAATCCCCCCACCCATCACATTTACGGGGAAACTGTGCAATCTTTGCAATCACAGAACATAAATAACGGGCAACTTGACTAGGAACTCAGCACTGGGAACTAGCTTCCCGCCATAGCAGCAGCAGCAAACTTTTTGAGGGGAGTTCTCCCTGGCAGATTGGCGGCAATAAGTGCAATTGGCGGATTGTTTTGCAGCAAAGATTGCAGCGGCAAAAATGTCCGCCGCCGCCGCGAAACCATTTTCTAACCGAGCGCTTTTGCAGTGCTGCACTGCTGCAAACCGCTCCCGTAAGTGTGCATTTTGAGGGGAAATTTCACTGCATTCTCCGCCGTCACTTCCGCCAACAAAAATTCCCACTCTTTTCGAAAGGGGACTTGAGTTTTTTCAACTGGAAGCTGGAAATGGGTCGCTGGTAACTGTTTTGCCTTTACTAAAAACTAATAACCATTCCCCACCTCGCGCTATAATCTCCCCAAAACAACTTTTTTGGAGAATATAGCCTTGTTCACACCGACTCGCGGCCTTCGCACCTTCGACGCTTCCGCAACAGCGTTGGCATTTCCATTAGGAGGCATCGGTACAGGGAACGTCTCCCTCGGAGCGCGTGGCGACCTGCGCGATTGGGAGATATTCAACCGTCCGGCGAAAGGGACGCTTCTTCCGAACACCTTCTTCGTCCTGCGTCTCCAATCGCCGGGAGAGAAACCCGTTATGCGTGTGCTGGAAGGTCGCATCCAACCACCTTATGCGCTCTCACATGGCTTCGACCCGTTTACCGGGGCGGGTCTGCCGCGTTTCGAAAAGACCACTTTTTACGGAGAATATCCCCTCGCGGCGCTTGAGTTTCAGGATAGCGATGTTCCAGCCTCGATTCGCCTGGATGCCTATACACCATTCATTCCGCTCAACCCGGAAGATTCGGGCATCCCCTGTGCGATTCTGACCTATACCGTCACGAACACCGGGGAAAATCCAGTCGATGTGACCCTGGTCGGCTCGCTCACCAACCCGGTTGGCCTTCCCTCGTTCGACCCTACCGGTGCGAAACGCACAAGTTTGCTCGGTCACACGGTCAACGAATTCAGGGAAGATTCGGCCTTTCGCGGCCTGTTCATGCACTCGGAAGGTATTGATCCGGGCAGTCTCGAATACGGGACGCTGGCTCTCGTGACCGATCATCCCAGTACAACTTACAAACGGGCATGGGTACGCGGTTTCTGGTGGGACTATCTGCGCGAATTCTGGGACGATGTGGAAAGCGATGGCTTGCTCACCGATCTCAACTACACTGAGACGGGTGAGAAAGCCGATACTGCTTCCCTCGGTTTATTGGACAAATTGCAGCCGGGCGAAAGTCGCTCTTTCCGCTTCATCCTGACGTGGAACTTTCCCAACCGCATCAACAGTTGGGACATCAAATCCTCACGTGTGATTCGCAACCACTACGCGACCCGTTTTGATGATGCATGGGGAGTTGCGAGTTATGTTCTGAAGGAGTATGAAAGACTGGAATCAGCTACACAGGCTTTTCACGATGCTCTCTTCGCCCGCACGCTTCCGGCTCCCGTTCTTGACGCGATTTCCGCGAATATAGTCCCCGTCAGGAGCAACACCTGTTTCTGGCTGGAAGATGGGCGCTTTTACGGATGGGAAGGCTGTAGCGATAGCGTCGGTTGTTGTGCCGGGAGCTGTACTCATGTGTGGAGCTACGCCTACACCGCTGCCTATCTGTTTCCCTCACTGGAACGGGAAATGCGCCGCATCGAATTCACGCTGGAAACCGAGCCGGATGGCTACATGAACTTCCGCGCCATTCGTTCGCTGGATCCGCTCACACCCTGGCTATGGGCAGGCGACAAAACCGCAGCGGTAGATGG
>JBGAGR010000334.1:0-7775 GCA_044226645.1 Aggregatilineales bacterium
ACGAACAGAAGGAAAAGCAGCAGAGCTAGGGAACTAAAAAGGGGCGATCATACACTTATGACCGTCCCTTACTCAGCACTTCGTACTCAGCACTCAGGACTTCTTCTCTGCCCAGCGCTGGACAAATTCTGTCAGCAGACGCACCCCATAGCCTGTCGCACCTTTCGGCACATACGGATTATCAATCGCATCAAACATCATCCCCGCCATATCAATATGTGCCCAGGCCGGGAAATCCACAAAGTGCTTCAGGAACATGGCGGATGTCCCCACGCCCCCCATGCGTCCGCCTGTGTTTTTGATGTCCGCTGTAGTCGATTGAATCGCCTTGTCATATTCAGGATACAGCGGCAGAGGCCATACCCGTTCCGCTGTATCCGTTCCCGCACCTATCAACGTATCGCGTAGACGGTCATCCGTGCTGAACACACCTGCTGCTATACCCTGTCCCAGTGCGATCACGCACGATCCCGTCAGCGTCGCGATGTCCACGACGGCTGAAGGCTTATAGCGCGCCGCGTACACCAGTGCATCGGCTAACAGCAAACGCCCTTCCGCGTCCGTGCTGGTGATTTCGATGGTTACACCATTGCTGGCGGTCAGCACTTCTGTCGAACGATAGGCATGACCGGAAATCATGTTATCCGCCGCTGGCACGATGCCGATCACATGCGCTTCCACGCCCAATCCGGCAATCGCTCCCATCGCGCCGATCACCGCCGCGCCGCCTGCCATATCGCCCTTCATCGTGCTCATGCCTTCGGAGGTCTTGATGTCATAACCACCCGTGTCGAAGGTCACGCCTTTGCCGATCAGCACCACCGTCGGCAGGTCATCGCGTCCGGCGTTGTGTTCCAGAATAATGAACTTGGGCGGTGTATCACTGCCCTGCGCCACACCCAGCAGCGCCCCCATCTTGAGCGCTTGCATCTGGTCTTTTTCCAGCACAACCGCCTTCAGCCCAACCATCTGCGCCAGATCGCTTGCCGTCTTTGCCATATAGGCTGGATTGCAGATATTGGGCGGGAGATTCACCATATCCCGCGCTAACTCTACCCCGGCAGCCACCGCCATCCCGGCGCGAATGCCCTCCGCTGTGCGTGTATCCTTCTCGTCAATCAGCAGGATGTCGAGCGTTTTGGGGAACTCTTCCTGCTTCTCCGCCGTTTTCTGCCCCTGATAATTATATAAACCGAGCAGGCTGCCTTCCGTCACGGCCTGCGCTGCCACTTCAATCGGCAGTTTACCCGCCCCCGCTCCGTGTGGAACGGTAGCCGCGTGTCCGACTTTCAATTCACGCGCTTTCAAAATAGCGGAGGCCGAAGCCCGCCGCGCCACATCCACCGTAAACGCATCCGACTTGCCCAGCCCGACCAGAATCACCCGTTTTGCCGGGATAACCCCGTGTGGATACAAAACGGCGATCTGTCCGGTTTTACCCGTAAAATCGCCGTTGCTAATCAGTTCGCGTATCGCGCCATTGAGCACCTGGTCAACCGAGTCGGTTGCAGTGCCCGGTTCTTCCCCTTCAAAAAGGTTAACAATAATCGCGTCCGCTTCATAAGTTTCTATTTTTCCCGCAGCTGCTTTGATGTCCATCGTAATCTACCTTAAGCCAACATATAGCAGCGCTGCTTTCCGCACGGCTTCATCATCATGTTTGCCCAGCTTCCACAGCGCCACCTTACATTTATTACTCTTGATTTTACCCAGCGCATGGACAATCTGGCAAAGTACCACTGGCTCGGTGCGCTGTTCCGCCGCCCGGATGAGCGCATCCACCGCCTCTGGACTGCCGATTATCGCCAATCCATTCGCTGCGGATTCGGCTGCTTCTGGTATTCCATCCAGTAAAGCCACCTCCAGCGCAACCGCGCCAATCTCGCCACCAATCCGCGCCAGTGCCAGCGCCGCCTGTTCCCGCACACCACCCACATCATCATTGAGCGCCTGTGTCAGCAGCGGCACATATTGAGTTGATCCCAGTGTCGCCAATGCCAATGCTGCCGTCGCTCGTACCTCATCATTGCGATCTTTCAGCCCACGCGCCGCCAGCTCTGCCGCCTCTGGTGAACGATTTTCAATGAGGATGCGCAGCGCCCACTGCCTGCATTCGGCAAAGGGGTTGTTGATGCCAAAATACTGAAGTGCCCGGCTGATTTGTCTCGGCGGATACATCAGGGCATAAGCCACCATCGCCAATTTGCCCCAACGTTCGCCAGCATCATGTGCTGTACTGCTGGCAAGACTGTGCCGCACATATTCCCAGAAAAACTTTTGTCCTGCCGTTTCGTTGTAGGGAGCATGAGGGAGTTTTTGCCACGCTGCCAGCGCGATCACCGCATAACCTCGCTCTACGCCCGGATCGCCCTTGAGAATAGCGGCAATCGTCCGACCCCACTCCTGCTGCGGAAGGTTCCCAAGCTGCGGCAAAATCTGTTCAGGCCGCTTCTGATACAACTGGGCGATACGGGTATGCCCATACTCATCCGTTTTCGTCTCGGTGATGTCTTCCACCGCCACACGCGGCACGACCAGCGGCCTGTCCTGAAAAATGTCCAGAATTGCTTCTTCCAGCACCTTCAGCGGCATCGATTCCGATTTGTTGACATACCGGGTGACACCAGCCTCATATGCATCATGCATAAAGGTGGGGCTGTCATGAATCGAAAGCATGATAATCGGTGTTTCAGCGCTGCGCGGTTCTTCACGCAGTCTGCGGCAGACATCCAGACCGTTCAAATCTGGCAGCATGGCATCCAGCAAAATCAGATGGGGCGTAACTTTATTAACCAGCTCCATCCCACTCAGACCCGTATTGGCGATATGAACTTTCATGCCACAGAATTTCGTCAGGTAGAAGCTGACACTTTGCTGCATTTCGGCGCTGTCTTCAATGTAGACGACCACCAGACCAGAAAGCGGGTTCACACTGTAATCCTTATGCTGTTCGCTTCTGCACGACTTAGCGCCGTACCCCGTGAACATACTTCTCGACCTGCTCGCGCAGCTTTTTAGCGATCAGGGGTTTTCCCAATACATGTTTGACCGCACCGGAGGCGATAAACTCAGCCGTCTCGTCGCGGTTGAATTCAACGTTCGTGACCATCACCACTGGCACATCCGTCTGGTAGCGCTCCAGCAAACCCAGCACATACATGCCCTGCTGACCATTTTCGTCATCCGGGCCGAGGTTCATATCGAGCGTGATAAAATCGTAGCGGTGTGCCTGGATATAAGCCGTCGCCTCATTGCGGGACTTGGCGACATGCACTTCCAGCCCCATTTCCATCAGCAAATCGCGCAGCAAATCCTGATAGGAAGGCGCATCTTCAATCACCAGCGCCAGCGGTGAAGCCTGATCTGCATAAACAGGTTCTTCGGGTAATGCGTTGCGAACCGGCAGCTTAGGCTTGGTGGTTTCTTCTTCTACACCGGAACCACCCCGCACCACCGCCTGTAACAGTGCTTTTTGTAGTTCCTTGAAACCGCTGTCCGCGCTGTGCCGGAACTCGACAAAATGCAATTTTGCGATGTCTTCTGGAGTCTCACAGGCACGGAAAAGCAGGGGAATGATTGGGCAGTTCTTCTCCCGTGCGCAGGAAATTTCAAAGCTTACCCAATGCGATTTCACCGAATCCGGCGTGAGCAGCAGCAGAAACGCCGAAGAACGACTCATCGCCTCATCAATCGACTGCTTCCATTCGTCGCCACCGCTGATACCAGCGAAATCCACCCAGGGGAGGTATCCCACTTCACGCAGACGCTGCGCTAACATTTCCGCAATAAAACGATCTTCATGGCTATAACTAATAAAGACACCGACCTGATTGGCTGGTTTTGCCGCCATCTCTGCTCTCCGTCTATCAACAAGGGCGTGAGGGTGTGGGAATTTATAAACTTAA
Organism: Aggregatilineales bacterium; assembly: GCA_044226645.1. Lineage (GTDB taxonomy): Bacteria > Chloroflexota > Anaerolineae > Aggregatilineales > Phototrophicaceae > CFX2. The sequence goes on from JBGAGR010000334.1 coordinate 3,906, forward strand.
CGAATTGATTTACATTATAGCGGATTATAGAACCAAAATACCATTGATTCTTGAGATAAATGTTACAAATCCTTCAAACCTCGTATTGCGCTTTCAATAACGGCTAAATACGGTGCGATTCCTGCCGCCGTCCCATCTTCCCCTCCGGCTCGCGTAACCGTCACCAGCGCCGCCACTTTCATATCGAGTTCGCGCGCCAGTGTCAGGCATGGACTGAGATAACACCCCACCACATGACCACCTGCCCGCCCCCAGAAAGCCGCCTCCGCCGGAGTTTCCAGCCGCGTATTACTCACACACACATACACCCCGCGCCGGAACACCCGCCCATTAATAGGAGTCTCTTGCTCCCCTCTACCTGAGGGAGAGGGGCTAGGGGTGAGGGCTTCGATCAGCTTTTCTCGACTCTCCGGGTCAAACGGCGGCACCTGCTGCACAAATCCCCCAGCTTTTTCGCTGAAATAGGTGTAATGCTGACCACGCGTCCCATCGATATAATCATCCGGAACCAGCCAATCGCCCGTTTCCAGCAGCGGCGATAACGCCCCTACCGATTCACACAGCCATAAATGCGTCACGCCCAAATCTTTCAGCGCCCGTACCGTCGCGCGGGGATCAGCATACCCCTGTGCAAAGACATAGCCTGTCTCCACCTGTCGAATAGGGGCAGATGAGCCGTAATCCGTCTCATAAACCTGCCCCTCCTGCGCCGTATCTGTCAATATCGCTAACAAATTCACCTCAATATCGCATAACATGTAATTGTATAGAGGCGGTTCGTGAACCGCCCACTTTTTCCTAAAAGCTAATCGCTAACAGCTAATGGCTTTGAAACGACCGCAGCACCCGCGCCTCACCTGACAGGGTATATGCCCCCTGATTCGCCGGGATGAGCGCCGTCTGACCCATCCCCACTTCAACCGATGTATCCCCTGCATGGATAGCCATTTGCCCATCAATACACGTCAGGATATGGAACGCCGTTCCGCCCGTATCCAGCGTGATGCGCGTCCCATTGCGTGGACTCATTTGATGCAGCAGCGTCACAAAATACGGTGACTGCACAATGTCCACCACCGGCATTTTATTGGCGGCGGTATGTTCAATTTCCGGCATCCGGTCTACATCCGAGACTTTCACGCCCTTCTCAATATGCAGCGTGCGCGGTTTGCCATTTAAGTCCATGCGTCCCCAATCATACAGGCGATAGGTCACATCAGACGACTGCTGGATTTCATAAATCAGGATGCCGGGGCCGAGTGCATGAATCCCACCAGCATTATTCAGCAGGACATCCCCTGCGCCCACCTCCGCATACACCAGCAGCTCTTCCAGCCTATTCGCGCGAATCGCTTCCGCCATCGCCTCGCGCGTCGTTCCCGGCTTGACCGCCATCACCAGCTTCGAACCGGGATCGGCTTCCAGCACATACCAGGCCTCGGTCTTGCCGCGTGGATCGCCTTCCAACTCACGCGCCTGTTCATCATTCGGATGCACCTGTACCGAGAGCCAATCCTGTGCGTCCAAAAATTTCGCCAACAGCGGAAAACCCTCTTTCGGGTCATTTCCCGCCCCGACCAGATCATGACCGTACTCTTTCAGTAAATCGCCCAGCGTCCGCCCAGCTAGTTCACCATTCGCGACAGTCGCCGTGTCATGCATCTCCCATGATTCGCCATAGGGTTCATCCGTTGGCAGTTGTTTATGCAGCGAAGTTTCTAAACGCCGTCCGCCCCAGACTTTGACATGCAGTGCGGGTTGAAGGAGGAATGGATAGAGAGGCATTGGATGTCTCCTTTTGATGATAGGAAGGGTGCGCCGAGGCGCAAATTTCCACAATGATACAACAAACTGCCTTGCCGACTCATATCTGACAGCTATCGTATCCAAACGTAACGAACCTCACAGGACGACTGCGCATTGATTCATTATGCTGTGGAGAGAAAATATTTTAGACTGAGGCTTTTATGTTTCACAAACCCTTTGTGTCGTTCGCGACGTTTATCCTGATTATTCTGGCTTTCACGGTGCAGCCGCTTCAGGCACAGCAGAATACGCTGCCGCGCTTTGAACTTGCGCCTTGTCCGGTAACGTATCCGCGCCAGTATAATGTCGAGTGTGGCTACCTGATTGTGCCGGAGGAACACGGTAATCCCGAGGGTGCTACGGTCAAAGTCGCCATCGCCATTTTCAAGACACAGACTTCGAACCCCTTACCTGATCCCCTGATTTATCTATCTGGCGGCCCCGGTTCACGCACGCTGGATGTTTTCGCGCCTCGGCTGACGTATTACCTGAGCGATGCGCTGCGCTGGCGTGATGTGATTCTGGTCGATCAGCGCGGCATAGGGTATTCGGAACCCTCATTGGCCTGCCCTGAAAACGACGCTTTGCTTCTCCGGGATCGTATCGGCCCATCCAGTGCGGATATATCGCTTAAACTTGAAGCTATCCAGCAGTGCTATGAACGTCTCATCAGTCAGGGTGTCAATATCGCCGCTTTTAATACAGTCGAAAGTGCTGGCGACATTGCTGCCATTGGCCCCGCTTTGGGTTATCCACAGGTCAATATTAACGGCGGTTCCTATGGCTCCACCTTAGCGATGACCGTCATGCGTCATTACCCGGAAGGGATTCGCAGTGTGATATTGCAGGGCATCACCCCGCCCGAAGTTGACCTCATGGCCTCCTTTGGCCCGGATTTTGAACACGCCCTCAATCTGGTATTCGATACCTGTGCAGCCGATGAAAATTGCGCCGCCACCTATCCCAATCTGAAAGACATGTTCTATGAAATAGTCACTCGGCTTCAAACAGAAATGCTTTCCATTTCCTTCCAAAACCCGCTAACCGGTCAGGGAACAACTTATCTGGCTGATGCGGATGATTTCATAGCGGGTATGCAAGGGGCACTCTACAGTTCCGGTACAATCACCCAGATACCTGCTCTCATTGACGCAATTTACAAGGGCAATACGGAAATCCTTCGTCCTCTGGTGCTGTCTTCTCTCAGTATGAATGCCACGAGTACACCCGGCGCGTTGTACGCCATGCGCTGTATGGATGACGTAATGACTACAACGCCGCAAATCTGGGCAGAAACCGTTTCAGCCATTAATCCTGCCTTACAATCTGCCTTCCTGTCGGGTGATAACAGCTTAAACTTCTGGCAGCAGATTTGTGCTGTGGGCTGGGGCGCTCGCCAGCTTGATCCGGTTGAAAATACCCCGCTCACCAGTGCTATACCCACGCTGATGATGAATGGCCTGTTTGATCCGGTCACGCCGACCAAATGGGCGGTAGCAGCCGTACAGCACATGCCCAACAGCCTTGTCTATGAATTTCCCGACTCCGGGCATGGTGTCGATCCCACCACCTGCGCCGTTCAGGTCTTCCGCGATTTCCTGAACACGCCCACCGTCGAGCCAGACACCAGTTGTATCCAGTATTTACACCCTATCCAGTTCGCAATCCCGTAAGCATGAACCAGAGGAATTTAAGGCGGGTCAGGGAGACTTTAGTGCCCTTCCCGCCAGCATCTCAAATTCATATCTTCCTATTACAGAAGCGTGGTAACATGATACACATTCTATCCGGGGGAGCTGTATCGAAGGGAATCACCATGAAGTCGTATCGCGCTGTCCTGACTATTACCACTGCCTCCCTTGTCGTTCTCATACTCTCCGCTTGCACCTTCGGCTTTGACCCTAATGCACCCATCGTCACTATTGCCACCGTCACACCCGGCGGGAGTGCGCCGCAAGGGGGCGACCTGGCAACCGTCACCAAAATCATTGACGGCGACACCATCGACGTAAACCTCAACGGTCAAACCATGCGCGTCCGTTATATTGGCATCAACACACCTGA
>JBGAGR010000335.1:0-7771 GCA_044226645.1 Aggregatilineales bacterium
GACGACCTCATGCCCTTTGGACGAAAGCCCTTTGCCGATCAACGATACCGTTTCGCCTTCGACCAGGACATCCGCTTGAATCATGTCGCTGGCGGTGATGATCGTGCCGTTTTTGAAAAGTGTTCCCATAAAATGCTCCTATTTAGCTCAAATCTGGCTTATGAGATTTTGCCGAGTATAACGCGAATTTCGTGATTCGCCTGCTTGAACCATTGAATCCAATGGGCGTATAGCAGGCGTAGGCTATACATCATTTGGGCGTAGAGTATCCTCAAGGCGAACTGCATAACATTAAAAAGTTCGTTACGTTTCAAGAGGAATCAACACAATGAATAAATCGCTGGTCAAAATGATGGCGATCTTAACGGGTTTGCTCGTCCTTGTGATGGGCGGCGTGGTTCAGGCACAGGATAGTGCCCCACAAATTGCCTATTACCTCGCAGCCGATGCGCAGGGTACTCAACAGGTTTATCAATTGCTGCTGGATGGTCAGAATCCCGCGCGGCAGATTACCCACGCGGAAAAAGATGTCGTGACCTTTGAACCAGCCTACGATGGCTTAGGTCTTGCCTATGTCAGCGACGGTAAGCTGTGGCTGCAATCGATTCATGTCGATCAGGCCGACATTCTGACCGGACTCCGCGCGACACAGTTCTTCAGTACACCCGTTTGGAGCGAAGATGGTCAATATCTCGCCTTCGCTGATAATGGCCTATGGATCATGGATATGAGTACACGCGAAAAGCGTCAACTGCTGGAAAATGTCGACCTGAAGGCCGATGCCAGCAATGCAATCGATCTGCGTCTCTACCAACCAGTGCGTTTCGTCAATGATACAGATGGCAAACCGGCGCAGATCATTGTGAGCATCGGTCTGTGGGAAGGCGGCACAGTCGGAGTCTACGATCTGGCGAGCGATGCTTTACAGACGTTAGAAGGTCAGGTGCATACCAGTCTGCTGCCTCTGAGTGATGGTCGTGTGCTGGTTTATGGCAACAATGGTCTGGGTGGCAGTTCCGCGCTGGATATTTCGTGGAACAGGCCGTCGAGATTCAGCCGGGGATGGTGCGGGTATTCGGCACAGCGCTGCAAATACCACAGGCGCAAATCGATGCATTCCATGTCGATGTGGACGTGACCAGCGGCACAGCGGGTGAACTGCACATCATCACCTTCGCAACTGACACGACCAGCAATGTCGTTCCGGGGCAGCTTTCTCCGGCAGGCGATCTTATCCCGGCTCATTTCAATACCCTGTGGACGGATGCAGGTAGCATCTACGGCAGTTTGAAGCTGTACGATCTGAAAACAGATGAACCGATTGCTGTGGAACTGCCGGAAACGGTGGGGCTTTTCCGCTGGCAGCAGTGAGAGTCGCCAGTGATTTCCCTATAAGTATGTGGAAAATGAGGGAGGGCGCGAGTCCTCCTTCTTATTTTTTCGGAGCGGCGAGGCGATCCATGACTTTGCCGCCCAAAATTTTATCAAATTCCTTGACCCACTTCTGCGCATCGGAGCGGCGTTTATCATGTTCATCGAAGGCGTTATAGGCCAAGTCCATGATGCGCCGCGCGACTTCGTGGCTGCCTTTGCGGTGATAAACCATCGCCAGATAATAAAGCGTTTCCGGGCGCTGTGGGTCAGCTTTATAGGCATCGCCAAAATGTGCCTGCGCTTCGTCCCAGTTGCTATCCTTGTAGGCGATCATCCCGCGCCCATAATGCGCCAGCATTTCCAGCGGATTTAATTTCAGCGCTTTTTCAAAGTCCGCCATCGCTTTATCCTTATCATCTTCACCCAGATAAAAATAGCCCCGCGCGGCATAGTATTCGGCGCGGTTGGGCAGCAGCGCAATCGCATCCGTCAGTTGCAGGATGGCATTTTCCGGCTTGCCCTTTTTATAGGAATCAAGTGCCTGCTGATAAAATTCATCGGCTTCGAAACGGGTGAAGCCAAGCCGCTGGGTGATACGAGCCATGAGACAAGCCTCTAGCGTTTAGCGAATAGCTTTTAGGATAGCACTATTTTTGATGAGTGCCGCATTGGAAATGGTTTGTGTCACCCTTGAATCTGCTGGCGAAGGAAAGCATCAAGGGCTATGCTTAGTTTGAATATTTTATAGGATATGGACTGTGGGAAGGGTGCGAAGTGGCTGCAACGCATTATGATCTGGTCGTGATTGGCTCCGGGCCCGCCGGGGAAAAAGGTGCTGCGCAGGCGGCTTATTTTGGCAAAAAAGTGGCGATTATCGAACGGGCGCGTTCAGTGGGCGGCGCGGGAATCAATACGGGTACGGTGCCCTCCAAGACACTGCGCGAAACGGCGCTGTATTTTTCCGGTTTGCTACAACGTGGGTTGTTTGGCATCGATTATTCGCTCAAGGGCGATGTCACGGTTGCCGATTTCATGCACCGGGAAAAAGTGGTGGTCGATAAGGAACGCCAGCTTATCCGCCATAACCTTGACCGCCATAACATCGATCTGATCTGGGGCGAGGGCGCACTCAAGGATGCCCATACCGTCCATGTAAAAACCAAAGAGGGCGAGGAAATCGATCTGGAAACTGATTACATCCTGATCGCTACCGGCTCATCGCCTTATCACCCATCGGAAATCCCTTTTGATGGGCGGCTGGTATTTGATTCGGACAGTATTTTACGCATGGGCTTTATCCCCAAAACGATGGCTGTGGTGGGCGGCGGCGTAATCGGCTGCGAATATGCTTCTATGTTCGCGACATTGGGCGTGAAGGTCACGCTGATCGAAGGTCGTGACCGCATCCTGAATTTTGTCGATCAGGAAATCGTCCATTTGCTGACCAAACAGTTAGGGGAAATCGGTCTGCGCCTGCTGCTGAATACCAAGCTGATGAAGACCGAAAAGCAGGATCATCATGTCGAATTAACGCTGGATTCTGGTGAAGTGCTGAATGTCGATTGTGCCCTGTTCGCGGCAGGTCGGCAGAGCAATATCGCCGGATTGGGACTGGAAGCACTGAAAATCGAACTCGGTCAGCGCGGCCTGATTATCGTCAATGACAAATATCAGACCAACATCCCGAATATTTATGCAGCCGGGGATGTCATCGGTTTCCCGGCGCTGGCTTCGACTTCAATGGAGCAGGCGCGGGTCGCGATGGTTCACGCCTTCAATCTGCACTATAAGGAATCGCTCTCACCGATTTTGCCACTGGCGGTCTATACCGTGCCGGAAATCGCGATGGTCGGCATGTCCGAGGAAGAATGTCAGGAAAAGAAAATCCCCTATCTGGTGGGTCATGCCGAAGCGGAAGACAACCCGCGCGGTCTGATTATCGGCGATACCGGGATGCTCAAATTGATTTTTTCGGCGGAGGATAAAAAACTGCTGGGTGTGCATATCATCTGCGAAATAGCGGCGGAACTGGTTCATCTCGGCGCTCAGGTCATGGCGGCGAACGGCACGATTGACGCTTTCATCCACACCGTTTATAACTATCCCAGTTTGTCCGACATGTATAAATACGCGGCCTATGATGGGTTGGGTAAGTGGGAACGGGCGCAGCAAAATACCCCATAACGCTCAATAAGTGATAGGATTGCCACACACTTTTACTTTCGTGCCCTGTATGGAAGGAACTTATCCTATGCATCGCGTGAGTATTGTTTTTTGCGTGTGTATCCTGCTGGCATTTATGATCGCGCCAGCCGCCGCTCAGGATGTCGTATGGCCTACCGATGGCTGGCAAACAGCAACACCTGAATCGCAGGGTATGGATTCCGGGCAGCTTGCCGATATGCTGGAACAGATCAATCAAACGGGTCTGCCGATTCACAGCGTACTGGTGATCCGCAATGGCTATCTGGTGCTGGAAAGCTACCAGTTTCCCTACACGGCCGATATGTTGCATCAGATCAACTCCGCGACAAAAAGTTTTACATCGGCACTGGTCGGCATCGCGATGGCGCAGGGTTATATCAAGAGTGTTGACCAGCCCATGCTGGATTTCTTCCCGGATTATACCGTCGCCAATCTGGATGCCGCCAAGCAGTCGATTACTCTTGAAAATCTGCTTACCATGTCGTCGGGACTTGATTGGTCAACCGCTGTATTAGAGCGTCCCACCTTTGATGAAATGCGCCTTAGCAAAGACTGGATTCAATTCGTGCTGGATAGACCAATGAAATACGAACCCGGTCAGTTTTTCATTTACAACAGCGGCGGTTCGCATTTGCTGGCAGCGATTGTCGCGCAGGCCACCGGGCAACCCTTACTGGACTTCGCCCGGACGAATTTGCTCGAACCGCTGGGGATTCAGAATATACGCTGGGAAACAGACCCACAGGGGCGTAATAACGGCGGCAGGGGCATTGAGATGACCCCGCGCGATATGGCGAAATTTGGCTACCTGTATCTGCATAACGGCGAATGGGATGGACAGCAGATTATCCCGGCGGATTGGGTAACGGCTTCGACCAGCAAGCACATTCCCGCACGAAATTATGCCGATGGCTATGGCTATCAATGGTGGGTAGACCTGAATGGTTACGCTTTCGCGGCGGGCGCGGCTGGACAGCAAATTATTGTCGATCAACAGCATAATCTGGTGGTGGTTTTCACCAGTAATTTGTCTGGCGAAAAAGAACTCCAGCTTGGGAAGCTGTTTCGCGATATGATTCTGCCCGCTGTCCAGTCGGATACTCCACTGCCGGAAAATCCTACTGGTGAAGCTGCGTTACAGGCTGCCAGGGATGCGCGAGAACTTTCCACACCTGTAGCTGTTCCGGCTTTGAATGAAACCGCGACGCGCATTTCCGGCAAAACCTATACGCTTGAATTGAACGATTATAGCTGGAAGTCGCTCACACTGACCTTTACGGAAGGCAGTGAAACCGCACAATTAGCCGTCGATAGTGACAATCCCTTCACGCTCGAAATTGGGATGGACAATCTACTGCGGGTCAATCCATTTCCTGATTCAGCACCGATTTTTGCCAAAGGGAAATGGGAAACCGAAAAACGCTTCGGCATGGAATGGATTTACGGTGGCTCGGTCAATGAAGCCCATCTTGCTTTCACCTTCGATGGACAAGATCTGAAACTGGTCGTTCGCGATACGTTTAGTGGGAATATTTATACGCTCAAGGGAAGTACATCCTAACAGGCTTTGAAATCCGCCTGCCACAGCCAGCCCTGATCGACATCGTCTGTGTCAGGCCAATCGACCTCGACAGGCCACCACCAGCCCTCATCGCGTAAACTGCACTGCGTCGGGTCGGAGCAGGTCGTGCCCGTAATCGGCGTATCGAAGATATGCATGGGCGGCTGTGAGCGCACGGGGATATTGGTGGAAACCGGGTACTCGATGCCTGGGCCAAAGCGCAGATAAGTTGGGCGTGTGACTTTGATGCACTGACCAAGCTCGAAATCGAGTTGGACTTCAAAGCGCGGCGTAAATGTCGGGGTCGGGGCGGGTGTTTCCACCACTGGCTGACAGGCTGCCAGAATGCCAAGAATCACCCATAGAAAACGCTTGATAATCAGCCGCATTATGCTCTCGTTTTTCCCAAACTTAGGTACTGGCTCCCCGAAAAGGCTTTATGCCTGTATGCTTTAGGATAGGCAACACACGATTTTGCATCAAGTCCGTATCACAAATGAGCATTTTTCAAACCCGGTTTTTGGAGGCTATTTTGCGCTTACTCAAACATCTTTGGCTGCTGTTCATTTTGCTAATTCTGGCTGCTCCGCTTCCCATTTCTGCCCAAAATACAGCGGATACCGTCACGGAGACTTTTACTTTATATGGACTCACCCACACGCTGAGTCATCCATCGGTGATGACTGGTTTCCCCGGTAATCTGAATGACATCTACACTGCGATTACGGCAGCCGTCAATTACTATGACGAGAAATGGCAGGCTGTCACGCCGAGGCTGTGGCTGGAAATCCGACCATCCGATGAGGTTCGATCCCCGGAGGGACATATCGCCCAGGCCGCCGAGATGATTACAGATGTGCCGAGTCCCGGTCAGGGAGTGACCCATACCACCCGACAGGATGTATGCCGCATACGCATTTTCTGGAATCGGCAGCTTCGTGATTCCGAGGTTTTGCACTATGTACTCTCACATGAAGTCGCGCACTGCTATCAAGGCTATCTGATTCCCAGTGTCGGACATAATGGCTTCCCCAGCGACTCAGCACTCCGGCAGTTCGACAACTGGTGGATTGAAGGCTCGGCGGATTGGCTGGCACTACATGTCCCCGGCACAACCACCCCCGGCAGCTACGTTAGCCGCCGTCTGACAGCCTTTTTCCAAACGCACCGGAACAACCTGATTCGGGCTGTCCACAGCTATGACGGGGTATTCTTCTGGGAGTCGCTGGAAAACAGCCTCGGTCTGCGCGGTGCGCTCGATGTTTTGACGAATATCCCGTTGTATCCCAGTGATCAGGAGACTTATTTTGGTCGGCGCGGAGATATTGACCAGCTTTTCAGCAATTTTGCTTTATCGGCGGCGCGTGCGGAACTACCCAATCAGCAGCCCGGTGACGATATTTCCGAGGTTGTCGTCTTTACCGCCACATCGCCCCAGGCCATAGCCTCCGTTCCGATGGACAAATTTGCGATTAAGCCGTTTTTCATTCCCCGACCAACCGAATTAGGGTCTGATCTCGAAGTGACCGTTACCGGATTAACCGACAGCGGCACGACACTGAAACTGCTGAATGGCAGTCTGTTCAGCGATGGTGTGGCAATGCATCTGTGCGGTTTACGGGGAGATCGTCTCGATTTCGTCGCCAGCCGCGCGGATAAAGGCACTGCCGATACCTTCACGATTACGGTTGCGCGTTATACCTGTCCAACCCCAACTCCAACGCCGTCCCCAACACCCACGCCAATTCCGACACCGACTGAGCAGCCGTTCGGCAGCTGCTATTACGGCACATGGCAGCTTGTCACCCTGCCGCAAATTCAGGGCGTTCAGATGACTTTTGAGGGTGTGGTGCAAATTACGCTCGAACGCGGCGGAGCCGCCAGCCTGACATACGAGGATTTCGCCATCACCACCGAGGCGGGTGGTCATACTATCAAAGTGGTGCTGAATGGTCATCTGACCAATACCGTCATGATTGACGATCATGGACACGCTACCGGAACGCCTGTGAACGGGCTGGACTCACTGGTTGCTGTATCGACTATTGATGACAATCCCGGCCCGGAAATCGACATCGGCAATTATATGCAAAGTATGGGCGGCGGTGGAGCCATCAACGATGCGCGGCTGGAATGCGCTGGCGATCAGTTGAAGGAATACGTGAACAGCTCGGTGATGCCTGACCCCTATATTTTCCAACGGCAGTAACGCCAGCGAAAAATCAGGCATTTTTGTAGGGGCGGATCGCGATCCGCCCTCTGGAAAATTTACATATATACCCATCTGTACCAACGTACAGGCGGTGCGCTGTTCTTATGCCCTTTGGAGTTTGCGCTGCTATTGCCTATCATCGGAACATCACTTTTTGTGTGAAGGGGATAGCGAATGCGTTACAAATTACTGGGTAAAAGCGGCCTGCGCGTATCTGAACTCGCGCTGGGAACAATGACCTTTGGCGAAGATTGGGGTTGGGGCGCTTCTAAAGAAGAAAGCCGCAAGCAGTTCGATCTGTTCGCGGAGGCAGGCGGCAATTTCATCGATACCTCCATCAACTACACCAATGGAACCGCCGAAAGTTATGTTGGGGATTTCATCCACAGTGAGCGGGAACGCTTCGTCGTTGCTACCAA
>JBGAGR010000336.1:0-7605 GCA_044226645.1 Aggregatilineales bacterium
TGGAGGGCGAAGGGTATGCTGATTGTCAAAATAGTGTTGAAAAGTTGTTTAGGCTTGTAAACACCTTTTCAGAGAAAAAGGCAAGCGGCCATGCTCAAGGAGATTTATCGACAGTTAAAGATTGGTTTCATTTTTATTCCCGTTGTCTTTATTGCTGCCTGTCAGGGTCTGCGCCAAACCAGCATCACCATGTGGCTGCAACCGAACACGCCGACACTGGTGAGCTTCCCGCTGACTGCATCGTCACAAATTTATACTTTTACCGCTAATCCAGCCGCTTCAACTCAGATTAGCCTGTATCCCATGACCGATAATTTGCCCTACAGCGCAGAGGTTCATGATAACCGAGGTGCAACTATCGCCAGTTTTGGGAGCGGCCTGCGAAATGCGGTACTGACGATTGGGCCGGGGAATGGGTTGTATGAAGTTGCTATCAAGTCGGAGAACAACGATCAACAAGGCATGTTATCGGTCAGGGTCGGGAGTTTGGCTGAGGAGAAGCCGCTTCCGGCGGCATCCTATACTGCGCCTGCCGTAGATGTAACCAACCTCAATGCCAATTTGACTGCTTATACCGACACTCAGTGCAGCGCCCGGAGCGGCAGCGGCAGCAATGTCAATATTCGGAGCGCACCGGGTCTGAGCTACCCGGTTATTGGTTCGCTGGCGGCGGGAACGAGCATAGTGGTTACGCACTACACCGCAGACAATTGGTTCGCGGTCAACGTGAATAACCAGATTGGCTGGATTTCAGGGAGTGTAATTACCGTCGGTGGAACGTGTAACAATCTCCCGCTGGTCGCTTCACCGGTAAGCGTTCCAAGCGCGATTCCCACAATTATCCCTTCGCCAAACACTTTCCATCTGAATGTTGACCGCGATAGTTCGGGTGATTTCAGCGAAAATTTAACTTACGATGAAAACGATTTAATCCAAATTAGTGTAGAAAATCTTTCGAGCGCTTTTGACAGCAGTTATCGCGAATTTACGCTGACTCTGATCTGTTCCGGTATAGGGGCCGAGCATGTGCGCTGGGGCGTACCGGAGAACCCAGCACTCGAATGCGGTCACTCTTTTGTGATGCCTTTTACGCCATATTACAGCCAGCAAACCATCGCGGTCAGCCTCAATGATCACAATCAACAGGACGCTGTGGACTACACGCTACTGGCAACAAAACATTGAAAGCATTTTTGTTAGGTTCGCGCAAACTCGCCCAATACAATTAGAATAGGAGTGAAAGTTAGAAAACTGTTGTATGGGGAGACGTGGTTATGAAGCGAACATGGCGTATCCTGTTCCGGATGCCGATTTTGTTATTGGTATTCCTCATCCTAGTGGTATCTATTCAGGCGGGACAAGCACAAACGGATGCAGGTGCTTGTCCCGCATTTGTGGAAAAAGCACTGGCTGAACTCGACCAGAACTGCGGCGGACTAGATCGAAACAGCGCGTGCTATGGCTACAACCGCGTCGATGCGACTTTTGCCGAAAATGTCGCTGATAATTTCTTTAGCAAGCCGGCTGATCGCAGCAATTTAGCGGATCTGGACACGATTGCAACCGCCCCACTGGATGTCTCGCAACAATATTGGGGTATCGCGGTGATGAATGTGCAAGCCAATATTCCGAACACCGTACCGGGTCAAGCTGTAACATTCATCCTATTGGGAGATGTTGAGGTCGGGAACGCTGTCGCGCCGGAAGATGCGTTCCAGCCAGCCGAGAATCCCGTTAATGTTACGACGGTTGTCGGCGCGAATATCCGCAGTCTACCCAGCGCGCGCGCGAATGTTATCGGCAGTCTAGCGGCTGGCAGTGCGCTCCCCGGTGATGCTTTAAGCAGCGACAGCCAATGGGTGCGTGTGCCTTATGCCAGCGGCCCCGGTTGGATCAGCCGGGAAGTCATTAATGCAGATGGCGACCTGAGTACACTGCCCGTTATGACCAGTAACGCAAAGTCTCCCATGCAGGCCTTCTATTTCCGAACTGGACTCAGTGGGGCAAGCTGTACCGAAGCGCCGCCCTCGCTGCTGGTTGTTCAGGGACCGCAAAATGTTAAGGTGGACATCACGGCGAATGGAGCGGACATTCGCATCGGCTCGACGATTGCCCTGCGCCTGCTGGAAGGCAATAAAGTTCAGCTTATCGTCGTCAGTGGTAAAGCGGAACTGGGTAATCTGGTGGTTCCGGCGGGATTTTCGGTCATCGCTCCGCTGAGTGATGATGGGAAATCATTGGGGGGCGATTGGACAGATTTCAAGCCGCTGACACAGGAAGAACTGGATGAACTGAAGGGGCTGGAAAATCTCCCGCCCGATTTATTGCATTACCCGATCATTCTGCCAACACTGGAAGATATTCAGGCGATTCTGGCAGCCTTTTCGCAGACGAGTTCCGTTGGCGGCGGTGCATCCAATGGCCCTGCGGCGGGCAAAGCTAATTGCAGCACGCTAAGACCCACTTCTCCATTGGGCGGGCTGCCGTTTGGCCCGGTCACATTCTACTGGGATGCGGCAGCCGGAGCGACCAGTTACCGTGTGAACATCTATGGTGAAGGTGGTGGTTTGAGGACTTCTATCAACTCGAACGGCGCATCAACGAATGTTGCAGGAGACACTACTGGTCTGGGTGAAGGGTCGACCTTCTCGTGGGAAGTTCAAGCGTTTGTAGACGGCCAACTGGCGTGTACATCCGGTCGTGTGAGCATGTTCCGTTCATCCGCACCGCCCCCTATTACTGCTACGCCAATTTGCGGCAATCCGCAAATTTGCGAACCGGGTGATACTTATCCAACCTGTCAGGAATGCGGATAAACAGCCTGCTGTCACCAATAATCTGATGGCCTAAAATGCAGGGGACGATTTTCACATCGTCCCCTTTCCTTACCTCTTTACAATTTACAAAATACCCATAAAACTACGCGCTGTGATTTCTTTGAAAGGCTGATCGATTTTGGGTGCTTCAAATCATATCGCAGAACAACCTATGGGCCTACCTGCGTCCAGACGTTGGCATTCGGGTCATAGAGCCAGGTATCCATACAATCGTTTTGACCATCATTTCCACCAAACAGGACGATACGGTCAGCAACACTGCTGTAGGCCATAGTATGATTTTTCCGTCCCTCAGGCGGAGATTGAGGTGTCAATTCCATCCAAGTGCCAGTATCTAAATCAAAACTCCAGGTATCGTTCATCAGTTGAGGATCGCCATTGCCAAACAAGATGGATCTGTTATTTCCAGCGGCATAAACCAATGAGCTAAAAGCACGTGAACCAGGGCCGGCAGTTCCCAAATCCTCCCAAGTATTGGTGTTGTAGTCATATAGCCAGGTATGTTCGGTCTTCTCAGGCGATGTAAATCCCACTGTATACCCTAAAACTACAATACGATCGGCAGCACTGTCATACGTCATCGTGTAAAGATTCATGCCGGGAGGGCTGAGTTTCGGCTGCATATTGGTCCATGTATTGGTGTCGTAGTCATATGCCCAGGTTTCGTTGTGAAATACAATCGTTGTCCCCTGGCTGACAGTGGCTGGATCTACACCGCCGAATAGAATGATGCGATCCGATTCGGCATCATAGACCATATTGGGATCCACCAATGACGGAGGCGCTACGATGGGATCCATCTTTGTCCAATTATCGCTATTGAGGTCATAGACCCACGTTTCGCTGGATGGGTTGTCATAGGTATCATTGACACCATAGAACCAAATCGCGCGATCCGATTGGATGTCATAGGCAAGTGGGCCTAATCCTTTCGACGTAGGCGATTGTGCAGGATTCATCTTCGCCCAACTGTTTGTACCGACCTCATATGTCCAAGTGTCGTTGAGCCAGACCGACCCCATTGATATTCCTCCAAACAGGATCATCCGATCCGCTTTGGTATCGTAGATCATCTGGGAACCGACCCGTGCGCTAGGGGTGGGACCGTTTACGTTGATGAGGAATTCGGTTAACCCCATCGCGTATCGTGCCCAGCCTGTCACATCCTTATATTCAATTTGCGCCCAAGGCCCTTCAATCTTGAGAATGTTAACCAGTTCCCCTGCCTCAATTGTAATCAGACGGGTAGAACTGGCTTTGGCCTCTGAAAAGAGTGCAATGGACACCTGTGGTATGGCTAAACCCGGCTGCAAGCCTTCCGTATCCTGTGCGGAAAGCGGCAGCGCGGACGACAACATCAAAAATAATATACCGACCAACAGCATTACCAGAAAATGCTTTGTCATTATCCTTTCTCCTTCAAAAACAAAAGGCTTTCCCAGCTACTACAGGAAAGCCTGAAATCTACACTGAGATTGGAATGAAGCAACAATTGTAATAGCCACAAACCTAAGCTGCTCAGGTGTATTGTTTGTTATGCGATTTTTCCTTCACCTGTCATTGTAGTTCACAATAGCCCATGTCATATAGTGATGAATGTCACAACCACTATTAGGGAGTACGAGTGAGGGAACAATGCAGTTCTGTGATACTTTTCATCCTCGTGCGTATCATTAGTCAGAATGAACGCTCAAACACATGCACTCAACGTGACACAACTCGCCATTCAAGCTGAGGACTGGGAAGCGGTTTATCAGGAATTGATGCCGCGTGTATATAACTTTTTCCGCTACCGGACAGGTGGCAGTGATAACGCGCTGGCAGAGGACTTAACGGCCATGACGTTTATGAAAGCGTGGCGTTTCCGAGCGCAGTATTCGGATGATCTGGGGGCGTTTTCGACATGGCTATTCACGATTGCCCAGAATGTCGCGCGAGATCATTTCCGCCGCCAGCATGATGATGTGCCGCTGGATGCCCTGCCCCACCTGGCTGATAACCATGAAGATAATGTGGAAGCGGCTGTAGAAATGCGGAGCGATTTAAAACGGCTAGCGGTACTGCTGGAAATGCTGAATGGACGCGAACGTGAATTGGTCGCATTGAAATATGGCGCGGAACTGACGAACCGGGCTATCGCTGAAATGACCGGATTGAGCGAATCGAATGTTGGGACGATTTTACATCGTGTAGTGCAAAAGCTGCGGGCGAGTTGGGACGGGTCATGAGTGGAAAAAGTGGGCGTGATATGGGTGATGATGAATTTATGAAGCAATTTCGGGAAGCACCGAGCGCGGATTTTTCCCGGAAGTTGTACGACCAACTGAAAGAAGAGGATGAGATGATTAAAAGTATTGTGGCTACTCCGTCACTAGCGGGTGTGCAGCATAGTATCACGCGAAAAACGGTTAAACCCTACTGGCTGACACTGGCGGCGGCGATACTGGCGATGCTGCTGTTCGGTGGCCTTATGCTGTTTCCTCATCAATCACAAGACCCTGTGGCGACAGCGACCCCGATACTGAGCAATTTGCAGCCGATCACGATGGAGAATGCCGACCGACTACAATTGATTCAAGAGATCGGTACGGGCATTATTACCGATGCAGCCTGGTCGCCTGATGGAAAGACGATTGCGCTGGCAGGTGTGAAGGGTATCTGGCTGCATGATGCACATGACCTGAAGGCAGAAGCGCGTTTGCTACCCGCCAGTTACAACTCAGCGACGCGCAGATTAACCTTTAGCCCTGACAGTCAATGGATCGCAGCGACTAACGGGGATGATGTGCTGGTCTGGGACACAACATCGGGCGAGGTCGTGGCAACACTCACAGGGCATAAAAATCTGGTTAATGCAGTGGCATTCAGCCCGGATGGTAAATGGCTGGCAACAGGTGGCGGCGAAGAAAATAACGATACGATGGATAATACGATTCGCCTGTGGGACACGACTACGTGGGAAATTGGTAGAGAGATCACAGGGCAATCCTCTGTAGTTACCAATTTGGCCTTTAGTCCAGATGGAACGATTCTGGCATCGGAAAATCTGGACAAACATGATGCTGTTTATTTATGGGATGCAGTAAGCGGAACATTGCTCAATACCCTCAGGAGAACCACTACCAATTGGGGGATGCGCGGTATAAGTTTTAGTCCGGATGGGCAAACGCTGGCAATGGCAGATGGCGCTGGAAGCATTGTTGGCGCTACCCTATGGGATGTCGAAAGCGGAAAAAAACGCGGCCTAATCACGCTGAATAACCAATCCGGTTATTATTTTGGCGGCTTTGTTCATGATTTGGCTTACAGTCCCGACGGACAACTGCTGGTGACTGCCACCGATGTTTTGCAAGCCTGGAATTTCCAGACTGTGGGATTCATGGCAAATTTTGACAAAGTATCCGAAATGCCTACCTATTCCTACGATGTTCACTTTGCATTCAGCCCGGATAGCTCAAAAGTTGTGGTTGTCCGGAGTAACCAGCCACCAGAAGTCGTTGATTTGCAGGCTAACGAGCGACAAGTCATTGCTGGATATAAAAATACGAGGGCTTACGCACTGGCACTGACACGGGATAACAGCTCAATTGTCTATATCAGTGGTGATGGATGGGTGCGTTCCTATGATCCTGACACCGATACTGAGCAGAATCGAATTAACGTGGGTACAACAGCTTATGAACGGAGCCTCAGCAGCGACGGGAATGTTGTGGCATCTGTAAAAAGCAAGCTGGTAACATTATTTGGTTATGTGAATCAATTTTACCCAGGGATCGAACTGGTAGACATCGCCAGCGGGCAGGAATTAATTACGCTTTCCAGCGGAGATATTCCCTCCTCACCGGCTATCTTTAGCCCGAATGATCGATACGTCGTGAATATCGTCAACAATGGAAATTTGTCAAACGTCTACCGTTGGGATTTTGGGCAGGGGCATATTCCAGCAGGCAATTTATCCGTTCTAGATAACTATCCAGCCACATTCTGGGTAACGGCTTTTAGCAAAGACAGTGAACTACTGGCACTGGGTGGATATAAACCGGGAGGCAAGGGAATCGCCCTCCTCATCGACACATTGAGTGGAAGAATCTTACATACTATTGATGCCGATGAAGCGATTCAGGGGTTGGCCTTCAGTCCCAATGGCAGAACGCTGGCAGTCGGCAGTCATTCCGGCATCCACTTTCTGGATGTTCAAAGAGGTCTACTCAGTGATGGGCCTGAAGGTGACTATGCTGACAATAGTGATCTGGTTTACAGTTCTGATGGTGGGCTGCTGATGGCGAAATCACAGCAAGGGCTGTTGTTGTGGGATATGAATCGAGCGGATACGGCGGTACATACTTTACTTCATTGGTCGACTGATGAAAGCAATAATTATCAGTATATAGCTGTGAGTTCGGATTGGCGCTACATCGTAACCAGTGGTTTCGATGGCATTATACGCATTTGGGGAGTGCCGGGATAATAAGGCAAATGGGCGCATTCTGCTGGTGAATGCGCCCATTATGATGGCAAAGCTTCGTCACAGGTCAACGCTCTCCAAGGCCAGATCGTGCAAAGCGATAACCGCGCGTTCCAGGTCGGCTTCACCGACGACAAATGATATGCTGCATTCGGATGATCCCTGCGCGATAGCAACGACGTTGATGCCGTTATTACCCATCGTGCTAAAGACGCGACCTGCTACACCCGGTGTGCCACTCATCCCTGCCCCAACAGCCGTGATAATGACTACGTCGCTGCGAATATCAACGCGGTCAATGTC
>JBGAGR010000337.1:0-7387 GCA_044226645.1 Aggregatilineales bacterium
TTCCCCAGCACCATGAATAAACAATACGTGCTTCGTCATGATGTACCTCCTCTTTTTCCTAATCACGCGGCAAATGTATTACGCAGATTGCGACGGCGCAATATGACCCAGATGACAACAGGCGCACCGAGCAAAGCCGTCACCGCATTCAGCGGCAGAACGATCTGACTGCCGGGAGCCTGCGCGATCAAATCCGCGATAAGCGCCACGATGCCGCCCAGCAAAATTGTAGCGGGGATTAATGTGCGGTGGTCAGATGTGCCGAAAATGCTGCGGCACAGATGCGGAATGGCGATGCCGAGAAACCCGATGGGGCCGCAGAAAGCCGTGACCGCCCCGGCTAACAGCGCGGTGCTGACGATAATCGCCAGACGTGCCCGGCGGATATTCATGCCCATGCTGCGGGCATAAGCTTCACCCAGCAGCAGCGCATTCAACGGCTTGCTCAGAACGAAAGCCGCCGCCAGCCCGACCAATAAAATCGGGATGAAAATGGGCATCTGCTTCCAGGTCACGCCGCCGAAACTGCCGAATGTCCAGTTGATATAAGCCTGCACCCGTTCGGTGATGCTGAAGTACATCAACAGGCTGACCAACGCGCTGACCGCATAACCGAACATCAGACCAAGGATGAGCAGCGTCATCACGCTCTGAACACGCGCGGCGACGACCATCACCAGCAGCAGCGCGAAGGCTGAACCGAGAATCGCCGCAACGGTCAGGCCAAAATCACCCGCGATGCCGATTCCCGCCAGCAATGTCGCGCCGGTTGTCCCCAGGCTCAGCACCACCAATGCCACACCCAGACTCGCGCCGGAACTGATGCCCAGCACAAACGGATCAGCCAATGGATTGCGAAAAAGCGTCTGCATCTGCAAGCCGCTTACGCCCAACGCCGCCCCCGCCAGCATCGCCGCCAGCGCTTTCGGCAGACGGAAATCCAGCACAATCGTTGTCCAGGTGGCGCGCGTTCCTTCCCCGCCGAATAAAATCCGTACGATGTCGGTCAGGGGGATGCTGACAGAACCGATGGTCATACTGAGCAGGAAGGCCGCCAATAATCCGAGCAGAAGAATGAGCAGCAGGGAGCGGCGGACGGCGAGACGAGGCCATCGCACACTACTGGAAAAGGGCGCATCGCGATGCGCCCCTACAGAGAATTCGCCTTTGCTGTCGGTACGTTCCATCGATTCTATGATTTCTCGCTCAGGCCGAGCGCTTCTAACAACTGGGGATTCAAATCCTGTAAGCCATGATTCGGGAGGTAATTGAAACCCATTCCTTCGTCGTAGCCCCAGATCGTCCAGCCGATATTGTATTTTTCGAGTATGGCGCGTACATCAGCGAACCACTGAAAGCGGTCATCCGGTTGGGCGATGCGCGAGGTTGCGCCGAATTCGTTGCAGGTCAGGCGGACGTTGTACTGCGCTGCCCAATCCACCGCCTCCTGAATGCGCTGGTCTATTCGCGCCGCGTCCCATGTATCGTCGGTGCAGTAGGATTTCGCCGATGCATTAGCCTTCTTATCGCCAAAATCGGGCAGCGTACCACAGCGTCCATCGGTTGACGGATAGGGAAGATCATGCAGGTATTTCACTGTCTTCACCCAATCCGCGCCCTGATGGGTGAAGACGAAGGGGTCGTAAAAATGGAAGTTATAGACGAGATTGGGGTCATCCAGCGGTTTCAATAATTTCAGCCCATCGATGCTGTTCCAATCTGCGCCACCGACGATGATGGTGTGTTCGGGTGCGGCCTGACGAATGGCTTTGACAACTTTTTCCTGTATGGGAGGCCAGAGCGAAGGATCATCCGGCTCAGGCTCGTTCATCACCTCGAAAAAGACCATATTCGGATCGGTATCGCTGAAATCGGTGGCGATGGTCTGCCACATATTGATGAAAGCCTGCTGCATATCGGGATCGCTCATCAGGCGGTCATTAAAATCTTCCTGCCAATTGTGGATGTCGATAATCACGGCGAGATCGTGAGAATTGATCCGTTCAGCAGCGGATTTAATGAAGGCCAGCAGTTCAGCGTCCGGCGGAGCGGGATGATCCGGGTCTAGCAGGGAGGCCGGTTCGATGGGCAGGCGGACATGGGTAAAGCCCGCATCGCGAATCTGCTGCAATTGATGGTCGCTGAAGTAGTTTTCATAATGGTATTTCGATTGGATGTCTTCCAGCCAGAACCAGCGGGTGATATTGACACCTTTGGCGAGGCGGGCGAAACGGGCATCACTCACGCCGTTTGACTGGGCGTGAATGATGGAGGTGAACATGGTTAGAATCACGATCAGGGCAAGCGCAAAACAGCGTTTCATCACAATCCTCTACAGTTCATCAAACAACCATCGTCCATTTTACGCTTGCCCATATTGATTTATTCCGCCGGAAGCTGCTTATAGAAATACAAGTCGTGGTCAGGCAGCAAATCCGGGTGGAAAATTTTCACCAGATCCGCCAGGATGATGTCAGGATTGGCATAACCCGCCTCATAGTAATCGCTGCCGCCGTTGGCATTCTGACGGGCGTTGCTGGTATAAACCAGATCGCTCTTGAAGGCGGCGAAATTGGCATAGCGTTCGTCTTCTGCCACAGCGTCCTTGAGCGATGTCCAGAAGAAACCCGCGTTCACCCAATACTGCGCGTCGGCGGCTGTGTCGAGGACGCTTTCGAAATCGAGCGAGATGCTGCCAATCGAGGTATCGTCCGCCCAGAGATAATCCGCACCGGCATCCGCCAGCAGTTGCGCCAGATAACTTTTGCCACCCGGCATAAACCATGTGCCCTGATAGGCCGTGTTGGCGAAAACGGTAGGCTTATCAGTTTCTTTGGAAGCCTTTTCGACCAGATCGTTATAGCGCGTCTCGATACCCGAAAAAGTTGCTTCGGCAGTCGCTTCGGTATTGAAAAACAACGAGACATATTTACCCCACTCCGCCAGACCGAGCGGCGAGGTATCGAGGAAATCCGCGTCAATGACCACTGGCAAACCAGCTTCCTGCATCGCCGGATAGGTCGTGTCGGCATCACTGAAGCGCTGGGTCAGGATCAAATCGGGCTGGAGATCGATTATCTTTTCGATGTTCGGGTCGCTTCCGCCACCGCCGCCTACTTCGGCGATTTTCCCATCCTTCACACCCTGCAAAATGGCTTCATTGAAGGTATAGAGCGAGCTATCCACTGCCACGACGCGATCAATCACGCCCTGATCGGTGAGTGCGGGCAGGAAGCTGGTGGACATCGAAACGATGCTTTTCACCGGAATTTCAATCACGGCGGTAGCATCTTTGACCACCGGGGCAGGTGTGCCGCACTGTACCAGCACGTAAACCAGCGGATTTTCCGCACCCTGCCAGGGCGTATTCACTCTGACCAGTTTGTAATTACCAAAATACTCGACGGTAAAGCCTTCCGCCTTTTCGACAGTCACCTTTTCAGGGAAATAATCTACTGAAGCGTCGTAGGTCGTAACACACGAATCGACGAGATTGGCTTCCTGAGCGGCGGCAGGCCAAACCGTGCTGAATGCCAGTAAAAGAACAAAAACGGAGATCAAACGGGATATTTGCATAGACGCTCCTCCTCGAAGCGAACCACACGACGTGGGAGGGGAGGAGAAATCACCCGCCTGTCACCCAAAACCCGCTGGCCAGCCCTTCTCAAAAGGCGCAACCATGTCCCTATAGCGCACCAAATAAAAAACCCGCTGGTGAGCGGGGAGCATGTCAGGGATGGATTCATGCCCGGCCCCCCTTTGTCCACGAAGGTGGTTTCCAGTAGTGACGAAGGCGGGTAATCGGGCTTATCCGGTGACCGGAATTACCGTTGCGGGACAGCGCTGGACTCTCACCAGCTTCCCCACTTATGCATCTCGCGTCCGAGCGATAGATGCACCTTCATCAATAAACGATACATTCAAAGGTAGCACCGATGGTCTGCGATGTCAAATCGGAGATGCTCACTTTTTGATCCTGTTGTCGAACCACACGCTTCCAATACAGCTTGTTCGGCATTCAAGCCAATTTTCTGGCTCGACGCTGCAACACGATCATCAGCAGCCCGACCAGACCGAACGCCAGGAGATGAAAGCAGTAAACCGCCACATTCAATCCTGCCGATTTCCAATCCTCACGGTGGATAAAAATCATGAGCAGGTCTAATCCGGCGGCGGCCATCATCAGATACGAGATGAGATAGACTCGCGACCATTCGCGTTCAAAATAGAACCAGAGCAGCCCGATGCCGAAAGCATTGAACCACGCGGCGAAAATGCGAATCATCAACGGGCTGGCATTCCAGGGCCAGAAATCCAATACACTTTCCGGCGAAATCAATAAGAAAGTTCCCAGAATTAAAACGACTGCCCCGGTAACAATGGCAATGATTCGGGTAGCGCGGGTCGTCGGTTCATTTACCGTCCAATTGGCCTTGCGGCGTTCATAGTAGAAATACAGATACAGCGCCAGCAGCGGTGCGCCGACGTAGATCACCAGCCAGTAAGCCAGTTTGAGACCGGGGATAAAGCGGTCAATGTGAATCAAGGTTGTGATCGAAATGAAGAATCCCGCCGCGACCAGCACCGGAATCAGAAATCGTGCTTGCTCCCACCATCCACGATACGTCACCCATCCCACCGTGACCGCTCCACCGAGATATAACGCGCCGAACAAAGCGGCATTGATGGGCGGCTTGATCTCCCAGAAAAACAGT
Source organism: Aggregatilineales bacterium (assembly GCA_044226645.1). Lineage (GTDB taxonomy): Bacteria > Chloroflexota > Anaerolineae > Aggregatilineales > Phototrophicaceae > CFX2. Next base: position 4,716 of record JBGAGR010000337.1, read on the forward strand.
GTGTCCGTTTGCGTCGGGAAGAGAATGAGCGAGCCTGCACCAATCAGCGCATTGATGGCAACAAATGCAAAGATGAGACGAGTCAAGACGGACATACGAGTATGGTGAGTGGGCACTATAGTTTTCCTGGTTTTAGATATCTATCTTCAATTAGGGTTCTCCAATCACAGATAACAAATCTACTGCTTTAATTCGTCAAATGTGATTTTATTAAGTTGCAACCAATCCTCAATAGGTTGAACTGGCCATATAGTTTGAAGTTCTCTAAATGATGTCCTCAAATCATTTAAAACCGTTCGCTTTACATCGTCAGAAGATGTCCGGCGTTTATTATAGTTATCATCCTGCATAATAATGCAGATTCCACGATTCATTTCATAGTAGAGATATCCATTTTCCGATCCCCCACGCACCTTAATAGCGGTAGTCAATTGGTTTTCTGCTTCTTTCCAATTTGGCCTTGGCATATCCTTAAGTGCAAAACCAAGTTGACCATAATAATCATGATGTGGGGACGAAGGGTCATCACTAGCAATTAACGCCCGAAAAACAGGAATACACGTAGCCATCCGTTCTTTGTTAGTCGACCAATTATCCTTACGAATCGCTCGTGCTCTTTCCACAATAAGAATTTTCGTTAATGCTGATGCATCTTTGATAGATGCCTGCAATTCCTGGAAATCAGGAGCAGGAGACCCTGGACGTGGCTCGAGTTGACGCATTGCAAGCATATATGCCTGAGTATCTCTTGATTGCTGTACATCGATTTCATCTTTTACACTAGAGGCATCCGCCTCTCGAAAAGCACCCGGCAGAATCAGGCGTGTCCACAAGAAACCAAATAAAAAACCGGCTACTAAATAATATAGTATGATCGCCAACCCAAAAACGGGGCTATTGTCCTGATTACCTAAACCAGCTTTAACAGCTTCCGATAACTTTCCCAATGTCTCAGGTAGGGCAGAAATTTGTGTAAGGCCTACCCCAACAAGAATTTTCGTTAACCAATCTGAGATCTGCTCTAGATTAGTATTGGCGCGATATGCCACTGCTCGCGAATTATTATCTAAAGCGTCAGATTGTAAGGTGCGAGGAATTCCGAATAAAAATCCCAGTAGTCCACCAATCAAAACTGAAGCACCAGCAATTAGCAAACCAATCCCAACAACTGATCCAGTTATTTGACCTTGACTTGTAGCATAAGCGAGAACACCTAGAAGCCCCAACACCATGATAATTAACAAGCCAATTATCGCCTGTTGGCTGCGTTCTTGACTGCTCTTTAATGCATTCCGATTATCAATCATTGCCTCCCCCTCTCGAAATATAATTGATACACTTTAAACCAAGCCAATTCATAGATACTATGCATGGTAATTAGATAAGCTGAATTGATTATACTAAAACTTACTATATTTTCAAAAATCCCTATTTCAACAATATGATAGAAGGGCATGAACACACACCCATTTCTGTGATAAAATCTCCCGCGTAAAGTCCAGCATTCAGGAATAACCGATGAGCCTAAGCGATTGGAAACCCGTTGTCGGATTGGAGATTCATGCCGAACTCCTGACCGAAAGCAAAATGTTTAGCGCCTGTCCGGTAGTGGACAGCGTGGAAGCCGCGCCCAATACCGCCGTTGATGCCCTCTCATTGGGGATGCCCGGTACACTCCCGGTCATTAACATGAAAGCGATTCAATTTGGCATGATGGTTGGCCTTGCGCTCAACTGCGAAATCCCGCCCATTAACCAGTTTGCCCGTAAGAGCTACTTTTATCCTGACCTGCCGAAGGGCTATCAGATCAGCCAATATGACCGTCCACTGGCGGTGAACGGCTGGCTGGATATTGAGGTTACGCCCGAAAAAGGTGAACCCTACACCAAGCGCATTCGCATCCGCCGCGCCCATCTGGAAGAAGATACGGGCAAGTTGACCCATGTCGATGGTTCGAGTCTGGTGGATTACAACCGCGCCGGAGTGCCGCTGCTGGAAATCGTCACTGAGCCGGACATCAACAGCGCGGAAGAAGCCGAAGCCTTCGGACGCAAGCTGCGCGCGATTCTGCAATATCTGGGCGTGAACAACGGCGATATGTCCAAAGGCGTGCTGCGCATGGAGCCGAACATCAGCATCATGCACACCTCCGATACCGAATTTCGCACCCGCACCGAAGTCAAAAATCTGAACAGCATCCGCAGCGTTTTTCGTTCAATTAAAGCCGAAACCGAACGTCAGGCCAAATTGTATGAAAGCGGCGATACGGTCAAGCAGGCCACACTCGGCTGGGATGAGGTCAAGCAGCGCGTGATTATCCAGCGCTACAAGGAAACAGCAGACGAGTATCGCTATTTCCCCGAACCCGATTTGCCCATTCTGGAAGTCAGCCGCGAGACAGTGGATTCGGTGCGTGCCATGCTGCCGGAACTGCCGGATGCCAAGCGTGAACGCTTCGAGAAAGAACTGGGTTTGAGCCATTACGACGCGATGGTGCTGTGTTCGGATCGCGCTGTATCGCAGTATTACGAGGCGGTGCTGTCCGCCGGAGCAAATGCCAAATCCGCTGCCAATTGGATCACCACCAGCCTCTTTAGCCTGATGAACAACGCCGGGGTCGAGCGCGAATCCATCGGGCAGACCAAAGTCAGTGCGGCGCAGTTTGCCGAACT
>JBGAGR010000338.1:0-7516 GCA_044226645.1 Aggregatilineales bacterium
ATTGCGCAATTTGGGGTATATTGAGGTTAGACAGTCTCAAATACCGACCCATGCCTGGGTCAACCCAACGCCCTGTATTGCACTTACGGGGCGTTTGCTTTCACAACCACACCCACCTTGTCTAAGGGCAAGTGATAAAAGTAGTGTAACACGGGGGGCACACTACTGTCAACACTTATAGGGATTTACAGTTGTTGTGGCTTCTGTAGGGGAGGGTCTCAGACCCTCCCCTACTCAGATTTGCGTTTAGGCTGTGGGCCACGCCCGGGTTGACTCAGGTAATAAACCAGATCGGGCAGCCACATTTCATATCTGCCTGTTCGGTTCAGCACTCGAATTGAGCGATCTTCCTCAGGCATATGCCAGAATTTATTGGCCAATCGCTTTAGATGACGTTGGTTATAACCCGTAATGACCGAGGCTTCACTTGTGTTAACCCAGATTTCGTCAACATTTTCATCGGGCAGCGGCATATTTTTGGTCGCGTAATTCATCAGATCGGGCAGCCAGATCGCATATTCTTCGGATTCCTTGCGAATGCGAATAAAACGCTTAACTTCCGGCAAGCGCCAATTCTCACGGGCGAGACGACGCACATGATCGAGGTGAAATCCAGTTTTTTCTGCGCCTTCTGCCGCCGTGACCCAGATTTCCGCTACGGGTTGCAATTCGGACATGGGTACTCGTTAATTTCCGGCGATAACATGACAAGTATATACCGCATGTGGCACATTTGACCATGTTTGTTACGGAAAAAAACGAGAACGAATAGAAACAAAGTAAGAAAATACTTACCGAAAAGTTTACCAAAAGGTAGCCCTTTTCTCCCCAATCTATGCTACTGTGTCCGTATCGATCACTGTTTATATGGATAGAGGAACTGGATGGTTATGCCCAATGCCGCTCTCTTTTCCGCGCTGAAATCACATCAGAGTGCGCAATTGTGATGACCCATTTTGCCGAAATTACCACCATCCACCCCCTCGGCAATACGGCAATTCGGTCAGCCGCCGCTGTTTGCGTCAATTCCCCCGTGACCGCCGCCGCCTACCCCCTCGGCGGGGCAGCGATCAGGGGGACTGCTGCCAAACAAGCCGCCGCGATACATCATTCAAGGTCTATTGGCATTTCCAACAAAAAAGCCCGGTGTGCTATCACATGCCGGGCTTCAATTGTCGTCTATATAGATGAAGTGTGGTTAGATTTCGCCAGCGCTGCTGATAATTTCCAGATCATCCGGCGCGGGGTCATGGACACCGAGCGAACCACAATCCCCATAGTAACTGACCGACCAGACATCATGATCCCAGAGTGTCCAGCCGGAGAAATCATTCATCAGCCGTCCGGCACTCCAGTAGAAATCAAATTCATCATTTCCGCTGAGGACAAAGGGAGAAACATATTCGAATTCTACGGTGCCAACCTGAACGTAGCAGGATGTATCCGGTTCAGCAGCAGGATCGCTGACCTGTTCGCTGGTGAGTTCCTGCTCAATTTTCGGCGGAAGCACCGGGATGAGCGACTGAGGAAAATGAGCACGCGAAATGATGCCATGCTCATAACGAATGAGATACCAGCCCGCCGCCCAGAGCAGATCGCTGTCGCATTGGCCGTCCAGCGTGCCTCCTGCGGAACAGGCATTTGCTTTTTCATTGACCAGAGGGTCATTGGATTTAGAGGGTTCGACTATCGAGTCGGTTGCCGTGATTGCTGAGGTGAAAACAACCAGCCCGAAGATAAATAAGACGATTAGGATAATACGCTTCATGAGAACAATAATTCCTGCACCATGACTGAACACTATCCACAACAATAATGTATGTTGGATTGATTTAAGGTAAAGGTTGGTTTATTGTTTGTGAAAAATTTATGCACGATGTAAAGCTGAGGGGAGATTGTGCCTGAACATCGCGATTATGCTGTGATCAGGGTGTTGGTTTGTAAGCCTGGCGATGAACATGAACCGCTTATGACAAATGTCCGCCTCTTATCCCGGTCATTTGTCATTGAATTTGTTTCTGCGTAGGCACGATTTTATAGGATACTCCAATCTTAAGCCTCAAAACCATTTCTACCCTTCTATAATTTCACTCATACAGAGAGTATTACATAAAGGAATGCTACGCGATGCCTCGCTATCAAGCATTTGATCCGCAGGTTGAAATGATCGGTATGACCGCTTCCGGTTTTATCAAAAGCCTCATGCATGACGATATTACGGACATTCTCGCCCGCCACCACCTGGATAACATTGATCCTCAGGGGTGGTATCCGGTGCAAAATCTCCTGGATGTCATGAGCGAAATTTCCGAAGGGTCTAACACCACAACTATTTTTGTCAGCATCGGTATGGCTGCGGTTGAAATGGGTTTGGAAGCCATGCCTGCGGCGATGAAGTCCCTTTCCATCCAGGAATTTTTCAGCAAATATGATGCCGTTTGGAAATCCCGCCACCGCAATGGCGATCCGGGTTCGGCTCAATACGAGCTGGTTGATGAAAATCACATCATTCTGCGGATCAAGACCCCCTTCCCCGATGACATTTTCTACGGTGGTATGTATGCTTATGCGCGCTTTTTCTGCCCGAATGGAAAGACTTTTTCAGTTGCCTATGATGAAAACATCCCTCGGCGTGATGCAGGCGGTGATGTAACCGTTATTCATATCCGGCTGAAAAATTAGAGTTGGTTTGAAAGCGGTTTCCAGTCATTAGCCTCTGGTTCCGGAATGGTAGACTGAACAAAACAGTTAGCGTGGAATCCATTGATGCCCAACATTCTTGTCATTGACGATAACGAAGCCACTTGCAATCTGATGCGTATGATTTGCGGTCACGCCGGATTTGAAGTGGCAACCGCTTTGAATGCTCAGGATGGCATCGCCCTCGCTCAACAAGTGCAGCCAGCCATGATTTTTGTTGACCTTCAACTGCCGGGGAATATGAATGGCTGGGAAGTTATTTCATTCTTCAAAAGTGATGCCGATCTGAGGTCGAAACCCGTGATCGCTATCAGCGCGGGCAGTCATAAGCAAACGGCAGCAGAAGCTGGCAGCGATGGATACCTGCAAAAGCCATTTACCTCCCAGCAGGTGATGGCTTTTATCGAACGCTATATCTGACGGGTGTTGATGAAGGGCGAAAAATGTCCTTTATAACGCTGCTGAAGATCGGTTAACTGCCAGTCCTTTCCGGTAATTTCGTGGCGACACAGCGGCGAACCGCAGTTGCAGGCGATTTCCAATTTCCAATCCGGCTGTGTGCTGAAGAGTGCGTAATCGACGGTGATTTCTTCTCCGGGTGCAATGTCCCGCCGAGCGATTAAAGTTACTTCATCACCCATCCACAGATTCGAGTCGCAGGAGTCAGCGACCCCCGGCTAAAGTCGGGAGCTTGTAGCAATACAAACTCACGCTGACCCGCCTCAGCCAGAGGAGTAATCCTATCGGGCTACGTTATCGGCAAGTGTTCAAGACCTACCAGCGGATGCTTCACCAGTCTGCTGCTCTAGAACCTACACGTTAAACAGTCTGAGGGTCTAAGACAGTGCGTGGTCGGGATAGTTACAGACCGATAACATTGGCAAGGTGAACTTGACCCCCGCAAGGGGAGGAGGTTTGGCAGCTTTCCAGCTTTACGGCGAAAAACTGCATCCCTTCGGGGATATTCTGAAAGGTGACTTCACCTTCCTCACCGCGCTAAAACACGGTGTCTCCGGTGAAGATTTGATGGTTGAGGGAAACGCCCATTTCCTGTATCGCGCCAGATGTGTCCACCAGATGTAAATCCTCGCCAATTTGAATCGCATCGTAGCGATCTGCTGTGGCCTGAAAGACGCGAAATTCGCTTTCAGTCATAGGAACCCCGCCGATGATGACCACAACTTCCCCTGCATGAATAGATTCGTTGGCAAAACCGCCGCTTCCCTGAATGGCTGATGGACGGGCTTCAACGCGCGGATCAATCCAGAAAGCTGTGCTGTAGGTTTTCATATTCCTGCCGCTCCCCTGCGTTTTCGGCTCTCTGGCGCTATGATAGCGTCATGATTCTAGCGATGTGGAATAAGAAATCTATTGGATGCACGACTGATTAAAGCCAATATTGCGCTGTTCAAAGGCGAACGTGCCGAAACACTGCGCTTCCTTCAGGAATATGTGGACGAGTTCGGCTTCTCGCTCGACAGTGACCCCGATGCTCCGCTGGTGATGTGGCTGGATGCACAGGCACAAACTGAGCGGGATGAACGCATCCGGCGGCTTCGGATTTTAGTGAACAGCGTCCCGGCGACCAGCCATTACAGCCAGTTAGCCCAGAATTATCTCTATGAAGAAGATCGTTTATCTGCTGCGTCCGATCATGTATCCAGCGGCATGAGTCGAAGGCGTATCGCAGTGATCGTCGCAGCGGCGAGCCTGGTCTTGCTGGTTGGCGTAATGTTGCTGACCGCCAATAACACTAATCAACCGACTGCGCTGGAAACCCCTACCGCTTCCCCTGCCCCAACCGCCTTAAGCCTGCCCGATTTGAGTCAGGCACTGGTCGCGGACAGCTTCACCGCCAATTATCCGCGCGGGGTTTTACAGGTGACGGCCTTCGAAGAAGATTCGAAGCGGGTCATTGATTCGCGCGAAAACACCCTGGCGACTCCGGTTCCGGGCGCACGTTTTTATGCGCTGAGTCTGGTGTTTGAGTGTCGGGGCGGGATTTGTAATGAGCCACCAGAGGCTACCCTTTCGCTCCAACTGGATAACGGCGATCTGATTCCGGTACGCGGAAATGCCAGTATCAGCGGTCAGCCGACGCTACAGCCTATCGCGCTGGGACGCACGACTTCCGGATGGATTGTGTTCGAAGTCCCGCTCATCAGTTCAGTGAAAGCGCTGGTGGTATCCTCACCTGACCCGACCAGTGAACAGACCTTTGAACCCGTGACGATTGCCCTGCCGGGATTCTGATTTTGAAGCGAATTCGCATAGTCCATTAGGCCAGTCACAATTTAGCCCCCTTGCACCATCCTTGATGCTCACTTCCCTATTACCATAAAAACAGGGGCAATTTTACGGTTAAAGGAGCAAACCCTCATGCACGAACTCACCCTCGACCAACATGTATCCGAAGAAATGCAGACCTGTATCCAGAACTGCCTGGACTGTCACAATATCTGTTTAGCTACAGTCCCACACTGTCTGCGCTTAGGCGGTCAACACGCCTCAGCAAGTCACGTCACCGTTATGCTTCAGTGCGCGGAAATATGTCAGACCAGCGCGAATCTGATGCTGATGAACGCGACCATTCACAAGCGTGTCTGCGGCATTTGTGCTCAGGCCTGCGATATTTGCGCTGAGGATTGTGAGCGAATCGCGAATGGCGACGAGCAGATGTTGGCCTGTGCGGAAACGTGCCGGCACTGTTCGATGACCTGTAATCAGATGGCGGCGTAAGGTTATTTCAGCGCTTTGGTGAAATACAGCACCAGATCGTCATCAACCATCACCCATTCCCCCGGTACGACAAAATGGGCGCGAAAGTATAAACCGCGTCCATCCGGAATATAACCGCGTTTGACATACATGCGTTGAGCGCTTCCGTAATCCGGATACATCCCTACACCGATGCCCACAACTGAGGATCGTTCGGCTATTCGGCGCTCAGCTTCATCCATCAGAGCGCTGCCAATTCCCTGTCTGCGAAAGTGCGGCAGGACATTAAAGTCCTGAATTTCAGGGATGTTTTCCGCCTGAAAAGGTGGATAGTCCGACTGCCAGTGAAGGGTGACGTATCCCGCGAAAACCTCATCGACCAGCGCGACGAGGACAACCCGTTCGCCAGAGTCCTGCTGGGCGAGATAGCCTTCGTATTGGGAAGCGGGTTTGTTCCAGCCAATCGCCGTGAAAGCATCCGCGATGGGTTGAATGTCGTGTTTTTGGAGCAGGCGGATTTTGAAAACCATCGCAATTTCCCCTCATGTTCGGTAGAGACACGATATATTGTGTCCCTACATAATGATGCTAGTATTGAGGCATGAGCGAAGTTGAAACCAAACTGACCCAATTACGAGAAGCCGCTGACCAGATGAACCGTTCGTGTCTGCGGATTGATGACTGCATCGCCAATGTTCAGGCGGTTGTCCAATCCCTGACATTGGCTGGCTGGCAGAGTGAAGATGGCGCTTCCTTTGCCCTGCGTTATGGCTATGTTCAGGGCGAGATGGATAGCTGGTCTATCACTATGCGAAAATTAGCGGTTGATCTGAACCGCGCGGCAGACGACATCGAAAGCGCTGTCCAATCCACAACGGGTATCACAACCGATATTTCCTTTTCTTCTCCGGGCAGACATGGACGTGGACGACGGCACAACCGCATAAAAGTGCCTGATGTTCAAGCGCCACCTCTGCCCTATTCAGTCGATGATTATGTTTCTCCGATTAATAAACCGCTTTACGACAAGCTGACGGCTGATCGAACAAGCCTGTCTTCGGAACAGCTTCGGCTGGATTTACTCGTCCAATCCCGCGACAAGCTGGCGGATGATCTGAAAGCGCTGAAAGACCGCCTGCACAGTTATGACCCGAAGCTGAATCTGGATACAGTTCCGCGCGTACAATCGATTCAGAGCCAGATTGATGGGTATAACCAACAAATCGCGCAGTCTCAACAGCAGGTGAACAGCCTGCAAAACGAAATCCATGACCTGAGCACCCGCTTAGATCGGGTGAAACCGGGCGCGGGAGCCGATCTGAAGCTGATTACCGAGATGAGCCATTCCCAGACCGCGAGCTGGGTCAAAGACCACACCGAAGGTTGTGTCAATTACATCGCGGGTCGAATGCCGATCCCGGATAACATCGCCCAGAATGCGTATCTTTGGGACGATAAAGCGCGTGAGATGACCGAATATGGAATCACTGTAGGCGATCATCCGCTGGTCGGCTCGGTGATTGTGATGGAACGCGAACACAGCTACGCCGATGATGTCTTCGGACATCTGATGTATGTCGAGCGGGTCGATAAGACAGGCGTTTGGATCACAGACAATTTTCATGCGACTCCGGTGAATCTGTATGACATCACGAAGGAAGTCAGCGGGCCGAATATCCACTATCTGTATTTTCCCTGGTGGACGCAGGGGTGAAAAAGTGCCGGGTCGCTGATGATTAATGCAAGATAAGAAAAAACAAGACATTCAAAATACGGAATTTTCTGCTGAATGGCGCGGCGGGAAATACGGGAAGCGCTGCCGCTGTGCAATCCGCGCTGCCAGAATATAAGGGAGCGCGCAGCCATGTGCAGCAGGAACAGGGGAAAGATTTGCCGCTGCACAGGTGGGGGGGGTGCAGCAGCCGTGAGGGAAACTGCTGCTGCGCGAGGCTGCCAGAGATACCCCTCCCCTAGCCCCTCCCCACTCGCAGGCTCCTGGAGAGGGGGATAAAAGACGATCTTCATCCGCTGACCATTATTTAAGCTCATGGAAGAGTTCCCAGAGATTGCCTTCCGGGTCGGCAAAGTAGGCGGTGCG
>JBGAGR010000339.1:0-7209 GCA_044226645.1 Aggregatilineales bacterium
CGGTAATTCCTGTCCGGTAAAGACCTGCTGCGCCTCCCACAGCATGACTTCGCCCTTCATATCCTGAATTTCCGTCGCCAGCCATTGCAGCTTTTCGCGTGTGCGCGATGTGGCAGGCAGCACCCATACGCTGTCGTGCAGCAAAAGCGCTCCCAGCCCCTTTAACTTGCGCCAGACAAAAACACGCCGCGCCGATGGCTCATTGGGTACTTTGTAAACGAGTAAAAGCCAGTTGTTCATCGCCCCACCAATGGATAAATGAGGATGCCAATCACGGCTGCGCACAGAATCAGCACAGGTTCCGGCACTTTTTTGCTTTTCCACAGAATCGCCAGCGTAACCAGCGCGATAACCGCCGTCGGAATATCGTGTATGGATCGGCCTGCAATGACCACCACCGCGCCGCTCAACGCGCCAATCGCCGCCGCTGTCAATCCGTCCACGAAAGCGGCAATATCCTTGCGTTTGCCATATTTTTTGAAGTAAGGCGCGGGGATAATTGTGAACAGGTAGCAGGGCAGAAAGGTTCCCAGCGCGGCGACACTCGCACCGGGAAAACCTGCCACCAGATAGCCGATAAAACCCACCGTAATCACCACCGGGCCGGGGGTAATCATCGCTACCGCCACCGCATCCAGGAATTGATTTTGCGACAGCCAGCCATACTCTTTCACCACGCCGCTGTAGAGGAACGGCACAATCGCCAACCCGCTGCCGAAAACGAAGGCTCCCGCTTTGGTGAAAAACAGGGCGATATTCCACAGCGTCCCGGCATCCGTTTGACTCACCAGTGGGGCTTGAATGGTCAACGGCAGCAGAAAGCTGGCGACATTTCCTTTAGGCAGCAGCCTTTTCGGCGGCGCTCTGACCAACCAGACCACAATTCCAGCCGCCAGAAACAGGAGAATCGATTCGGATTCGGTCAGAAAGGTGACTGCTGCCGACAGCAGGAAAATCGCCCACAGCAGCTTATCGCGCCCAATGGTTTTGCGCGTCAGTTTATAAGCGCTGTGCGTGATGATGCCGATGACACAGGCTCCCACGCCGTAAAACACCGCCTGCACCCAGGGCAAACCGCCGAAAGCGACATAGGCCGCGCCCATGACGACCACCATCAGGAACGAGGGGATCACAAACGCCAGCCCGACCAGTGTCGCGCCCCATACGCCGTAATGTACATAGCCCATGTAGATAGCGAGTTGTGCCGCCAGCGGCCCCGGTGCTAGTTGAGCGAGTGCCAGCCCTTCTTTGTAGTCGGCTTCGCTGATCCAGCCGCGCCGCTCAACCAGATCGCGCTGCATATACCCCACCAGCGCCACCGGCCCGCCAAATCCCGTCGCCCCCAGCTTGAGGAAATAGGCGACCATCTGCCATAGTAGCATGGAATACGAAATCGTCAAGCACGATCTCTGGAACATGCCCATCATTCGCTTATAAGATTACGATAGTGCGGTTTGAGGCGAATCATTGCATCGAAATCTGCCCTCGCGCCCTGCATATCGCCAGCGCGTTTACGGTAAAGTCCACGATTCATGTACGCCAGCGCATCGGCTGGATTGAGTCGAATCGCCTCAGTGGCATCCGCCATCGCCCCGGTGGTATCCCCTATGGAATAACGCTTGCTGCTCCGGGAACGGTAGGCATCGCTGTATTGCGGATCAAGCTGGATAGCCTGATCGAAATCCGCTGTCGCACCAGAGTCATCACCATCGCTGCCGCGAATGATCCCACGTGAGTAGTACGCCTCGGCATAGCGGGGATTGAGTTCAATGGCCTTGTTGAAATCGGCTGTCATACTCGCATTATCCGCCATATATTCATAATTTCCCCGCTCAAACCACTGCTCTGCCTTCAACTCAGCATCACTTACCGGGGCTTGTTTCGTTTGGGTGAGTTGTAACAGTGGCTCATCGGCTCCCGGCGTGGGCTGCAATGCCACATCCACCGGAGTGCTCAAAAATTCGCTGTCCAGCCGTGCTAACCCCTCACGAAAAGTATCAGGGGAAATTTCCAATGCCGGATATTCTGGCAACAGCGACAATTTATCGATCAGACAGTGGCGCATATTCTTAAACGTAAACCAATCGTACATCAGGGGTACGATATGGCGTTTCATATCCAGCGCATAGGCAATTTCATCCCGCAGCCAATGCTCAAGTCCTGCACATTCTCGCATCGCGCTCGGCGTTAAGATCACCACAAAATGCGCTCGCGCTGCAATCAGATTCAGGATAAGCTGCTTATACGGTGTTATATCGGGGTAATCGCGGTGCAGGAAGACATCATAGCCCTGTGCGGATAAAGTCTCAAACACAGCCCGCGCAGTATAAATATTCGCTCGTCGGTAACTGATGAAAACCGTTTTCTGGACTTGCATCCCTGTCCCTCGCTGCGTCTTCGCTTCTTACAATGCCGTACTCATCGCCAGAATTCGTTCGCGATACTCAATCCGCTCAACCCACTCAGCAGGCCACGCCTTCAACCCTTTATATGCTCCGGCGAATGCCCCGGCGATACAGCCTATCGAATCCGAATCACCGCTGCTCACCGCCGCGCGACGAATCACGGCAGGTGGATCGTCCGGATACATCAGAAAACACAGCAGCGCTGTCCCAAAAGCCTGTTCAGCCACCCATCCCGCGCCCGTCGCCAGGCATGGATCAGCATCCCGATCTAATTTCAGCAGCGCCGTGTCTAATCGATCTAAAATCCCGATACACTCATCCCAACCGTGCGCCATATACATTGCGGGGGAAGTCATCACGATGGCTCGTGTCCATAAATCGCCTAGCCAACCTTCGTGATATACCTCACGCTGCGAAATAGCATATTCCCGCACTCGCGCAGGCAAATGATCTGGACTACCGCCATTTCCCACATCAGCAATCACGAACGCCGTCAAATCCGCTGCTGCCAATCCGGTTGGGTGTCCATGCGTCATCGCTGCCTGAAATTGGGCAATCGCCGCGCGGGTTACTTCATCCACATCCAGAATCCCCACCGGAGCCACCCGCATATTCGCGCCACAGCCTTTCGAACTGATCTGACTGGCTTCCTGCCAGCGTTTTCCTTCCATCAGCTTTTCGCAGGCCGTCAGGCAGGTAACACCCGGCGCACGATTGTTCTCCGGACTGTCACACCAATCCACGAATGTTCGGCGTAATTCTACTTCCAATGTATCGGGTGCATACGGACGCGGCGCGGTCATCAACGCTTCACCGACTGCCAGCGCCATCTGCGTATCATCGGTGACTCGTGCCGGATTCCCGCTTATGTCCTGCGGCCCAGTCGGTGGATAGCGCTTCAGGATGCCTGCCACATTCAGAAATTCGGTATCCGCGCCGAGAGCATCCCCGAACGCCATCCCAAATAAGCATCCCTGCACCCGTTCACTATCCATATGCCCTCCTGTCAAAAGCCGTCATCTACCCTGTCGCCAAGTAGCACTACACTAAACGGTGGACGATGTTTTCAGCGCACAATTCTGACCCTGAATTCGTCTTTTCTCCCCTCTCCAGGAGCCTGCGAGTGGGGAGGGGCTGGGGGTGGGGTGGTTGACTTTGAACCATAATCCACCACTTGTTGCAGTCTTACCCTGTCACCACCACCCACTTTAAGTTAGAACATTCATACCGAAAAGTTTACCAAAAGTTCACCCTTTCACTCCCGATTTCTGCTACCCTGAATCTAACTCGTGTGATGTTGTCTTGTCCTGTCTTGTACCTGAAACCTTGCGCCTCGTACCGCAATATGACAAGCGCGACAACGCAACAAGACAAGCTGGCGACTATGGACACAGCACTCAGCACAGGCCGGGAAATGGCGCACCGCCATAACCATTGCTTTTTGAGGGAAAGTCTTCCCTCACCATTTGTCCGCCATTTCCGCCATAACACGGGAGCATATGGTGGAATCATGCCGCCAATAGTGGCGCTGGTAAGAACTGTAGACTGAAAACGGATGACTATCGACTTGAAATGCCGCATCGACAATCATTGTCGGACAACAACGACGACATTTCCCCGTACAAATGTCGCCGGGGCGGCAAGTCCGACATCACCTTCATATGAGATGAACATGAAGGTGATGATGATGAAGCTTTTGTCTGAAACCTTGAACCTTGTATCTTGTACCTATAATCTGATTTCGTCTTTTTACTAATAACGAATAACCAATGACTATCCTCCCGCCAGCCATGCTACCTGTTCCGGCGTGAGTTTGAGACTCAGCGCTTCCAGGTTAGCCTGAAATTCCGCCGGGGTATTGCATCCCACCAGCGCGAACAGGTTCATCGGCTGGTTCAGCACATAGGCCGTCGCGATTTGCGGAATGCTCATGCCCGTTTCATGAGCGAGCTGCTGTACACGATCCAACCGCTGGAAATTCGGCTCGACACAGTAGGTGGTCACGCACAGCGCGTCAAAGTATTCCGTAAACTCGCTCAGGTTATCGCGCCGGAAGCGCCCGGAGAAAAAGCCGCCCGCCAGACTCGACCAGGCGAACACCGGCATCTGATTTTGCTCGTACCATGCCCGCGCTGGCATATCGTAGCTGATGCTGATGCATCCTTCCCAGGGCGCTTGCACCTGTTCCGCCAGACTAAAATTCGGGCTGCTGAAGGTAAAAGGCGTTAACTTATGTGCTGCGGCGTATTCATTGGCTTCAATAAGCCGTTCAACTGACCAGTTCGACCCGCCGAAAGCATGAATCCGTCCGGCGTGCAGATGCTCGTTCAATACTTTGATAATCGGCCCCACCGGAAATTCCGGATCATCACGGTGAAGCAGGTACAGGTCAATGTAATCCGTCCCCAGACGTTCCAGCGACTCATGCACATCCGAGTCAATGTCTTCCGGTGTCACCCTCTTGCGTCCGTCCATCGGATGCGCACCCTTGTCGATAATCACGATTTTGTCGCGAACGCCGCGCGAATTCACCCAGCGTCCGAAGGTCTTTTCGACATCCCCTCGCCCGTATACATGCGCCGTGTCGAAGGTGGTACAGCCCATGCCGTAGACCGCGTCCAGCAGATCAAAACTGCGTGCTTCTTCCTTCGAGGTAATCATGATCGTGCCCTGCACCAGCCGCGAAATCGGCTTATCAATACCCGCTATGTTTGCGTATTGCATTATCGTGTCCATTCCCAACCTACCTCTAATCGTGTAAGTACATCCCAGCCAAAGCTTTGATAAAAACGCCCTGCGCCGCGTGCTTCATCATCCGCATCCACACACAGGGCAATCCGGTCACATCCAGCCATCCGTAACCAGTCTACCGCGTGGCGCACATACAGCTCGTACCTAACCCCATGTCCCAACGAACTGATCGCGCCATTCCTCCGCACCAGCACATACAGCTCAGTCAGTTCTGCCCAACCACGCATGGCTGGCAAATCGCCGCCTTCGGTCAAATCCGCCAAACACTCGCACCAGCCAATTTCCTGTCCGTTCAATAACGCCGAAAATCCAGTACCTCTATCGCTGCGAATACCACGCTGACAAATTAGCCCTGTAATCGGTGGCGCATCAACTCCAGTGTCACGCAGCCATCCACCGAATAGCGCTTCCTTGCGCGAAGGTTGAAATCCCGCCCCCTGAAATAATCGCAAAATATGAGGCCATGCATCCGATATATCGGCATATAAGGGCATCGGCAGGCCATTATCTCACGCAAATACCTGCGGCGTGTTCCAGGCGGTCATCTGCTCCTGACAGGCATTGAGCAGCGCCTTCGCGTCCTCCGCATGTTCAGGCCATGCCAGCAGCCAGCTTATATCCCCCGCGCCCCGGTAAAATTTTCCAACTTCATTTCCTGTGCCATAACGCAACAGATGCGCTGCTCCTACAACGCGCTGTCGTTCCAATACGCACAGCGTTTTACGCTCGACTACCCAGGGATCAATGACATACTCGCCCGGATTACGCCGCATTCCCGCTTCGATTCGGGCGGCAGGCAGTGTCCATCCTGGCAGGACGGCGCTGATATGCTGGTTAACCAGAACGCTCACCTGCTCCAGAAAATCATGCTCATACGGGAGGATTTCGGTCATTATTGTTCCATCGGATATTTCAATCCCCACTGGGCGCGAAGGGTGTCCATCGTGTTGATAATCGCCAGTGATTCATCCAGTGTAATGACTTCACTCTGCAATTTACCTTCGCGCAGGCAGCGCCCGACCTCAGCCGCTTCATAGTTATAACCATTGCCTTCGTAGGGCAAATCAATGATTTCATCCGGCTTGCCATTGACCGAAAGCGTCAGGCTGTGTCCATGCCACCAATCGGGCAGGCGAATCAAGCCTTCTGTCCCGGCGATACGCGCTTCCTGCTGCGTGTTCGTGCGAACTGCCGATGAAAGTAACGCCAGTTGTCCTTTGGGAAAACCGAGTAGATAGCCGCTCTGTTCATCAACGCCCGTTTGACCGAGCGCCGCCTGTGACATGATGCGCGAGGGAGTCCCGAACAGCATATGCGCCAGCGCTACTGGATACACGCCCACATCCATCAGCGCGCCGCCGCCGTTCGCCGGATTGAACAAACGCCCTTCCGGATTGACCGAAGTACGGAAGCCAAAATCCGCCGTGAGCATCCGCACTTCACCAATCGTTCCGGCAGCGATGATTTCACGGGTGCGCACCAGTGTCGGCAGAAAGCGCGTCCACATGGCTTCCATCAGAAAGATTTTCTTCTCCCGCGCCCTGGCGATCATCTTCTGGACTTCGCCGCTGTTGATCGCGAACGGCTTTTCGCACAGCACGGGTTTGCCAGCGTCAAGGCACATGAGCGTATTTTCGCAGTGCAGGTTGTGTGGTGTGCCGATGTAGATTGCGTCCACATCCGGATCACTCGCCAATGCTTCATAACTGGCATGGCGGCGTGGGATGTTAAATTGTGCAGCGAAACGATCTGCTGCTTCCTGTGTGCGTGACCCTACCGCCGCGATTTCGACATCCGACAGGGCGGTTAACCCGGTTGCAAATTTTTGGGCGATTGACCCTGTGCCAGAATCCCCCAGCGAATTTTGTCTGCCATCCTGATGATGCTCCTTCAGCATTGTTAAAGGGCTGAATGTGCATCGAAATCAGGATTTTGGCAACTGGGAAGAGTCGTTAGTGGTTAGTTGTTGGTTTTTAGTTGAAGAAGGAAACCAGTGAATAGGGAACTATGCCTCCAACTCGAAATATTCCAGCAGATAGCGATGGACGAAGAT
>JBGAGR010000340.1:0-7514 GCA_044226645.1 Aggregatilineales bacterium
ACGCTCATCAGGTGGGCGGACATGCCGTCGGTGATGAGTTTGAAGGGAATGTCCATTTCCTGTGCGCTGGCAGCGGTCAATCGTGCGCCCTGAAAATACGGGCGAGTCTCACAGCCGATAAGCGTCACAGCTTTCCCCTGCTGCTTGGCTGTCCAGAGCATCCAGCATAAGGCGGCTCCGGCGATGCAGTGTGTCAAAATCTGGTCGCCATCATTGAGCAGTCGCGCAGCATATTGTCCGCATTTCTGACTGACTTCGTTCCCGCGTTGAATTTCTCCATTCACATAATCGAGCGTGGCGCGGAAGGGGTCTTGCTGTTCACGCAGGGCATCATGAGCAACTTTGAGCGCCGCCGGGATGATGTGGTTGAGATCATCGGCTGTCGGACGTGTAGCCAGCAGGCGTTTAGCGACCTGTTCCAGATAAACGGCTTGCCGCGTGGGCGAAGCGTCCAGATCACGAGCCGCCATCGCTAATCCTAATCCAGCGACATAGGCTAACGGTGGGCCACCCTGAACGGTCATATCTTCAATCGCCAGCGCGACTTCTTCAACGGTGCGCAGTGTGACATACTCGACCTGAAACGGATATTTGCGGCGGTTCAGGACGATCACCGCTTTTTCATCTTCATCGTAGCGCAGCGTTTTGAAGCGGTCAGCCAGCAGTGCCGGAGGAGTTTCAATTGAATCGACGATCATATAACTCAGCCCATTTAGTTCACAGATTTGTTTTCATTATGCCAAATTCGCGCTGGATTGTCTGTTGCCAGTCATCCCAATAGCAAAACGATTCGGTTATATTTCTTCAGGCAAACGCTCGGAGTCGATTTTCTGCATGATGAGCAGAAGTTTCCCGGCGCGGATGAAATCCTCAGCATGGAGCGGGTCGGCTTCGAGGACTTTCCAATGCGCTTCCCGCAGCGGCAGGATGACATCGCCTTCGAACGAATCCGGCAGTCGATCGCCAGTTACGTGTGCATCAGCAAGCATATTGTCAGTAACCATATCCAGAAAAAGGAATATGCTGTTAGTTATGACATTTGACACTACATCAGATTCTATATGTTAAAATATAATTGTTTCAAGTGACATGTGGAATGGCTGTAGATAACCAAGCTGTTATATGTTGTTGAAACATCGATATAGTTCATTTATAAGAAAGGCATTACTCATAACAACGGGTGATGTCTTTTTGTTTTCAAGGAGAACGGATTATGAGACGCTACTTTGGACTTATTGTTTTGAGTGGCTTATTGTTCTGGCTCGCTCTGCCGCTAATGGCACAGGATAACCCATCACAAACTCAAACACCTCTGTACGCAGAACCTGGACCTTATTCGGTGGGCAGAACCTGGTTCATCCTTGGTAAAGGAACGGGGAAACCGATTATCCTGCTTGCTATGTATCCGGCACTAAAACAGGAAGGCGATCAATCGGCTGCGGCACTGACTGTGCCTGTGGAGTATGAATTAGCCCTGAACAATATTGACCTTATGGACGGAGTAGGACTGTGGCAGTCCTCGGCATTGAACGCAATACCTGACAGTACCCAATCTCCCTATCCACTAGTGGTTTATTCACCTGGCTACGGAGCCAGCCCGCGCGACTATATCAGTATCGAGGAGCATCTTGCTTCTTATGGTTTCATCGTGATCGGAATTATGACTACCGATCGTGATTTATGGTCGCACTATATTGAACGGCCAGCGCTCACTTCGCGCGAGATTGACTTCGCCGAGGGGCTAACCGGTCAGGATGGCAGCTTCAAAGGCATGATTGACACGAAACATATTGCTGTAGTGGGTCATTCTTCAGGTGGTTATACCGCGCTTGCGGCGGCGGGAGCGCAGTTCAATCTGGCCTGGCTTGAGGATTGGTGTTCCGGTCGTGTAGACACTCCATCGGGTGAGGCGGCGGCACTTTCTGTATCTGAGAAAGATGTATGCTCGAATTTGCTTTCACACAAGGATGAAATGCTGGCGCTCGCCAAACTTGATGCGATGCCCACAACGCTATGGCCGAGCTGGGGCGATCAGCGGGTTACCGCGATTGTCAGCCAATCTGGCGATGGGTACATCTTCGGTTCCTCGGGAATGGCATCGGTTACAATACCGGTCATGGTACAGGTGGGATCAGCAGACACCGTAAACACTCCGGAATGGAGTGCGAACCTGACATACAATAATGTCTCCAGTGCGCAGAAGTCGGAAGTGGTGTTTGACGGTGGCGATCATGGTATTTTTGGAGATTGGGGTATGGGGGTGTGGGATGACCTGATCAACCACTTCACGACGGCTTTTTTGCTGGATACGCTTAAAGGTGATCAGGAAGCACATATGTCGCTGCTAGTGGAGAATGTCAATTTTCCCCATATCACCTATGCGACGACCATGAAATAGATGTATTTATTGGGCGGTCTCGCTGCAAACCGCCCAATGTGTGGCTTGCGACACTAATCCACAATGGCTTGATACGCCAGATTGCGAAAACGATCCTGTACCGGATAAGGTGCAGTGGGTAGATACTGCGTCATCATCAGCCCGATGAAATCCTCTGACGGGTCAATCCAGAAGTAAGTATTGGCAGCACCACCCCAGCCAAATTCTCCCACGGATTTCAAGCTGCGAAGTTTGCCTAAATTCGTTGCAACACGGAAGCCGAGTCCGAAGCCGTAATCCTGCTGTTCTACGCCCATTTTGAGGGGCATCAGCGCATCCGGGATGTGATTGGCGGTCATCCATTCCATTGTCTTGCGTCCGAGTAACCGTCCGCCGTCATACGCACCCATTTTAAGCAGACAGTTGGAAAATTTAAGGTAATCCGCCAGCGTCGAAACCAACCCGCCGCCGCCGGATAGACGGCGTGTGGGTACGGTCACATCGCCTATGCCATAGACCTCTGCTTCCGGGATGCGGCGTGGATCATAGAGGGTTTCGGACATATAAATCGGGGCGAGGCGCTTGACTTTTTCCGCCGGGACATAAAAGTCGGTATCGACCATGCCGAGTGGTTTGAAAATGCGCTGTTTGAGGAATTCATTGAACGGCATACCCGAAACGATTTGCACAATATAGCCGACAATATCGGTTGCGACGCTGTAACGCCAGTTTGTCCCTGGTTGGAACATGAGCGGCAGTTCGGCGATGGATTCGACGAATTCCTGTAAGGTGGAACGGCTGCGGTCATTGATTTTCTGCCAATTCTGGCGGTAGAGTTCTTCAACTGGCGAATCGAGATGAAAGCCATAGCTCAGACCGGATGTGTGCGTCAGGAGATGATGCAGAGTCATAGGCGGCTGCTGGTTAGTCAGAATCAAGCCATTCGCGTTTGATCCGATACAGACTTTTGTTTTGGCGAAAGCCGGGATATAGGCTGATACGGGATCAGTAAGGGCGAGGCGGCCTTCTTCGAGCAGCATCATGAGGGCGACACTGGCGATGGGCTTGGTCATGGAATAGATGCGGAAAATGCTATCTTCCTGCATGGGCGTTCCGGCTTCAATGTCCATCAGACCGTATTGACCGAAGTGGACGATTTTGTCATGCCGCTGCACGAGGGTCATGATTCCGGGCATCTGACCGTCTTTGACAAAATCTTCCATAATCGGGGCGATTCGGTTCAGTCGTTCAGTGGACATGCCTGCATCTTCGGGAGTGTGGACGTGCATGAGGATTTGCCTTTGGGGAATACGAATTGTCCTCAAGTTTCCACAAAACGGGGGAAAATGCAAAATTTTGTGTATGGTTTGTAATTGTTTGGTAAAACAAACAGGAGAAGAATTTAACGCAGAGAGACAGAGGTGGAGAGAATCAGAGGATACCGAGTGATTCATTCTCAAAGGAGCAGCGAACATAAACTGATTTTTCTAATCCAGCCTGAAATCGGCAAAACACCGTCCTTCTAAGTAATCGGGAAACGTATAAATACCGTTCACCTGCAAATAGCACCAACTGTCATCATCCCGTTTTTTCTGAAAAGGTCGAGTCAATCCTAATCGCAGCCAGATTTCAGTGGTTTGAAAAGACGAGAGCAGCATAGCTTGAATATCATCGCAGGATATTTTGTCATGCAGACGCAGATAATCAGCATAGTAGCGCAGTGCCAAATCGGTGATGGGTAAATCTTCGAAACACTGTCCATCTGCCTGGGTGAAGCTCAAGCGATAACGATATTTCCCACGCTCAAACATATCCGGCTGGTAAATGAACCCATCTACCGATTCGGATCGGATGGTTCCCAGAGAGCGCACCCCTGTTCCGGGTTCGATGCGTTTATTGTCGTAAAGTTCGGTTTCGAAGATTTCATGGACACTTTCATACAGTGTCCTTTGCAGGGCGATTTTCCAGGCCTGTTCCGTGGCTAAACGCAAAAATTCAGTTTCATCGGGGTTTATCCAGTCGCGATCTTCGGTGTGCGGCGCATCCCACGAGGATTTGCTCTGTAAATCCATCCTCAACACAGCTCTGGGGCGGATTATGGGCTGGTTATTCCTGATGAGATGCTTTTCCTGAATCGTGTTATGCGATATATCCGGGCGTACCGTAACACCTTTAGGCGTGACACCAGCAATACAGAAATTATTCCTTCTCATCTGAGTCAGGTCAGTAATCAGAATATCGTGCTGCACGGAACCCCCTACATCAAATGAATAATCTCGACCTCCGGCCAATGGGCAGCCATGTATTCAGCGACGAGGCGGCGATGACAGTGATCCGGTTCGTGTTCACTGCATAACAAACAAGCAGGGTTGGATGCCCACCAATTTCGCTCTAACTGCGTGATGAGGTTTCGTTCCTGAAGCAGTTGATTAAAAGCAATTTCGTATTGTGACCATGATTTATCGTCTCGATACTGGCTCAGGAGTTCATCAGTAGGAGCCATGTCGAGTCGATGGAGATAATCACAGTTCGCTAAATGTTTGAGGAAGTAGGGTAAATCGCGTCCTTTAGCAAAACCGCTTAACTGTGAATCGGGTTTGAGGCGTATATCGACCAAGACTTTTACATCATTATCGCGCAGCAGTCCGAAGAAAGCTTCCGCAGGCTTCTGGGTAAACCCAATTGTGTAGAGACGGATAGGTACAGTCATTGTTACCCTGTTGCCTAAAATAGACGCGGTTGATGAGGTGTGGGAGTGTTAGCGCTAAAGGCAGACGCATCTACAATTTCAATATTACCATCTTTGATGATGTGCTGCACCTTGAGGTTTTTGTCGATAATCTTCACTGCCGGATCGAGCAGGGAACGGGCGATGAGATGATGGCGGTGACAGTCGAGCGGATTGCCTTCACTGCACATGATGGCGACACCGCCATTTTGTGTTTCAGTGATAATGTCTAGTAAACGACGGATGCCCTTTTGATACCACTCGGTTTTCATGATGGCTTCGTAATCCACCAGTTTGAGGAACTGCTCACGCTTGGTATCCACATCGGGTACAGTCTCGTTTTTATAGACGCTTTCATCTTTGGGGCGGCCTCCCAGATATTCCCCGGCGTAACGGTAATCGATGCCGTTTTCCTTCAGATAGGCTTCCAGCGCTTTTTTGTTGAAGTGCGGCACAAAGCGGCTGACCGGGGCGCTGCGTACATCAACCAGCACGGTGATATTGTGCTGGCGCAGATGGGCGAGGAAATCTTCTTTGGAAAGGTTGCTGTGACCGATGGTGTAGAGGGTGTCCACGCTGAAACTCCTCTTATGAATTCGTAATGTTATTGTAGCAGATTATCCGCGCTATAATCTCGTTGTTCAAGACGGCGCGTAATAGAACGATGCGCCGTTGCATCCATTTCATGACGCAACAGCATACAGATGACCATTTATTCCATAGAAGGATACTCTACAGTGAAAATCAGCATTATTGGCGCAGGCCATATCGGTGGGAGTCTGGCGAAGGTCTGGTCAGCCAAAGGTCATGACATCCGCTTTGGCGCACGCGACATCAACAGCGAGAAAACACAGGCCGCGCTGGCGGAAATCGGCGGGAATATCCGCGCGGTGAGCATCCCCGAAGCGGCGGCCTGGGGCGATATTATCGTGATGGCGGTTCCCTGGGCGGCAGTGCGTGAAACTGTTGTCGCGCTGGGTGATATAGCGGGTAAAATCATCATCGACTCGACCAACCGCATCAGTCCGGTTTCACCTGATGATGAACCGTCCGGCGCAGAGGCCATCGCCAAATGGTCGCCGGGAGCGCGGGTGGTTAAGGCTTTCAATACAATGGGATGGGAAGCGCTCATCGACCCGATTTACAGTGGACATCCCGTAACGGCTTTTATCTGCGGCGATGATGCTGAAGCCAAATCCACCGTCACGAAGCTGGCGCAGTCGATTGGCATTCAGGCTGTTGATGCGGGTGCGCTGTCGAATGCTGGCGCAGTCGAGGCTGTCGCGCGGCTGTGGGTGTCGATGATGCGCAGCGGTATGGGACGCGATTTTGCTTTTACGATGATTCATCGGTAGAGGAATAGAGGTGGAAAAATGAATGTTTACGAGGCAGTTCGTTCCAAGCGAGCGATTCGGCAGTTTCAGGATAAGCCGCTCCCAGAGGATGTTGTGCAGCAGATTTTGAACGCGGGACGGCTGTCGCAGTCGTCGAAAAATACTCAGCCCTGGCAGTTTATTGCGATTCGAGATAAGGCGACGCTTGAAGCGGTTTCGAAAACCGGGACATGGGCGGGACATCTGGCAGGGGCGGCGCTGGGTGTGGTGATTCTGACGACTGATCCCGGCGAGAAGTTCCAGACCATGTTCGATGCCGGACAAACGGCAGCCTATATGCAGCTTGCGGCGTGGGAATTGGGTGTTGGTTCGTGCCTCGCGTCGATCTATGAGCCGGAGCAAGCCCGCGCGATTCTGCATTTCCCGGCAGAATGGCATCTCAACATCGCGATTTCATTCGGCTATCCCGCGCCGGAGGCGGTAGCGCCGCGTCCACCGCGTAAAGAAGGCCGCAAGGGCTTCGAAGAAATCGTCCACTGGGATAAGTGGTAGCAAAAATAACGCCCGTGTAAACACGGGCGTTGTTGTTTATTCAAGCGCTTAATGACTAATTCATGGCGTTGTAATCGTCGCAGTCGATGTCCCCATCGTGATCGAGATCATACGAGGGTAAAAGCTGCTGGATGAGCTGCTGCAAGGAAATGCCTAGCTGGTTGGCATAGGCTTGCAATTGACCCGTCAGCCAGCCGTTGGTGCAGACAAACGGTTCTTCTGTCGGGTTGCCCGGTTGAGAAGTCGGTTTGCGTGGCGGTCTGAAAATGCTTCCCGGCCCACTATCGACGGTACACTGCTGTGGATTCCAGACGCAGGTATAACCCGTTCCATCCGAATTGCACTGCGAGACATAGTCATTGCCGCAGTTATTCGAGCCGCACACGCCAACCCATTGACCGGGGTTGCAGACTTGAGCCGGTGTTTTGGTCAGTGTCGGTCGGGGTGTCGCCGGAAGGGTAGCGGCGAAGGGAACAAGTGCGCCTTCGTCGCTCAGGTTAACCAGCTTTGACCATATCCAGCC
>JBGAGR010000341.1:0-8970 GCA_044226645.1 Aggregatilineales bacterium
GAATATGTCCAGCTTGAGGGCGGGGACGATGTTGTCTCTGTACGAGATCGACTATCCTTCCTGCGTGGGCAGCGGGTTCTGCTAATCTGGCCTGAGGAAGGCACGATTTTGAACCGCAAGCTCGATCTTGTGCTGATTCAGCGCGAGGCTATGCGCCGCGCGATTCGGCTGGGACTCGTGACACATGATGCGCAGGTCATCCGCAACGCCAAAGAACTCAAAATCAGCACTTTCGAAACAATTGGGGCAAGCGAACGTGGCCGCTGGCAGCGTGGTCGTTCGAAGGTGTTTACCAACCGCTTCCAACGTCCCAAAGATGAACCCATACCGGACGATCTAAAAGAAATCGCCAGCCGGGTTTATGCCGAAGAATCGGAACTGCAAAAACGAATGCGGCGAATCCGACTGGTGGTTGGGTTGGTGCTGTTTGTCGTGGTGGCCGGCGTGCTCGGATACGTCGTTTTGCCGAGCGCAACAGTCGTGGTTATCCCGGCACAAAGCAGTGTCACGTCTAATGTGGATATTATCGTCAATCCGGTGGCAACGGGGGTCGATGTCGAAAATCGAATCATCCCGGCGATAAAAGTCAGCGCACAGATTGAAGATACGGGAACAATTGAAACCACTGGATCACAAGACCTGGGCAATGCATTGTCTTCCGGGTCAGTGGTGTTCATCAATCAGACCGATCAGCCTGTGACGATACCTGCTGGCACGACGGTTACGACCAGTACGGGCGCGCCGATTCAATTCCAGACTACGCAGGAAGCCAGTCTACCGGGCGGCAGTGGCTTACAGGTCGAAGTACCGATTGAGGCGCTTGCGACATCAGCAGGCGCGATTGGCAACGTGGACAGCGGGACGATTAACACGGTAATCGGACCACTGGCGAGCAGCGTGGCGGTGCGCAATATTACTGCTACGTCGGGAGGCAACAGCCGAACACAAAAAGTCGTTACGTCACAGGATATTGATACGGTTATCGGAATCGTGAAGCAGCAGCTTCAGAGCAGAGCCTATCTGGAGATGCAGGCCAAACTGACGGATTCGCAGTGTATTATCCTGCAAACAGTGCAAATCGCGGAAGAACGCAATGACTGGATGACTTTTAGCGCTCAACCGGGGGATATTGCTGATACGCTTTCGCTGACGATGCGTGCGGTGGTTGAAGCAACGGCAGTCGATGAACAGCTTGGACGGCAGATTGTGTATGCAGAGCTTTCGAAGCAGGTGCAAGCAGGTCAGTTTATCCGACCAGACAGCGTGACGTATGACGAGGGTTGCGATACCGTTAGTAATACCGATGCGGCGACGGGCCAGATTACGTTTTCGATGGGTGGCAGCGGGGTCGTGATGGCGCAGGTGGATAGCGACCAGATACGCGAACGACTGACCGGGCTTTCGGTAAATGATGCGATTGCTTATCTGGTCAGTGAGCTGCCGCTGCAACAGGGTATCACACCGCAAATCACGATTGCACCCGATTGGTTTGGGAGCCTGCCGATACTGCCGATGCGAATCACGGTTCAGGTGCAGGATGCTGAACCACCATGAGCGGCATACCTCCGCTTGCGAGCAAACCCACAAAGCTGCGACTGATGGGAATCGATCATGGATTGAAGCGCATTGGATTGGCGGTGAGCGATTCATCCGGGTTGGTGGCGCGGGAATTGATCGTCATCAATCGCAAAACCAATAAGGAAGATTTCGAGCGTATCAACCGCATCGCCCAGGAGCAGCGGGTGACTGGATACGTTATCGGGCTGCCGTTCAACAGTGACGCAAAGCCGGGAGAATATACACAGCGTGAGACGGTACAGCGCTGGATTAGCCGTTTTGCGGAAACGACTCCCCTGCCCATCACCACCTGGGATGAGCAGTTAACGAGCGCTGATGCGCGTGAACTGTCGATCCAGAAACGCCGTCATATGCGCGACCCGATTGATGACCTGGCCGCGCGGCTCATTTTACAAAGTTATCTGGATGCCCTGCGTGATGGATTAACCGAATTACCCGAACCATTCAAGAAATAATTGGAGGATTACTATGCTCCCAAACAGCGCTCTGCGCGGATGGCATTTAGACCAGATGCGTAAATCGCTTCAGATTGTCCGAAGTCTTATACAAACCCATTCAGAAACAGAATTAACCACTTTTCGTGATAATGGAACCGGGTGGACAACCTTAGAAGTCCTGTGTCACCTGCACGATTATGAAGCGGCCTGCGTAGAGCGTGCGGACATCACCCTTAATCAGGACAGCGCACCATTGCCCAACTTTAATGCGGATGAAATCGCCGCAAAGGGTCGTTACAATGAACAGCATATAGAGGATGTTTACGCAGAATGGAATACACAACGCACTGAATTTCTGACTCATCTAGAAAGTTTGGATGAGGCAAGCTGGCAACGCACAGCCATTCATTCCAAACGGGGTTCAATGTCATTGCAAGACCAATTGGCCCTGATTGCATGGCACGATGTCAACCATATCGAGCAAATGACGCGCGTACTAGCCGAAAAGAAAGCCTGAGGACACATAAAGCGTGAATGATTCGATACTCAGGAGATTTAACGGTTGAGGCGCTCAATTTATGTTCTGCTTCTGGGCGGGGCAGCACTACTCTTTGCGACAGTCGTGTGCGTGGGGGTGATATTTGTCGCGTCGGGTGGAAAGCCCGTTGATTATGTGCAAAAGCTGATTATCCGTGTCTCGATAGCATCGCGACAGGACGATTTGAACCGCGCGGTCAGCAGCGATACCACGCCGCTCCGATTCACGGTCAATCCGGGGGATACACCGCGTATTATCGCGCAAAATCTGGTCAATACGAATCTGATTACCGACCCGGAATTATTTGTTGATTATGTGCGGCTGAATGATTACGACACGAATTTACAGGCCGGAACTTACTTTCTGAACAAGGCACAAACACTGTCGCAGATCGCGGTTGCGCTGACCGACTCGCGCAGCAGTCAATTCCCATTCCGTATATTGGAAGGCTGGCGGCTGGAAGAAGTGGCGGCAGCGATTGACGATAACCCGTATTTTGGCTTCAGCGGAGCGGATTTTTTGGCGACAGTAGATGCAGGTGCGCCCGTTGATGCGACGTTCGCGGCACAGGTTGGGCTTCCACCCGGTGCTTCGATGGAAGGGTTTTTATTCCCAGACACGTATCAACTGCCCGCAGAAGTCACGCCAATCATGCTGCGCGAGATATTAAGTCAGGCATTTCTGGATCATGTCGGTACGCAACTGCCGATTGATGCCCAGGCACAGGGATATTCGTTATACCAGATGGTGACACTGGCTTCTATCGTACAGCGCGAGGCCGTTCATGCGGATGAACAACCGCTCATCGCCAGTGTATACCGCAACCGGATGAATGATGGCATGGCACTGGAAGCAGACCCAACGGTGCAGTATGCTATCGGCTTCCGCGATGATCGCTGGTGGCCGCAGATCACGGTAGCGGATTACTATAACACGGTTTCACCTTATAACACTTACCTGAACGGTGGGCTTCCACCGGGGCCGATTGATAACCCGGGGATTCAGGCCATTCAGGCGGCAGTGTACCCAACCAGCAGCGATTATTATTATTTCCGGGCGGACTGCCGCAATGACGGGTATCACGATTTCGCGCGGACATTTGATGAACATCTGGCAAATGGGTGCTAAAGGCGGGAGTCAACAATCGGCACCACTGATCTGGCAATGGTTATATGGCAAGTGAAAAAATATTGATCCATAAGAGGGCGCTTCACGAAGCGCCCCTACGAAAGCCTGTTCCCTTGTTAAGTTTGGGCAGATTCTCGCTTACTCTGCAACCACTCACGCTGATTTTATGCCTAATCATTGTGAATCTGTGTGGATGCAGTATTTTTTCGCAGCAGGAAATCAGCCGAATCGCACTGCTAGCTCCATTCGAAGGACGCTACCGGGAAATCGGTTATGATGCCTATTACGCGGTGCGACTGGCGTTGAGTGATGGACAAAATATCGGTATAGAACTGCTGGCAGTAGATGACGGTGGGACAGCGGAAAATGCTGTTGAGCGGGCTAAAGCACTCGCAAAAGACCCGCTGGTGAAAGCTGTGATCGCGTTGGGATACGCGGCAACGGACACGCGCACTCAACAGGCGTTTGGTCAGCTACCTGTCATGATTGTGGGAGGATGGGGAACGAAACCCGCTACCGACAACATTTATATGCTGACCAACCCACAAATCAGCGACATTATCACAACAACAGGCCAATTCCCGATCACTGATGCTATCCAAATCAATACTTCTGTGACCGGAAGTGAAGTATTTGCGCTGAAGCAATTCATTCAATTGAGGCCAGATACGAACGGGATTCGTATTGCATCCAGCGGATCGCTGCCAGATGGAGGCTTCCGCGAACGTTACCTGCAAAGTGGTCTTTATGTCCCTGAACCGGGACTGCTGGCAACACTCACTTATGACGCGGCAGCTATCACCTTACAGGCGATCCACGAGGGGAACACACAAACGGCATTCGAGAGTATGCAGTACGAAGGTATCAACGGTCTGTTCATGTTCGAGAATGGTTACTGGACAGATGCCCCCATTCACTATTACTGCTACAAACAGTCGGCGGATTCAAAAGCTATCGCGGATATGCTGTATGAATGTTCAAAGTAAGCCTTTGAGCGCTGGCGCGTCTACAGAATGTCGAATATGAGATTAAATCATGCTTAAAATCATCCTCATTCTGGGGTTTTTCGCAGTCCTGCACAGTTGGTTAGCCGGACAAAGTATCAAAAGAAGGATTCGCGAACGGATCAGTGAACGTGCTTATCACGGGTTTTACCGGCTGGCATACAATGCTTTCGCGGTGATTACGCTGGCACCTGCGTTCATTATCGCGGTGTTGGATGGTGGTCAGGTTATCTGGCGTGTCGAAAGCCCGACGGCGATTCTCCTGCTGGTAATACAGATCATCGGGGCAGTTGGCGTACTGGTCTCGCTCATCCAGATTGATACGTGGCGTTTTATAGGGCTGCGGCAGTTGCAAGCGTATTTTAATGGCGGGGCGCTCCCCTTACCTGATGAACCGCTGCAATTCAGAGGTACTTATGCTCTTGTGCGGCATCCGCTGTATCTCTTCTCGCTGCTGGCGATCTGGCCTATGGTAACGATGACTGAAGGTTTGCTGGCCTTTAACCTCGGCGCGACGCTTTATTTTATCTTCGGGTCATTATTGGAAGAAAAGCGGTTAGCAACTGCCTATGGAGACATTTACAGGAACTATCAACGGGAAGTTCCCTGGCTGATTCCATTTCTGCGCATTCGTCATTAGATTTTCATGCAACTCTCACTTGAGAAGTGCATCAAGATAGGTTAAAAATCAATAATGGGAAATTCCAACTATTAGAATGGTTAATCAATGACTTCAGAAACAAAAAGACAAAACTCCCCCATATCGGGCAGCATGTCTATTCCAATGCCGATTATCTTCATAGGGGTGGTGGCCATTGTAGCTGCTATTGCATTTATTTTGCTATCCAGTACACAGACCAACAGCACAATATCCATTGATACCTATAACACTATTCCGCAGGAACGCACCGATGATGGCGCTTTTGTGCTGGGGAGTCCAGAAGCCCCTATCACCATCATTGAATTCGCAGATTATGCCTGCCCACACTGCCAGGAATACAAACCAACCATTGACCAGTTCATCAATGAGTATGTGAAAACAGGTAAAGCCAAACTGGAATACCGTATTTTCCCGACGGCGGGTGGTCAAACGACAGCGTTCTTTGGCACTATCGCGGCCTGTATGGAAGAACAAAAACCAGGTGCTTTCTGGATGGCATCCGAATTGTTCTACAAAAAGGCCGAGCAAGGCAATTATGGTCAAAATGCAGGACGCGAAGTTGCCACTGAAGTTGGTGCTCGATTACAACACGGCACTGGGGTGTGCCCAAAATGAGAACCGTGTACAACCGATGTGAATTTTTGGCTAAATCTGGGCGTACAGACCTATGCTGGGTGTCCGATATGGCAGTAATCCCCCAACACAATACCGCCGGACGCACCTATGACCAGGGCGGCGTACCTTTCGATATACTGTCGAAGGTTGTTGACTCGGTTCAGTAGGCACACATCGTTTCACTATCAATCGGAAAGATCATCAGGTGGTTGGAGACAGTCCACCTTGGTTTGTGTTTTGCCGATCATGGTCAGGTGCGGTAACATCCTGATTTGGGAAAATACAAATTCAAAGGAGGATTCGCGCCATGAATGCCGTCTTTTCTTGCGAACAAGCCCCTTTATTGAGTGGATGCTGGATTGGAGGAGCGGACTAAAATCCGTGACCTTGCAATCCCTCATTCAAAACAACGACCCTCGAACTGTGGGGATTGTTTCAGTGGATCATCATCGCAGGATTCTGTACGGTAGGCCCATTGTCCTCGCCGCGTGTGAACCACATTGTTGAGCCAATTACGCGCTTGTTTCAATTGGCATGGGACAGTGGCATCCAGGAATACAAACCAACCATTGACCAGTTCATCAATGAGTATGTGAAAACAGGTAAAGCCAAACTGGAATACCGTATTTTCCCGACGGCGGGTGGTCAAACGACAGCGTTCTTTGGCACTATCGCGGCCTGTATGGAAGCACAAAAACCAGGTGCTTTCTGGATGGCATCCGAATTGTTCTACAAAAAGGCCGAGCAAGGCAATTATGGTCAAAATACAGGACGCGAAGTTGCCACTGAGATTGGTGTCGATTACAACACGGCACTGGGGTGTACCCAAAATGAGAACCGTGTCACAACCGATGTGAATTTTGGCTCAAATCTGGGCGTACATGGAACTCCGGCAATAGGTGTCCGATACGGCAGTAATCCCCCCAGCTTCCTGACTTATGCTGGGCGCACTTACGACCAGGGCGGCGTCCCTTTCGATATACTGTCGAAGGTTGTTGACTCGGTTCAGTAGGCAAGCTTCGTTTCACTATAAATCGGAAAGATCATCAAGGTGGATTGGAGACAGTCCACCTTAGTTTGTGTTTTGCCGATCATGATCAGGTGCGGTAACATGGCTCATGTGGAACACATGAATCCAAAGGAGGATTCCCGCCATGAACGCCGACTCATTTATTGCGCAGAGCAAGCCCTTTATTGAATGGATGCTTGATTGGAAGAGTGGGTTAAAACCCGTTTCCATTCAATCGCTGATACAGAATGGCGATCCTCGAACGGTGGGGATTGTTTCGGTGGATGTCATCGAAGGATTTTGCACCGTAGGGCCATTATCCTCACCGCGCGTGAACCGTATCGTTGAGCCTATTACGCGCTTGTTTCAATTGGCATGGGACAGCGGCATCCGTGACATTGCTCTCCCTCAGGATACGCATCCAGAGGACGCAGTTGAATTCGCGAATTATGCACCACACTGTATTCGCGGCACTGAAGAATCGGAAACGGTGGCGGCCTTCAAAGCGTTACCCTTTTTTGACCAACTGACTGTTTTCCCCAAAAATTCAATCAACAGCGGGATGGCTCCGGGATTCGATGCGTGGGTCAAAGCGCGACCACACATCAAAACTTGGATTACAGTGGGCGACTGTACCGACCTTTGCACCCATCAACTGGCAATGTATATGCGGCTGTCCGCGAATCAACATCAGCAGCGCGGGGTGCGGGTGATTCTGCCAGTCAACACCGTTGATACCTATGATCTGCCCGTATCGACAGCGCAGGAACTCGGTATCGTGCCACATGACGCTGAATTTCTGCATCTGGTGTTTCTGTACCACATGATGCTGAATGGCATTGAAGTATTCACTGAAATCACCTCATAATATGATCTTTATCCTCTTTTCAATCTGAGGGTAAAAGCGGAAAATTACATTTCTTTCATCACCCAACCCACAGGACTATCATCATGAGAACAGTTGAATGGCATAACGGTCAGGTTAGAATGATCGATCAGAAGGAAATCCCCTGGAAACTGGTTCAGGTGGATTTGCCGAATTATCAGGCGGTGGCAGCAGCGATTACTGATATGACCGTACGCGGCGCTCCAGCGATAGGCGCATCAGCGGCGTTCGGGATGGCGCTGGCAGCGCAGCAAAGCAGTGCAGAAAACATCCCTGCATTACTTGGCGATTTACGGCAAGCAGGTGATGTCCTGAAAGCGGCACGCCCCACAGCGGTTAATCTGGCATGGGCTGTAGACAGGATGCTTGAAATCGCTGCGAACGGCTCATTCAGTCAACCCGGTGAACTTCGCACTGAACTTTTGAAGCAAGCCCAGCAAATTGCGGATGATGATGTGGCTATTAACCGACGCATGGGCGCAAATGGCGCGGGGTTGATTCAAAAGGGCTTTACCGTGCTGCATCACTGCAATACGGGTGCGCTGGCAACGGTGGATTATGGGACGGCACTGGGCGTTATCCGAGCGGCATTCGAACAGGGCAAACAGTTTCATGTGCTGCTGGACGAAACCCGTCCGCGTTTGCAGGGTGCGCGATTAAGCGCATGGGAACTGGAACAACTCGGTGTAAGCTATGATATTCTGCCGGATACTGCCGCCGGATTTTATATGCAGAAGGGCGAAATCAAGCTGGTGTTGGTGGGTGCTGACCGAATCGCCTCAAACGGAGATTTCGCGAACAAGATCGGCACGTATCAGATCGCGGTATTGGCAAAAGAGAATGGCATTCCGTTCTACACCGTCGCGCCAACCTCAACCGTTGACCTGACGCTGAAAACAGGCGCGGAAATTCCGATTGAGGAACGAAGCAAGGATGAAGTGATTACGCCGTATGGTACGCCGCTGGTGCCAGCTCATTTCCATGCGCGAAATCCGGCCTTCGATGTAACACCAAATCGTTATCTATCCGGCATTGTCACAGAAAACGGTATCGTGAGGCCGCCCTTTACCGAAAATCTCAAGCGGGCGGTGGCGGGAGAACAGGTTTAGTCGCC